>JAOTVR010000106.1 GCA_029863305.1 Gammaproteobacteria bacterium | reverse complement strand
TCGGACGACTGACCGGGCTGTATCCGGATGATGCGATCGAAGCGTTACGTTGTGATGAGGTGATGGATGCGATTGAAGATATCCTCGGGAAAATCGTCCAGACCTTCGGCATGGACGACGAGGACGCCAAACGCGCAGCGCGACAAAAGCTGGCGGACGGACCCATTTCCTTGTACCTGGCCAGGCTGGATGAAAAGCTGGCAGAGCGTGGGGGGTTGTATTTCGCTGATGCCCGCCTGACGGTGGCGGACCTGAAGGTGTATACGTGGATTCAGCATCTTCGCTCCGGAACGCTGGATTACGTGCCGACGGACCTGGTCGACCGCGTGGCGCCGCGTCTGCTGGATCAATTCGAACGAATCAAGGCTCGCCCTGAAATCGTCGCGTACTATGCCGGGATCGGCGCAACGTAGTGTTTCTTCGCCGCCGGGTATGTGTCAGCTTTGCTGTTGGCGCAGGAATTTGCCGAGTAGTTGAAATTCCTCGACACGCCCGCTGCCCCTGCGCCACGCCAGGCCAATCTTGCGATGGCTTCGGTCCTTCAAGAGGTGCATTTGCACGCGTGTATTGCGCAACAAGGCTGATCCCGCCGCCATTTCTGGCAGAAACGTAATTCCCAGATCGGCGTCGACCATTTCAACGAGCGTCAACAGGCTGCTTGCGGCGAATCGCTGCACCTTTTGTGTGTTTCGAATTTTGCACGCGGCCAGTGCGTGGTCGCGAAGACAGTGGCCATCCTCGAGTAACAAAATGCTGTCCATGTCGAGACGGCTGAAACTGTAGTTTGCAGGATCCACTCGGGAGGTACCCTTGCGGCTTGCGAGACAAAAACGGTCATTGAAGAGACCCTGCACATCCACGCCGCGCATTTCCCAGGGCAGTGCCAGCAGCAGCAGGTCCAGTTCGCCATCCATCAGGCGTTCGTAAATCCGCTGCGTTTGATCCTCGGTCAGATACAGCTTCAGGTCAGGGTACTGGTGCCGCAGTTTGGGCAACGCCGCCGGCAGAAGAAATGGCGCGATAGTCGGAATAACACCGAGCCGCAGCTCGCCGGTCAATGGCCGCTGCTCGCCAGCTGCCAGTTCAACGAGGGCTTCAATGTCGCGCAGCGCCAATCGTGCCTGAGTTGCAATCTGCTGGCCGCTGGCAGTGATCGTCACCTGCCGGTTGGTGCGATCGACGAGCTGCGTGCCGAGAATGCCCTCGAGCTCTTTGATCGCGTTGCTGAACGCCGATTGAGACACGAATGACGCATCGGCCGCCCGGCCGAAATGGCCCTTCTCGACGAGCGCGACGAAATACTGCAGTTGCCTGGTGCTGGGTAATCTCATTGATCGAAAAAATAGCACATAATAATAGAATTAAACCATTTTATTTATGTTTTGACGAACCGTAAGCTACGGTCATCAACTAAGGAGGCAAGTAATGGAACTGAATATCGGAATAGACACAAAGCAACGTGAGCAAATTGCAATGGGTCTCTCAAAGCTCCTGGCGGACAGCTATTCGTTGTACCTGAAGACCCACAATTACCACTGGAATGTCACGGGGCCGCTGTTCAACACCTTGCATTTGATGTTCGAGACCCAATACACCGAATTGGCGACGGCTGTTGATGAGATTGCTGAACGCATTCGGGCGCTGGGGATCAAGGCGCCTGCATCGTACTCCGCCTTTTCGAAGCTGACGAAGATCACCGAGGGATCGGGCGACGAGAGCGCCGAAGAGATGATCCGGCAGCTTGTTCTGGGTCAGGAAGCTGTGGTCAGAACTGCGCGAGACGTATTTCCGGTCGTCGACGAGGCGAACGATGAGCCCACCGCGGATTTGTTGACGCAGCGGATGCAGATTCATGAAAAGAATGCCTGGATGCTCAGAAGCATGCTGGCGTAAACAACACAACACCAATGGAGGAAAACATGATTAAGTCAATGGAAGGGCAGCGCGTCCCGCAGGTTAAATTCAAGACCCGATGCGACAACAAGTGGGTCGATCTCAGCAGTGACGACGTATTTGCGGGCAAGTCGGTTATCGTATTTTCGCTACCGGGCGCTTTCACACCGACATGTTCGTCATCGCATGTGCCGAGATTCAATCAACTGCAACCGCTGTTCCAGGCTCGTGGTATTGATGAAGTGATCTGTGTGTCGGTAAACGATGCGTTTGTGATGGATGAGTGGCGGCGCAGCCAAAAGGCCGATCGCGTAACGTTCCTGCCTGACGGCAATGGCGACTTCACGAGTCGCATGGGATTGCTGGTCGGTAAAGAGGACCTCGGCTTTGGCAAGCGCTCATGGCGTTACTCCATGCTGGTTCGCGATGGCATCATCGAGAAGATGTTTATCGAACCCGACGAGCCGGGCGATCCGTTCAAGGTTTCCGATGCGGATACAATGCTCTCCTACATCGACCCACAAGCGGAGCTTCCGCATGACGTGACCGTCATGTCCCGTCCGGGCTGTCCCTTCTGCGCGCGCGCCAAAGGATTGCTGCGTGATGCGGGCATCGAGTTTGACGAACTGGTGCTCAATCGGGATTTCACGGATCGAACGCTGCGCGCCGTTGCGAATGCGACGTCCTATCCGCAAGTTTTTGTCGATGGCCAGCGCATCGGCGATTCCGACGATCTTGAAGCATGGCTGGCGGCAGACAGGAGCAAGGCCGCCTAGCGCAAAGCCGCCTGGCGCAAAGCCGGACTGCAATCCGCCGGCCTGCCGTTGCGCCGGCGGATTGCAGAACCCATACTAGCCCGTCCCAGGACACAATGATCGGGAGTTACAGGGAACATGCAGATTTCAGATAAGGGCCTGTTCAAGACTCAGGCCTATATTAACGGTCAGTGGATTGACGCGGATAACGGCGAGACCCATCCGGTCCTTAATCCGGCGACGGGCGAGACCATCGCCGAGGTCGCAAAATGCGGTACCGCTGAAACCCGTCGAGCGATCGAGGCTGCCGAAAGAGCGCATATCAGCTGGCGCAGGAAATCTGCCAAGGAGCGCGCTGCGATTCTTCGCAACTGGTTCAATCTGATGATGGATGCGCAGGAGGATCTGGCGCAGATTCTGACGGCCGAGCAGGGTAAGCCTCTGGCTGAGGCGCGGGGCGAAATCGCATACGGGGCAAATTACATAGAGTGGTTTGCCGAGGAAGCCAAGCGAGTATATGGCGACACGATTCCGGCACCTTCAAATGACAAGCGCATCGTTGTCATCAAGCAGCCGGTCGGCGTCGTTGCCTGCATCACGCCGTGGAATTTTCCAAACGCGATGTTGACGCGCAAGATTGCGCCGGCGCTTGCAGCGGGTTGCACAGTGGTCTGTAAACCGGCAAACGAGACACCGCTTTCTGCTTTCGCCTTCGCGGAACTCGCGGAGCGCGCCGGCGTGCCGGCCGGAGTAATCAACATCATTGCAGGCGTGACGAGAGAAATCGGCGCCGAGATGACGAGCAACCCGATAGTCCGCAAGCTCACATTCACCGGCTCCACGCCTGTCGGCAAAATGCTGATGGAGCAGTGCGCGGCAACGGTGAAACGCACATCGATGGAACTGGGCGGCAATGCGCCGTTTATCGTATTCGATGACGCCGATCTCGATGAGGCTGTCAAAGGCGCCATCATCTGCAAGTTTCGCAATGCCGGCCAGACTTGCGTATGCGCCAACCGCATACTCGTGCAAGAGGGTGTTTACGATGCGTTTGCCGAAAAGTTGATGGTGGCGATGGCCGACCTCAAGATCGGCAATGGCGTGGATGACGGAGTCAGTATTGGTCCGCTGATCAACGAAGGTGCCGCAAATGACGTCATGAGATTTGTTGACGATGCGGTGAGCAAAGGTGCCCGCATAGCAGCGGGCGGAAATCGATCGGACCTGGGTCAGTGCTTCGTCGAGCCGACCTTGCTCACCGATGTCAGCGAAGACATGCGTGTGTTTCGAGAGGAAATTTTCGGTCCGGTCGCACCGCTATTCAAATTCAAGACCGAAGAAGAAGCGATCGAGATGGCCAACGACACCGAATTTGGTCTCGCATGTTACTTCTATTCACGCGACGTCGGCCGCATCTGGCGGGTCGGCGAAGGCCTCGAGTACGGTATCGTCGGCATCAACGAAGGCATCATTTCCAATGAAATGGCTCCCTTTGGCGGTGTCAAGGAGTCCGGGCAGGGTCGCGAAGGATCGAAATATGGACTCGATGACTACCTGGAGATCAAGTACATGTGTGTTGGCGGTCTCGATAAGTAGCCAGAAGTAAACGTCCGATTCTGGCTAGTTTGCACCTGCTTGCGGCGTATACTGGCCGCATGCAGCAGCACCACATATATGAGCGCGCACGGCTGTCGCGCGACCCGCGATTCGATGGGCAGTTTTTCGTTGGCGTAAAGACAACCGGCATCTACTGCCGCCCGGTCTGCCCTGCGGTCGCGCCAAAATCCGAAAACGTCGTTTTTTATCCAAGCGCAGCCGCCGCATGCGAAGCCGGCTTCAGGCCATGCCTGCGCTGCCGTCCGGAATGCGCACCGGGAACACCGGCGTGGAGCGGCACATCGACAACGGTTCGCCGGGGATTGCGCCTGATTTCAAACGGTGCGCTCGACGATGGCTCGATAGAGCAGCTGGCGGATCGTCTCGGCGTCACCAGCCGGCATCTGCGCCGCTTGTTCACCCAACATGTCGGCGCGTCACCGCTCGCGGTCGCGCATACCCAGCGGCTGCATTTTGCGAAGCGCCTCATCGATCAAACGAATCTGCCCATGACGCATGTCGCGTCGGCAGCCGGCTACGGCAGCGTACGACGATTCAACGATACATTTCGCAAGACCTATGGCAGGTCACCGCGCGATTTACGGCGGCACAGCGACGCGACAATCCAGCGCGACACGGTGTTGACCGTGCGCCTGCCGTACCGCAAACCATTCGCCTGGCCGGCGCTGGTGCAGTTTTTTGCCGCCAGAGCGACGCCGGGCGTCGAGCAGGTTGTCGGCATGTCATATTTTCGAACGATCATGCTCGACGGGCAGGCCGGTGTCATCGAATGTCGGCACGACAAGCGTGCCGAGAGTATTTGCTTGTCACTGCACGGGATTGCGACGACCCAAATATTCCAGGTCGTACAGCGCGTGCGTGAAATGCTGGATCTCGATGCGCCGGTGGCCGATATTGCCGACGTTCTGCGAGCCGATCCCAGGCTCCGCGAAATGATCCGGCACAATCCGGGCATACGGGTGCCCGGTGCGTGGGACGGTTTTGAGCTGACCGTGCGAGCCATCCTCGGCCAGCAAGTATCTGTCAAAGCAGCGACAACGCTGGCCGGCAGAATTGCAGCGCGTTATGGCATTGCGGTGAAGTTGCCACCGTCGCTGGCCGACCGTACGGCAAAACTGCGGCTGGATCGGGCATTCCCGGAAGCCGAGAAGCTGTCACGTGCGCGATTCAATGATATGGGTCTCGTCACGAGTCGGGCTGAAACAATACGGCGCGTAGCGAGTGCCGTCGTGCACGGCGACAATACATTTGATACCGCGCAGGACCCTCACGATTTTTGCGCCAATCTGACGTCCATTCGCGGCATTGGCAACTGGACAGCACAATATGTCGCGATGCGAGCCCTGAAATATCCGGACGCTTTTCCGGCGACGGACCTTGGCCTCCTGAAAGCGGTTCGCCCGGATACGAAGGCAGGCGTTGCCGAACTGAGTCACCGGGCGGAGTCATGGCGTCCGTGGCGCGCCTACGCAGCGCTGCTGTTATGGAGTTCCCTGTCGGGCTCCGGAGGATAGACAATGTACTACTGTTATCTTGATACACCCATCGGTGATCTGCTGCTGGCCGGCGATGACGGCGCACTGAGCCTGGTCGGGTTTCCGAAAGGCAAAATGCGACGTGATCCTGATCCGGCGTGGATCTACAACGAGAAACCGTTTGCTGCCGCGCGGCAGCAGTTGCGGGAGTATTTCGCGGGCGAGCGCAAAGACTTCGACTTGCGGCTGAATCTGTCGGGAACCGAGTTTCAGGTGCAGGTGCTCGAGGAACTTCGGCGTATCCCTTACGGTGAAACTACGTCGTACGGGGAAATCGCTGCAAGAATCGGCCGGCCAAAAGCCATGCGAGCAGTCGGTGCCGCGAACGGCCGCAATCCACTGCCAATCGTCATTCCATGCCATCGCGTGATTGGCAGTAGCGGGAGCCTGACCGGCTTCGGCGGCGGCCTGGACACGAAAGAGGCGCTATTGCGACTCGAAGCCGAGAACAGCGCACTGCTAAAGTAGCTTTCCCTGCAGTGCACGAACTACAGCCGAAGGCTCGACGCCCTCGATCAGGCGATCATCGTCCTGTAGCGTTGTGAACGATGATTGCAGCGGCAGCACCCCTGCCCAGATCGGAATATCGTAATCCTCGTCTTCATCATCAGGCATGCCGGTCGAGATTTTTGCCGAGGCAGAATCGATGTCAACGGCGATCACGCCGGTCATCTTGATCTCTTTTTCCTGTGGCTCACGCAGTTCGTCCCAACGGCCAGGCATCGTGTGCTCGCTGATGACCCGCATGGCGCGGACTTTCTCGTCACGTTCCTCTATCAGGCTGGGCGTGCCGAAAACAGTCGCAGACCGGTAATTCATTGAGGAATTGAATGCTGATCGTGCAAACACGATGCCATCGACGTGCGTGACGTTGAGGCATACGCGATCCGTCTGTTCGAGTAAGCGAATGATTCGTGCCTTGCGTGCGCCGTGCAGGTAGATCGTTTCACCTTCGCGACCGTAAATCATTGGCACGACGACAGCTTGTCCGTCCTGCACAAACCCCACACTGGCCACGAGCGCGGAATCAAGAACAGATTTTACAGACGCTTTGTCATACGTCGCCTTTTGCCGGAGCTGGCGAACCTCGTTCTGCTTGCTGATCGGGTATTCATCGTGCATGTCGCTGGTCCTAAAGAAATCTTGGCGCAAGCGTCAGAGCCGCAAGCGACACGAGGAAGATGCCGACGATATTGAGTGCCATACCGGCTTTGGCCATTTTCGGTATCTGCAGCATGCCTGAGCCAAAGACAATCGCATTAGGTGGTGTGGCTACGGGAAGCATGAATGCACAACTCGCGGCGAGCGTGATTGGCACGGTCAGGACGATCGGGTCGAAGCCGGATTCGATCGCAATGGCACCCACAATCGGGAGAAATGTCGCTGTGGTTGCAGTGTTGCTCGTGAGTTCTGTGAGAAAAATAATGGCAGTGGCAGCGAGAATGACGATCAGGGCAAGTGGAAGCATGCCCATGGTCTGAAACGCGTTACCGATCCATTCGGCAAGGCCGGTACGAATCACTGCGGCGGCGAGTGTGAGGCCGCCGCCGAACAGGATCAGCACACCCCAGGGAAGTTGCTCGGCATACGTCCAGCGCAGCAACAACGGGTCGCGCTTGTCACCGCTCGGTAACAGAAATAATGCCACCGCTCCGGCCATCGCGATGCCGGAGTCGTCGAGGGCTGACAGGCCTGGCAGTTGCGTCAGAAACGGGCGTCCGACCCACGTCAGCGCCATGATTGCGAAGATGATCGCGACGCGAATCTCCGGCACGCTAATACGCCCCATGTCGTCTTTCATCTTCTTGAGTTCGGCCTGTCCTTCACCGGCTGTCGTAAAATTCACCTTGAAAACGACGCGGGTGAGTACGATCCAGGCCATCGGCAACATGACGGCAGCCAGTGGCACGCCTACCATCATCCAGCTCGCGAAGTCGATTTCGGTGCCGTAGTTTTCCAGCATGAAACCAGCCAGCAACGCGTTCGGCGCGGTTCCCACCAGCGTGGCCATGCCACCAATCGTCGCGCCGTAGGCGACGCCCAGCAGCAACGCATACTGAAAATCCGACCTCGCTTTCTTGTCGAGGCTGAGAACTGACTTGTGTATGACACCGACGACCGAGACGGCAACGGGCAGCAACATCATCGTTGTCGATGTGTTCATCACCCACATGCTGATCACGGCGCTGGCAAGCATGAAGCCGCCAACAAGAGAGCGGCCGTTGCCGCCGGTGTGCTGCAGAACGCTTAACGCTATGCGGCGGTGCAGGTTCCAGCGCTGCATGGCGAACGCGACGATAAACCCACCAAGAAAGAGGTAAATGACCTTGTTGGAATACGGCGCCGCCGTATCCTGGATGCCCGCGATGCCCAGCAATGGAAAGCACGCGAGCGGAAGCAGGGCGGTTATCGCAATCGGTATCGCCTCGGTCGCCCACCAGACAGCCATGAGTATGCCAATTGCCGCTGTCGCCCACGCCGGATCCGCCAGGCCTTCGGGCGGACCTGACAGCAGCATCAATGCAAAGGCTATCGGTCCAAGCCACAGGCCAATTTTCTGGTGAGTGGATCGTCCGTCAGCAATTTCGTCGTTGCGCAAGGTGCATTCCGTCAGATTCGGCGTGAATATTCTACATCTTGTGCATAACTCGCCTTCCTATACAAGATGTAGTAGCATTCCGTGCGTACCAACTCGGTACGCACGGAGATGGGATGTAAAAGGCAATGCGATTGGGGCGCCATGCCGGATGCATGATTCGAAGGCAGGCATCACGTGCTTCCTCTCAACACGTAGCTCATGTGGTGGCTGCCTGTGCAGCCAGCCACTGCCGACGAAGAAGCGACCCGCTTGCATGTGCACGAATGTTGCAGAAAGATCACCGTGACATGGAGGTTCCGTATTTATGCATTTCGTAACAAGCCGGCTACATCTTCTGCTTGCTATGCCGCCCAGATTCTGGGCGGCTTTTTTCGTGCTGTTCGTTGCAGGTTGTGCGTCAGGCCCACCTGAACTGCCTTACCCGGCTTTCGTCCAGGCTGATGACCTGGACGACATATTTATGGCGACCTTGCCGGGCGTGCGGGCAAAACAGTTCGCCGGTGACCCGAAGACGCGCCGAACGAGCAATAGAATCGATTTGCCGGAGGGTTGGCAGGGCACAACAGGTGGTGCGCCCGGGAAGTCTCTGGAGGTGTTTGTCCTTACCGGTGACCTGGATGTCGGCGATATATCTCTGGGGCCCGGTGGTTACGTGCTTGTGCCGCCGGGTACGTTCGGCTTCAACCTGGTGACGTCCGACGGAGCTCGAATTCTGTACTTTCTGGATGACGTCGATCCACTGGCCATGATCCGCTCGCCGATCATTCTCGATACCGGGCTGGTCGACTGGCAGTCGACCTCGATTGACGGCGTCAGCAGCAAGGATCTGCGTTCCGATCCAGGCAATGGTGCACGCACATGGCTGCTCAGAATCCAGCCCGGAGCGGTTATCCCCTGGCAATCATCGTCCGTGATTCGCGAGGGCTACCTCGCCAGCGGCGAGTATCAGGACAGTGAGTGTGTCGGCGGCATCGCGCACACCTGGACTTACACATCAGGCGGGTATTTCTACCGCCCGTCTGGCACCTTCCATGGCGGCCCTGAAGCAATGGCCATTCGGGAATCTGTCTGGGTCCTCCGAGAGAGATCTGCCGGCAGCGAGACAACCGCCGGGCAATGTCAGTAAGGCCATGGCTGGCGAGGGTGTCCACCGGAAGCAGGCCGCAGCGAAACAGCCGTGAGGCAGATTAAGGTCACGCTCACCCGCTGACTGGCTATTTCGCGAGCTTCGTAATGCCCTTGCCGAGCTTCATCAGCTTCGTCAGCGTTGAGGTCGGAATGTCGCTGATCTGTTCGTACCAGTCGCTGGTCGACTCTATGAACGCCAACATGTTGTGAATCCGCTCTTTGGTGACCGGGTGTGTGTCCGATTCAGCATCGACCTCCTCGGCCGCGATGCGCAGCATCGAGAGCGTCGGATTCAGCTCGCGTTGCTTGCGCTGTTCGATAATGACGCGAAACAACTCCCATACGTCGTGCAGGGACTCGAAATAGTCGCGGCGATCACCGAGCACGTGCGTCATTCGCACCAGTCCGAAACCCTGCAATTCGCGAATGCTGGTACTGACATTGGAGCGTGCAACCGACAGCGCATCGACAATCTGGTCGGCTCGCAATGGCTCGGGTGAGAGATAGAGCAACGCCTGAATCTGGGCCACGGTGCGGTTGGTGCCCCAACGTGTCCCCATTTCTCCCCAGTGCAACACGTACTTTTCAACGGCCGGAGATAAGTGCATCGTTTTTCTCGGGTTTCTGTTTGGACAGAATCTATTGAAATTACGGCGCGTTCGCAACTGCCACAACGCGTCGCGGCGCCGGCCAGCCCTCGACGGTTCGCTCCGGATCGTCCGGATTCAGCGCCTCGCGCAGAGACTCGAACGTCATCCATTCGGTGCTGCGTTGCTCTTCAGTCGTTGTCACCGACTGATCGACGATTTCAACGTCACGAAATCCGCTACGCAGCAGCCAGGTAGTCAGCTCTCTGATGGTGGGCAACAACCATACGTTGCGCATGCGCGCGTAGCGGCCCGTGGGGGTGCACGCGCACGACTCCTCACCCGGCATGAAGATCGTCTCGATGACCAGTTGCCCGCCGGGCCGCAATGTCTGCCGCAACTGCCGAAGATGCTCGAGAGGCGAGCGCTGGTGGTACAGGACGCCCATAGAGAATGTGGTATCGAACGCGTGCGCCGGCCGCGGCAATTCGTGCAACCGCAGCGGCAAGACGAAGACGGAGGCAGCAGGGAGGAAGTGCTCTACTGCCAGAAACTGCAGGACATACAAGAGCGTCGGGTCGATACCGATCACCGCGCGTGCGCCCGCCGCGTGCATTTGCAGTGCGTAGTAGCCGTTGCCACAGCCGACATCGAGCACGGCGCGGTCCTGCAGCGGTGCAATCCTGCTCCTGAGGCGCTTCCATTTGATGTCGCTGCGCCACTCGGCGTCGATCCTGATACCGGCGATGTCGAACGGTCCCTTGCGCCATGGGGCAAGGGACAACAGGAGTCTTCTGAGCCGCTGCGGATCCCCGGTGCCGACGGCCTGCAGCTCGCCGAGTGTCTGGCGCCAGCGTCCAAAGTCGCCATGGGCGTCGTCCTGCAGGCGCTCGACGATCAGAGGCTGCAGGTGCTCGCGCCACGATTCAAGGTCGAGGTCGGCCAGGCAGCGCCACAGTTCCTGGAAATCGAGCATGGCTACTTGATGGCGACGATTGAAACGAAGTTGAAGTAGCGCAGCCATACGCCGCTGTGTGCGAACCCGGCCGTGGCCAGACGCTCGCGGTGTGCAGCAACCGTCTCGGGTACCAGGACATCCTCGAGCGCCGCACGCTTGCGACTTATCTCGAGCTGACTGTAATCATTGCGCCGCTTGTGCTCATGATGCAGGTCGACGAGCAGCGCCTGCATGTGCGGGTCCTCGTCAATGACTTTTTCTGAAAGGACCAGCAATCCACCGGGGAGCAAGCCGTCAACGATGCGCTTGATCAGGTCGTCGCGGTCATTGCGAGCGAGGAATTGCAGTGTGTAGTTCAGGACGACCATCGAGGCATTGGCAATAGGCGTATCGCGAATATCGCCGAGGGTGACTTCGATCGGCGTCTCGGATGGGTCTGACGCCTTGTCTTCGGCGAGAATGCGGTTACAGCGCTCTATCATCGCCGCGGAATTGTCCACGGCGAATATCCGGCAGTTCGAGGCCCGAATGCCCTGCCGCATGGCCAGCGTTGCGGCTCCCAGCGAGCACCCCAGGTCATAACAGTTCGTGCCGGGCGTAACGTATCGGGCGGCCAGCGAGCCAATCGCCTCGAGCGATGCCGCGTATCCTGGAATGGAGCGCCGCAGCATGTCGGGAAAGACCTCGGCGACCGCGGAATTGAACCGAAACGGCTCATCGCCGATTGCCTCAGATGCGTAGATTTTGTCTTCTTTCATGGTCGTGAACGGGACAGTTATGGGACAATCGCGCCCCGTATGCTACGCGAACTTCACAAAGAACTCGGCATTCCGGCCGAATACGGCCGTCGTACGGGCTTGCCTGTGTACGAGGAGGCAAGCGAGTTGATCGATGTCGGGCCCAACCCGGTCAGCCGCATGCAGCGGCTGACGCCGCAAGCCGCTGAAAGATGGCAGGCCATGGTTGCTGCTGCGGACGCGGTCGGCATCCAGCTTCTTATCGTGTCCGGCTATCGCGGCATCGAATACCAGGCGGCATTGATACGCAAGAAGATCGAGGCCGGCCAGCAGATCGACCAGATACTGACGGTCAATGCGGCGCCGGGATACAGCGAACATCACACAGGGCGCGCCGTCGACATCGCCACGCCCGGTTCCCGGCCACTGACCGAGGAGTTTGAGTCGACAAACGCGTTTCACTGGCTCGTATCGCGCGCCGTGGAATTCGGCTTTTCGATGACCTATCCGCGGGATAATCCCTGGGGGATAGCCTACGAGCCCTGGCATTGGTCGCTGAAAGACGCCTAGATTGTCATGCGCGCCCCTAAGCCGGGACAAAAAAGAGTAAAATTCCGCGTCTAAGTTGTTGACAGTTGGTTGGGACGATTAGACAATAGCCGGCTTGTGTCCGCGGAGGGGTACTCAAGCGGTCAACGAGGGCAGACTGTAAATCTGCTGGCTATGCCTACGTAGGTTCGAATCCTACCCCCTCC
>JAOTVR010000194.1 GCA_029863305.1 Gammaproteobacteria bacterium | reverse complement strand
CACATGAGCGATGCCCTGACGTGCAACCCAGTCGGGATCGCGACACTGGATCTCCTGACCCTCGAGCAACACCTGTCCCTTGTTACTGTCGAGTGCGCCCGTAGCCGTTTTCAGCAACGTGGTTTTGCCGGCACCATTCGCGCCGAGCACTGCGACGATCTCACCTTCATCGACTTTCAGACTCACGCCGCGAATCGCCATGATCGGCCCGTAATAGGTTTCGATGTTGCGCAGTTCGAGGAGCGGCAAACTCATGCGGTTACTCCGAGATACGCGTGTTGCACTTCGGCATTGTTGCGCACTTCATCGGGTGTACCGATGGTGATTAGTCTGCCGTCATTGATCGCCATGACGCGATCCGCAACCTGGCCAACCAGGTTCATGTCGTGTTCGACCATGACCAGCGTCACACCGAGATCGTGCTTGATGTCCTCGAGCCAGAAGGACACGTCATCGGTTTCTTCGTTGTTGAGCCCGGACGCAGGCTCGTCGAGTAACAACAATGTCGGCTCTGCGCACAACGCCCGCGCAAGTTCGACGTTTTTGCGCGCACCGTAGGAAAGGTCGGCGATACGCTCGTCACGATATTGCGCAATCTCCATCAGGTCGATGATGTCCTCGACCTTCTTGCGATGCTGTTTTTCACGCTTGCGAACGCCTGGTAAGAACAGGAAGTTACTGAATGCATTGGCGCGCATGTGACAATGCCGGCCAACGAGCAGGTTTTGCAGCACCGTAGCGTTTTCAAACAACTCGATATTCTGGAATGTGCGTCCAATACCCGCATGCACTACACGATGTGCCGGCATTTCCAGCAGATCGTGCTCGCCGTAGTGAATCGTGCCCGCGGTTGGCTCGTACAGGCGGCTGATCAGGTTGAATATCGTACTCTTGCCCGCGCCATTGGGACCGATGATTGCAAATACCTCACCGGGCTCGACGTCGAAGGAGACATCCTCGACTGCGTGCACCCCGCCAAACTCGATCGACAGGTTACGAACACAAAGCGTCTGCGGCACACTCATCGCATGCGCTCCGTCTTGAGATAACTCTTTTGTCGCACGAATGACGATTTGCGGTAGTAGGGAAACGTCTCAAAGAAGAAACGCAGCTTCATCCAGCGTCCGTATAGTCCCAGCGGCTCGAAGACGATTACGATAACAATGATCAGGCCGAACAACAGCGGTTCGAGGCCGGCTTGCTGACCGATCGAAGGGGGCAGGACATCCTTCAGGAAACTCAGTGCTATCGGCAGGACCGAAATGAAAATCGCGCCGAATACGGCGCCCAGAATACTGCCCATGCCACCAACGACAATCATGAGCAACAGCTTCAGCGACTCGAGGACGCCGAAAACATCAGGCGCCAGATACGTCAGGTGATGCGCCAGCAAAGCACCGGCGAGACCTGTGACAGCGGCGCTGACGCCGAAAGCCTGGATCTTGACCCACTCGACGTTGACGCCCAGGCAGCGCGCGGATAGCTCCGAGTCACGCACGGCGACAAAGGAGCGGCCCGTTGGCGAGCGAAACAGATTCGAGGCGCCCCAGATGACGACCAGCGCCAGCAGCAGATCCAGATAGTATTGTTGCCAGGCCTGTACCAGCGGCACACCGAAGAGTGTCAAACCCGGTACGGCGAAGCCCATGTAGCCACCGGTGAGGCCCGACCACTCACCAAACACGGTTTCAATCAGAATGCCAAAGGCGAGCGTCGCGATTGCGAGGTAAAAACCGTGCATCTTCGACGCTGAGCGTCCGATGAGCATGCCGACGAGGCCCGCCAGCATGATCGTCAGGACGATTGACAGGCTAAACGGAACGCCATGCGACATCAGAATCGAATGCGTGTAAGCCCCGATGCCGAGAAATCCTGCGTGGCCGAAGCTCACCTGGCCGGTATGACCGGTGAGGATCATCAGGCCGATGCCGGCAATTGCATACACCAGTAACAGGCCGAGCTCGCTGAGATAGTAGTCCTGCAGTACCAGGGGCGCTGCAAGCAGCAGCGCCAGTACGATCGCCACGCGCACCTTCTCGCCGGTCTTGGCCAGGAAGCGGATGTCGTCGTTGTACGAGGTTTTGAATAGAAACTGCATCGGTCAGACCTTCTTCTGATAGGTCTGCACGATGAGGCCTTCGGGCCTTACGAACAGCACAATGAGCAGGACGACATACGCCGATACGCCCTTGATTCCCGGCAGGTAGTAATCAGCGAACGGCTCGATCACGCCGATCAACAGGCATCCAAGCAATGCACCCGGTATCGAGCCGAATCCCCCGACAATTGCGCCGGCCAGCGCTTTTATCCCCAGGAAGCCGATGGTTGTGTCAATTTGCGTGACCGGCGCCAGTAATGCGCCCGCCGCCGCCGCAATGAACGCGCCGATGGCCCAGGTCAGGGACACCAGGCGCTTCACAGGTATGCCCATGTAATACGCGGCGAGTTGATTCTGCGATGCGGCCTGCATGGCGATGCCAAAGCGGGTACGGCCGAAAAACAGGTATATCGCCGCAACGAGGACGACGGTGGCGACGATGATCGCGACCCGGTCCATGTTGATTTCAGCCAGATTGCCGATCGCGATCCTGCCGTCAAACGGTGTGTCCAGCGATCGCGTGTTCCAGCCAAAAATCATGCCGGCCAACGCGCGGAAGATGAAGCCGAACGCCACGGTAAGAATAAAGACACTGGCCTGCGACTCGCCGATGATACGGCGCATGATCTGTGCATCGACGAGATAACCGACAACACCGATCGACAGGCAGCCCAGGGCGAAAGCCGGCCAGAATCCCCAGCCCAGTGCTTCGGAGAATGCGAGCACGGCAAATGCGCCGAGCATCATGAATTCGCCA
>JAOTVR010000193.1 GCA_029863305.1 Gammaproteobacteria bacterium | reverse complement strand
CAGGAACATGTGGATACCTTCGTCAAGATTCTGAAAACCGCGGGTTGCAAGGAAAACAGTATTGAAACCGGCGCTCTGAATCCTGATGGTGCGCATGCATCGGCAACCTGCCGCATGAGCGAATCGGATGCGGACGGTGTTGTCAATCCGAATCTGCAAGTTCACGGAACCGACAATCTTTACGTTTGTTCAAATGCTGTTTTCCCCAGTATCGCAGCCGCCAATCCGACCTTAACCGTATCGGCGCTTGCCGTCAGACTCGCCAGCCACATCACTGCGGCAGACTGAATGAAACGGACTATCGCAATCTTGTTCCTGATTGCCACAGGGCAAGCTTCATCGTCGGAGGGGGCGTGTCTTGAACCCGCCAACAACACGCTGTTTGATCAGATTTCCCGGTCTGCTGTTACTTTGAGTTGCAATACTGACGGTTACTGGGAGGCGCGTTACGAAGATCTGCTGGCCTTCATTTACGTTCCGCGCGGCGAATTGGCAATGGGCTCACTTGACGGACTATCCAACGAGCGACCAGTCCATAGTGTCGACTTGGACGGTTACTGGATCGCCAAATACCCGGTAACAGTCGGGCAGTTTCGCCACTTTGTCGAGGCAACCGGCTATCTGACTGACGCAGAACGCGGATGGGGTGCGTGGCAGTGGACCGGGCAGCGAACTGATCAACCCAGTGCTGACTACGATGCCTGGACGCTGCTGATGGACGGCCGCTGGAACAACATCTATTTTGAACAGGGAGACGATCACCCGGTGGGTTCCGTTAGCTGGAACGATGCCAATGCGTACGCAGGCTGGTTGTCCGAGAAACTTGGTGTGCCTTTTGTGCTGCCGACCGAAGCACAGTGGGAAAAGGCAGCGCGTGGGGCCACACAACGCCGCTTTCCGTGGGGCGACGATGCACCTGACGGCCGGCTGGCGAACTACGCTGATCGAAACTTTGCGGATAAATACGGATTGCACGCTCGTCGTCCGGACATAGCAATCGACGACGGCTACGTGGAAACGTCGCCGGTTGACGCGTATTCGGCAGGTCGCTCGGAATACGGTGTTTTCGATTTGGCCGGCAACCTGGGTGAATGGGTCTATGACTTGTTTGCAGCGGACTACTATCAGACGTCGCCGCGACGTAATCCGACTGGGCCCGAGGTTCCGGATGGCGTGCCCGATCAGCGTCTGGATCGGGTCAATCGTGGCGGATCATGGGTGGATTGGGGCGGCGTTGCCGCCGATGGCAGCGTTGAACCTGAAGGTGGGCACAGCATCAGGGCCGCGGCGAGAACCGGTGACGAGCAGAATTCCGCCGACGATCACATGGGATTTCGACTGGCAGTAGACGGCCTGCGACAGCCCGAGGCAAAGCCCGCCGATCCCTACATGCCGGACCTGACAGGCACAAGGATCATCACTCAGCGTGCTGCAGGCGATGTCTACATGCTGGAGGCGACCGGTGACGTCGCCGGCAATATTGCGGCCCTGATTGGCACTGACGGTATCTTGATCGTTGACGATCAGTTTGCAGAATTGACACCCGACATCGAAGCTGCCCTGGGCGAGCTAACGGACGGGAAATTGCGCTTTATTCTTAATACCCATCATCACGAAGATCATAGCGATGGCAACGCGCGTCTATCGGCCGACAGCGATGCGTTGATTATCGCCCACGACAAAGCTCGCCGGAGAATGCTGGATCGTGGCCCGGGCAATTGGCCCGTTGTCACTTTTGCGTCGACTGTGACTTTGCATTTCAATAACGAAACTGTGCACTTCCTGTCGATGCCAGGCGGCCATACAGATAATGATGCCGTTGTTTTCTTCGAGAAAGCGAATGTCGTGCATCTGGGTGATCTGATGAACTCGGGAACGTCGAGCTTCCCTACTGCTGACATTGATGCTGGCGGCAATGCAATTCAGATACTCGAGAACGTTGCAGCACTTCTGCCGTTGATCGACGACGATGCCGTCATCATCCCGGGCCACGGTCCGATAAGCGACAAAGCGGAACTGCACGTCTTGCGACAAATGCTCGAGTCAACGATTGAGCTTGTGCGCGGCAAGAAACAGCGCGGCATTAGCCTGGAGCAGATCCTGGACGAGGGTGCGCCGGTCGAGTATGCGGACTGGGGATACGGATACATGCCCGCCGAAGGCTGGCTGGAAATGATTTACCAAAGTTTGGAGTAACGGAAGACCTGATGGATATTGAAGAATTCACTCTTGAGCGAATCCAATCGCTTTACGAAAACACGGTTGAGCTGAATTTGTCGGACAGCGGCGTTCACCCGATGAGTTTGAAAGATCTGTTGAGTGATGACGAGCTCGAAGAGGTGCAGTCACTGGAGCTCGGCTACGGCTGGACCAACGGCGAAGTGACGCTGCGGGAAACCATTGCGGCCCTGTATCGAGATCGCGGTCCCGATGATGTCATTGTGACAAACGGCTCCGCCGAAGCCAACTTTCTGATGGTAATGTCACTGTTAGACAAAGGCGACGAAATTATCGTCCTAACACCGAATTACTTACAGATTCTTGGTTGGGCACGTGCGCTGGGCGTTGTAGTCAAAGTCGTCGAGCATGACGGCAACAATGATTGGCAGCCGGACCTGGCAGCATTGGATGCGGCGGTAACGCCTGCTACGAAACTGATTACAATTTGCCACCCGAACAACCCAACTGGCGCAGTTCTCAACGCTGAGTCCATGCGCCGGGTAGTCGAGATTGCCGCCCGGCACGGCGCCTACCTGCATGCCGATGAGGTTTACAAAGGCTCGGAGCTGGACGGACCGGAGTGCGAGAGTTTTCTCGACTTGTACGACAATGCGATCGTGACTAACGGTCTGTCCAAAGCCATGGCCTTGCCGGGA
>JAOTVR010000105.1 GCA_029863305.1 Gammaproteobacteria bacterium | reverse complement strand
GTATTACTCACCCGTCCGCCACTCGACGCCTGGGAGCAAGCTCCCATCGTTTCCGTTCGACTTGCATGTGTTAGGCATGCCGCCAGCGTTCAATCTGAGCCAGGATCAAACTCTTCAGTTTAAAGCTTTGAGCTTTATCTAAAGACGTAATCCCCAACCTCAATTACTAAAAATTAAACTTGGTTCTCACGTTGATTTTGCCTTAGCAAACTCCAACGCGAGCACCCACACAAATTATCTGTATTTAGTTGTTAAAGAACGATCCCCACATTCGACAACCAACTGATTGCTTTCATGGGGCAGCCCACAATTATACAGGCCAAACGGGGTAAAAGAACAGCCCGGGCCTGTTTTGGTACGTCTAATTGGAGGTCTGCTGAAGGACACCGTACCTTCAGCGGACGGGCATTATAGCCGTGAATAGGCACCCGTCAACACCTAATCAGCAGATTTGCGCAATTTCCTCACAGCAGTCCGTCACGCGCGTCTTTTTTTCTATTTTTTCATAGACTTATAATTCGGACGACAGATCATGCAAGCAGCCAGCGGCATGGCCGCCGAGGCCGGCGTCCGCGCTGCAGGTGCGAAACCCGCAGACCGGTGCAGCGCACGCACCCGCGCACCGCGGCTGCACGACTCCGGATAGTCGAACAAATCGCCGTCAACCGGGTCGGGCCCATGGCGGCGCGCAACACCGCGTGCTTCATCACGGCCGCGATAGCCCTGCAGCTCTATTGGCGTGTTTCGAGCCAGGTCCTGAATTCGTCCGATGCCAGCAAGGGCGCAAAACCCGGATTTTTTTGCAGCGCCTCAGACCCGAGTTTGTGGCCGAATTCGGCCTCCAGATGCTGCAGCGCCTCAACCGAACCGGCGAAGTCAGACGATGTGGCGCGCGCGTTCAGTGCAGACCACCAGGCGAGTTCGAGGCCAGGCTCCAGCTCAAGCGCCGCATTTGCGTAGGCCACGGCATCAGGCGCATTGCCCATGACGAGCGCGGCAGCCGAAAGTCGAGCTTCCATGGCTGCATCCTTGACGGCGAGGCGATCCGACAGTGCCTGCAGCGCCCGCAAGGCTTCTTCGTATTTACGTGTCGGGAAATAGTAGTCGAGCAGCATCAGCGAATATAAGGGCTCGGCCGGATAATGCTCGGCCATGATTGCCAGAGCGGCAATCATCTGGCGGCGCTTGCGCGCCTTGCGTGCGATCTGCACAGACGATTCGACGACGATGCGCTGGCGCTGAAATCGCGGTTCGAGGCCGTCCCGAATCTCGAGGTAGCGGTCGAGTTTGCGATCGCGTGCCGCCTTCAACAGCTCGCCGAACTGGAACAATTCGCGATCGCTGACGTTCTGAAAGTCCAGCAATTTGCGCATGGCCGGTTTGCTCGGCGCGGACATGACCAGGGACCGACCGATAGTCTCAGAGAATTTCATGCCGGAGTAGAAATCGGTCCAGTCCAGTACTGCGACACGGTTCTTCTCGTCGAGGCGCAGGTCGAACTCGTGGTAGCCGAACTGAAAATTCGGCAAGTCATAACGAACGACGGCCCGACCCAGATTTCCACGCGACTCGATACCAAGAAGCGTTGCCTCGAGTCGTTCTTCCTTGTTCATGAGATTCGCGAAACCCGACTTGATCATGTTGTCGTAGGTGTACGCCAGCCTCTCGTCAAATTGCTTTTTGACCTTTTGGTCGATCAGACGCAAACCATAAATCTGGTCAATTAACGCGCGTCGATCAACGGCCTGAACAAAACTATCGAACAGGCCGTTATTGAGGTCGCCGACGATGGCTGTGAAGCCGGAACGAAATGCCTCTTGTTTTGCTAACTCTGCTTTTTCCGCATCACTGATCTCATCGGCATACAGCGAGGAGAACAGTGCTGTCGCAATAACAACGACAGACAAGACGATTTTTTGGGTCTTCATGTCAGTCACCCTGGCCCCGAATCAAGTCAGACTAACTCGCGAGAACTTGCGCTTGCCAACCTGATAAACACAGGTGCTGCCAGCGTCGATTTCAAGTGTGCGGTCCTCTATCTTCACGCCATCGATTTTGACGGCGCCTTGCTTGATCATCCTGAAGGCTTCTGAAGTGCTGCTGACAAGTCCGGCTTGCTTTAGCAAGTGGGCGATCCCGAGCCGGCCGCCATCGCTGGTCAAACTGAGCTCCGGCATTTCTTCAGGCATGGCGCCTTGCTGGAATCTGGCGATAAACTCTTCCTGCGCCGCGTCCGCTGCAGCAGCGTCATGAAACCGCGCAACAATTTCCTGTGCGAGCTCAAACTTTGCGTCTCTGGGGTTTAGCCCGTCCGCAACACGTTTTTTCAACCCGCCGATATCATCGAGTGATCGAAAGCTCAAAAGTTCGAAATATCGCCACATGAGATCGTCAGACACCGACATGATCTTGCCGAACATCTCACCAGGCGCATCGGTAATGCCCACATAATTGCCCAGTGACTTCGACATTTTCTGAACGCCGTCGAGTCCCTCGAGCAAAGGCATGGTCATGACAATCTGCGGCTCCTGATCGAAATCCTGCTGCAACTGCCGGCCGACCAGCAAGTTGAATTTCTGATCGGTGCCGCCGAGTTCCACATCGGCCTTGAGCACCACAGAGTCATACCCCTGCACAATCGGGTACAGGAACTCGTGAATCGAAATCGGCTGACCGCTGGCATAGCGCTTGTTGAAATCATCGCGCTCCAGCATGCGTGCGACAGTGTGGTGCGACGCCAGCTTGACCAGACCTGCCGCATCCATCTCACCCATCCAGCGTGAATTAAAATCTATCCGCGTCGCCTTTTCGTCGAGAATTTTGTAGATCTGTGCCTCGTAGGTCTCCGCGTTGGCCTTTATTTCCGCCGGCGACAGTGGTGGACGCGTCGTGTTTTTGCCGGACGGGTCGCCGATCATGCCCGTGAAATCACCGATCAGAAACACGACCTCGTGGCCGAGGTCCTGAAACTGCCGCATCTTGTTGATCAGTACGGTGTGACCGATGTGCAGGTCCGGCGCGGTCGGATCGAAGCCCGCTTTAACAACAAGCGGCCGACCCTGCTTCAGCTTGGCTTCGAGGGCGTTGTCCGGTAATACCTCGTCGCAACCGCGGACGAGTTCGGCAATTTGTTCCTGAATGTTTGTCATGACATCGTGTCGCGGGCTCCATCTGCTGCGGAACTGTAGCATTCTGGGCGAGCGATGAAAGCCCATATGTGGCCGATCCAAGCAAAGCTGTTTAACACCATGACTTATAACACTTTTCTTTGACGTCCTCGACGCGCCACGGTAGAGTAGCGGCATCTCGAACCTCGGGGACGCCGACTTGCATCGCCCAGTCAGTCCAGTACTGCACGACTACAAGCCAAGCTCGGTAACGCCACCGAAAAAATCCAAGGCACTGCAGTGGTTTGTCGTTGGTCTCGGCATCCCTCTGATCGGCCTCGCACTTCTCACTCTTGTCGACAGGCCGCGCGCTACAAGCCCTGGTCCGTCCATACCGTCGATGGCCGCGAGCGCCGGCTCCGAAGTCACCGTCGCAGATCTTGCCGTCGAACCTTTTGTTTATGCTGAAACACCGCTCGTGTTGGCGCCGGAACCTGAATACGACAAGCTGACGCTGACGATTCGTTCCGGAGACACCCTGGATCAACTGTTCCGCAAGCACGATCTCGATATTGGCCACCTCGCGACCATCGCGCGACTGGATGCGGCAGGCAAGCAGTTTCGGCGAATAAAACCCGGCGATGTTTTCGAGATTACTCACGACGATGGCCAGCTCATCAGTATGTATTCTGCGCTCAATCTGACCAGCGCCCTGCAGATCGATCGGCTGGAATCCGGATTTTCGGCAGAGATCGTTGAGCGCCCGATCGAGACCCGCAAGAGACTCGCATACGGTGTCATCCAGAGCTCGCTGTTCGAAAGCGCTGTCGATGCCGGGCTTTCCGACAAACTGATAATGAATATCGCCGGCATATTCGCCTGGGATGTCGATTTCGTTCTGGATATTCGAACCGGGGACAACTATTACGTCCAGTGGGAAGAAGTCTGGCAGGACGGTGAATTTGTTACGGACGGAGAGATCATTGCCGCCGAATTCAATAACAACGGCAGAACACATCGCGCCATTCGCTTCATTGACGATTCCGGCCGCACAGATTACTTCACGCCGGACGGTCATAGCGTTCGCAAGGCCTTCATCCGGGCGCCGGTGGACTTCACCCGCATCAGCTCCAATTTCAACCCCAATCGCCGCCACCCGATTCTCAATAAGATTCGCGCGCACCGCGGTGTCGATTATGCAGCACCGCGCGGCACGCCGATCAAGGCCGCTGGTGACGGCAAAGTCATATATCGTGGCGTCAAGAATGGCTATGGCAATGCGGTGATTCTGCAACACGGCGGCAACATCACGACTTTGTATGCGCACATGTCGAAATTTGCGGCCAAGGCACGCCTGGGTAGCCGGGTTCGACAGGGTCAGACCATCGGCTACGTTGGTGCCACCGGCCTCGCGACCGCAAATCATCTGCACTACGAGTACCGAATAAACGGCGTGCACAGAAATCCGCGAACCGTGGCCTTACCGAAGGCAGATCCGATCGCCGATAAGTATCGCGAGCAGTTTTTCACGATGGCCGAGCCTATCCTCAAGGAACTCGAGCAATTCAAGAGCACCCAGCTAGCTACTGTTGCGCACCTCAGCAATTAGCCTCTGACGAAGACGGTAATGGGTAACTTCTACATCGGCTTGATTTCCGGTACGAGCATGGATGGTATCGATGCCGCGCTCGTCACTATTGCAGACCGCTCGATCGAGGTTTTGCAGACACGCGAGCACCACTATCCGGAACAACTCCGCGAGCGCTTGTTGCAGGCAACACGCGAGCCGCATCAGTGCACGCTCGATGATTTCGGTCAGCTCGATCAATGGGTCGGGGAGTGCTTTCGCGACGCGGCCCTTGCGCTGCTCGCAGATGCGTCTGTTGATGCCTCGGCAATCAGCGCGATTGGCAGCCACGGCCAGACGATTCGCCATCAACCGGCCGCCGCACGACCCTTTTCGTTGCAGATAGGCGATCCCGCGCTGATCGCCAATGGAACCGGAATCACGACCGTCGCCGACTTCCGTCGCGCGGACATGGCGCTGGGTGGTCAGGGTGCGCCACTGACGCCGTTGTTTCATGAATGGCTGTTCCGCAAGCCGGGGTCGAGCCGCGTCGTGTTGAATATCGGTGGCATCGCCAACGTGACGATCTTGCACGGCGACGCCACGGACACGGCTGGATTCGATACCGGGCCAGGTAATACCCTGCTCGACGCATGGGTTGCCAGGCACCAGGGAGCAGCCTATGACAGCGACGGCGACTGGGCCGCGCAAGGCACTGTAGACGAAAAACTGCTGGCCCGACTCTCGGCGGACCCCTACTTCTCGGCAGCACCACCCAAGAGCACCGGCTTTGAGTACTTCAATCTGGAGTGGCTGCAAGCTGCCGGTGCAGAGGACCTCGAGCCTGTCGACGTGCAGGCCACACTATGCGCACTGACAGCGGACAGCATAGCCAAGGCGGTTCGAGCATCATTAGCGGAGGTAACGGATATTCTGGTATGCGGTGGTGGCGTTCACAACGGCGAGCTGATGCGCCGGTTAGGGGCGGCGTTGCCGGGTATCAAGATCGCATCGACACAGTCGACCGGGCTCGATCCGAATTGGGTAGAAGCGGCTGCGTTTGCATGGCTGGCCATGCGCGCCTTGTGCCACCTTCCCGGCAATCTGCCCGCAGTGACCGGAGCGAGCCGCAGCGCTGTGCTTGGAGCTATACACAATGTCGCAATCTGATCTGTACATTAATCGTGAGCTCAGTCAGTTCGAGTTCAACAAGCGTGTCCTCGCACAAGCTCACGACCCGACTATTCCGCTTCTGGAGCGCCTGCGCTTTCTTTGCATCACCTGCACGAATCTGGATGAGTTCTTCGAGATTCGCGTTGCGGCTCTCAAACAACGCATCGAAATCGGCGCCCCGGCGCAGGGACCGGAGAAACTATCGGCCCGACAGATTTTCGACGCGATTCGGGAACGTATGCTCGACGTCGTGCGTCAGCAATACGACTTGCTCAACAACGTTTTCTTCCCGGAGTTGGCCAAGGCCGGTGCGCAGTTCCTGAAAAGTGAGGAATGGAATGCCGAACAGCGCGAGTGGCTCAGAACGTATTTTCTCGAGCAGGTCGTCCCGGTACTGACACCATTGACGTTTGATCCGTCGAGGCCGTTCCCGCGAGTTCTGAACAAGAGCCTGAACTTTATCGTTCGCCTAAACGGTAAGGATGCGTTCGGCCGCCGCCGACACCGGGGCATGGTGCAGGCGCCGCGTTCATTGCCGCGCATCATTCGACTGCCCGACCATCTGAGCGCCCCGGATAGACACCATTACGTGTTCCTTTCTTCGATCATTCGCGTGCATGTCGCAGAGCTGTTTCCCGGCCTGAGCGTTGAAGGTTGCTACCAGTTTCGCGTGACTCGCAACAGCAACCTGTACGTCGATGACGAGGAAATCGGCGACCTGGTACATGCACTCGAGGGTCAGCTCGCGGCCAGCCGCCACGGAGCAGCGGTCCGCCTGGAGGTCAGCCACGAGTGTCCGACCGACTTGCAGGAGTTCTTGCTCGACCACTTCAGCCTGGACGAACATGACATGTATCTCGTTGACGGCCCGGTGAACCTCAACCGGCTGTTGACAGTCTGCGAAATCGAGGACCGACCCGAGCTTTTTTATCCGCCTTTCACTCAGGGCTATCCGGAAGAGTTGCTTAGCAAGGAAGACATCTTCTCGCTGTTATCCAAGAAGAACGTGCTATTGCATCATCCGTATCAATCGTTTGCGCCAACAATTGATTTCATCAGCAGTGCGTCGACCGATGCCGACGTACTGGCCATCAAAATCACACTGTATCGCACCGGCGCCGACTCGCCCATCGTCGATCATCTTGTCACTGCCGCGAGAGCAGGCAAGGAAGTCACGGTCATCATCGAATTAATGGCGCGATTTGACGAGGCCGCGAACATCTCTCTGGCGAACCGGCTGCAGGAAGCCGGAGCACATGTCGTGTATGGGCTGGTCGGCTACAAGACGCACGCAAAAATGACGCTGGTTGTTCGCCGCGAATCCGGCAAACTGATTCGCTATGTGCATTTGGGCACCGGAAACTATCACCACGCAACCACTCGTGCCTATACCGACTATGGTTACATGAGCAGTAGCCGCCGCCTCGGGCAGGATGTGCACGACCTGTTCATGCAGCTGACCAGCCTGACCGAATCCAGCGACATGTCACGTATGCTGGTAGCACCGTTCAATTTGTACACATCGCTGCTGGAGAAGATTGAACGGGAAGCCGAGAATGCCCGCTCAGGGAAATCAGCACGCATCATCGCGAAGATCAATTCCCTGAATGAACAAGGCATGATCGACGCGCTGTACGCAGCATCACAGGCCGGCGTAAAGATCGATCTGATTGTTCGGGGCATCTGTTCCCTGCGTCCCGGTGTTGCGGGACTTTCCGAGAATATCCACGTGCGCTCGATCGTCGGTCGCTTCCTTGAACACTCGCGCGTCTACTACTTCTTGAACGACGGCAATGAAGAGTTCTATTGCTCGAGCGCCGACTGGATGGAAAGGAACCTATTGCGACGTAACGAATCGTGTTTCGAAATCCGCCAGAAACGCCTGACCGACCAGATTCGTAGCGACCTCGAGTTGTTTCTCGCGGACAATTGTCAGGCATGGGTATTGCTTGGCGACGGCAGTTACGCGCGACTGACCCCCGCCGAAGGCGAAGCCAGAATCTCCGCGCAGGAGACTTTTCTCGAGCAACTGGCTTTGCCTAACTGAAGTTCAACTCGTAGCCGACAGAGCTCAGCAAGCCCATTTCCCGTTCCAGGTCAGCGACGGTCAGGGGATTCTTCTCCAACCATGCCTTGTCAAAACGGAGCTCGAGCACGCAATCATCGACCTTGATCTCGATATCCGGCAGTTCCACCTGACTCCGGCTCCGATTCAGCAACACAGCGATGCGCAGCAGCAGCGCAAGTCGCAGGGCCGGCTCGCGCCAGGCGATTGGCAGCAGCAACTGAACCCGGGTATCGATCTGATCACGCTGGCTGCCGATCAGAAACGCAAGGAAACGTTGCTCCGCTCGCGGAAAACCGGGCAAATCCGCGTGCTCCGCAATGTACGCGCCGTGTCGCTGGAAGCCGTCATGAGAAATATCCAGGCCGATCTCATGCAGACGTGCCGCCCAATCGAGGATGAGGCTGCTTAGCGGCATCTCGAGTTGCCACAGTGCGGCACACTGCTCCAGCAGTAATTTTGCGGTACTCGCGACGCGTTGGGCCTGGTTTGCGTCGACATTGTAACGGGCCGCCATCGCGCTGACGCTGCGCTCACGTGCGTCTTCGTGCTGCAGACGGCCAAGCAAATCGTAGAGCAGACCCTCGCGAAGCGCACCGTCGGACGCCTGCAGTTCGCTGACTCGCAGCACGCCCAGAAGTTCGGCAAGGATAGCCAGTCCACCCGGCCAGACTTGTGCGCGTCTCTCGGAAAGCCCCGGCAACGACAGCTCCGCAATCGTATCAAAGCGCATGACTCGATCGATCAGTTGCTCGATCGCCGCTGGCGTCACGGTCTGCGCATCGATAATTCCGAGCTGATTGGCAACGCTGGCGGTAGCGCGAATCGTTCCTGATGTGCCTATCGATTCGACATCGTCGGCACCTCTGAAGAAGGCCTTTACCGGTCGTAACTCGAGTCTTGCCGCAACGCGTGCTTTTTCAAATGCTGCTCCCGTGATTCTCCCATCGGCGAAAAATCGTTCGGTCATCGACACGCAACCAAGATGTACGCTTTCCAGCGCGCGCGGCTCCGCACCCTGACCGAGGATCAGCTCGGTGCTGCCGCCTCCTATGTCGAGCACCAGCCGCAATCCATCACGTGGTGGCAGGCTATGTGAAACGCCGTTGTAGATAAGACGCGCTTCTTCGATACCCGAAATAATCTCGATTGGATGGCCCAGCGCCGCTTCTGCGTCGGCCATGAAGCCAGCATCTTCGTGCGCACGGCGTATGGTGCTGGTACCTGCAGCTCGCACGCTTGCAGCATGCATGTCGCGCAGACGTTGGCCGAATCGCGACAGGCAATCAAGGGCTCGTCCGCGGGCTTCGACCGACAATTCGCCCCTGGCGGACAGACCTTCCGCAAGGCGAACTGTTTCCCGGATACGATCGATGATGATGAGCTGGCCATGGCGCAACTCACCGACGATCATGTGAAAGCTGTTTGAACCGAGGTCAACGGCGGCGATGACCTCGGGCGAAGAATCAAGCCGTGAAAGACTGTCCACAACCGCAGGTGGTCGTCGCGTTCGGGTTTCGAATGATGAACTGCGCGCCCTGCAGGTCTTCCTTGTAGTCAATTTCAGCGCCCATCAGATACTGGACGCTCATCGGATCAATCACGAGCGTAACGCCCTGATTGACAACTTCGCTGTCGCCGTCTTCGATGTTCTCGTCAAAGGTGAAGCCATACTGAAACCCGGAACAGCCACCCCCCGATACGAATACCCTGAGCTTCAGCTCCGGATTTTGTTCTTCCTCGATCAACTCGCCGACCTTGCTTGCGGCAGCATCCGTAAAGACGACCGGCGGAGGCGGTGCTGCGTGACCGCTTGACTGTGTTTCAGAGTGCATTTTGTGATTCCTGATCCTGTTAATACTATGCGTCGGCCGCGACCGCGGCTGACTCATCGATGCGTGATGTTTGTTCGAGCAGCGGCACCTGACCTTCCGGCTGGTGCACAAGCTTACCGTTAATTTCGGCGCCAATCGCCATTTCGATCAAATTGTAATACACATTGCCAATGACCCGTGCCGTCGGCCCGAGTTCCACACGCTGCGCCGCGCACACATCGCCGCGGACGATGCCGTGCAATACGACATAAGGCACGGTAACGCCGCCTTCCACATTACCATCTTCACTGACGCTCAGCGCCGAAGTGCTCTCCGGGTCAGCACTGACATTGCCCTTGACGGTGCCATCAACGTGACAACCACCCTCGAAATGAAGGTCTCCGTTCACCTTGCTGCTCGCTCCGACCAAGGTGTCGATAACCGTATGCCTGCGTTGCTTGCGACCAAACATGTACTTCTCCAATATGCCCGTTCAGGCGGCCAGTCGGTGTCAGCCCAGACTCGTCGTCCAGGAATAACTCTCTTCGATGCTGTCGATCGAGCGCGTTTTCGATCGGACTTCGATCGTTATCTTCTCGGGCGTAAATCCATCCGGGAGAACGATCTCTCGGTCAAAATCCTGAAAATAGCGAAATCCGAAAGGCCAGCTTGCACTTGTGTCGGCTGGCTGCAATTGCGAGTAGTCGTACGTCGCCGCCTCACCGGCCTCTTCACCCTCGATAGTCAGGCTCACATCCCCGGTGACTTTGCGATCATGTTTCAAAGACTGCACCAGCACCAGTCGAATGTTGTATGCGCGCTCGGACTCACCCCGGGTCAGGCGCAAATCCTGGACCCGCAATCCGGCGGAGCCATCTGCAGGCGAGACGATTCCGCGGTAAAACGCGATCGCATCCGCCTGTTCCTGGATCTTCGCCTGCAGGGTGGCAAGGCCGGTTTCCACATCCTTGTATGCCTCCCTGTCTATATCCCGATGTGTCTCGAGCAGCGCTACCTCTTCCTTGAGCGCAACGATATTACTTTCGAGATCGGCGATACGAATTTCATAGGCCTGGCGCTCATTGCGGACGTCCACGATATTGTAATTGGCCTGAATGCGGCCGAATTCAAACACCAGGTAGCCGCATGCGACGACCATGACCGCCATCAGCGCGCGCGTCATCAATACGCGCCCGCGGCTGTGCAGCTGAAGTGGTGAATGTCGGGCCAACGAATCTGCCTATAGCTGAAAAGACGTTATGTTACGCGGTGGTCGGCTCACTGAGAAGTGGCGCACGTCACGATTTGGCCGCTTTGATGTCCTTGTCGAACACGGTGCGCCAGCGCCGCGGCCACCATCGTGGCCGCGGTGGCAGGTCATGCGGGTAAACGGTCGAGCCGAGTTCGTGCAGCGCACGTGCATACACGCGCCGCTTGAAATAGATGACTTCGTTCACCGGCCGCCAGAAGTCGACCCAGCGGATGCGGTCAAATTCGGGCTGTTCGCCCAGATCGAAACGGACGTTTTCGGCCGGTGAGACCAGGCGCAGCATGAACCAGCGCTGTTTCTGCCCTATGCAGAGCGGCGTACTGTGGCGCCGCACGAACTTGTCCGGAAGGCGATAACGCAACCAGTCTTCGGTGACACCGAGCAATTCAACGTCGTCCCGATTCAGACCGACTTCCTCACGGAGCTCGCGAAACATCGCCGCTTCGGGCTCCTCGCCCTGCAAGACACCACCCTGCGGAAACTGCCAGCCCTTGCTGCCGGCGCGGCCGGCTAACAGCAGTTTGCCATCGCCGTCTGTCAGTATGATGCCGACGTTGGCGCGAAAACCTTCTGCGTCAATCCAATCGTTGCTCATCGCAAGCGGTACAAAAATTTCAACTGTCTTTAACTTTACACCAATTGCGTGCATTGTCGGTGACTCAAATCACGAGGAGACTTGCGTTGATCGTTGCGCGCTCCGGGACTCTGTTTGCCGGACTAATCGCCATCGCTGTCATTGCGCTGCTCGTCGCGCTTGCTTCGGGGAGCGCCAATATCACTCTCGTCGAGACCATCGACGCGATACTGGGTAATGGCCCGGACAACACGCGCTCTTTGGTCATCGACTTGCGCCTGCCGCGCGCCCTGACCGCCTTTTCCGTGGGCGGACTGCTTGCGGTTGCCGGAGTGCTGATGCAGGTCTTGCTGCGCAATCCACTCGCAGAACCCTATATCCTCGGCACATCTGGCGGCGCAGCGGTCGCGGCGCTGCTCGCAATGATGTTCGGGCTTGGCAGCCTCGTCATCGATCTGGCCGCTTTCGGCGGTGCGATGGCAGCGACGCTGCTCGTATTCTCGATTGCGCATGGCACCGGCAGCTGGACGCCGGCGCGACTGCTGCTAACCGGTGTCGTCCTCGCCGCCGGCTTCAGCGCCGCGACGACATTACTGCTGGCATTGAGCCCCGACCAGAATCTGCGCGGCATGCTGTTCTGGCTAATGGGCGACCTGAGCTTCGCGTTCGAGCCCGGGCGGACCCTCGGCTTGCTCGGGGTGTTGATCATTGCCGGGGTATTGGCAGCGAGGCATCTCAACATATTGTCCAGGGGAGAACTTCAGGCCGCCATTGTCGGCATGCCGGTATCCGGTTTTCGTTACCTCGTGTTCGCCGCAGCATCACTTGCGACGGCTTTATCCGTGACCACCGTCGGTGTCATCGGCTTTGTGGGCCTCGTCGTGCCGCACCTCGTTCGGCTCGTGTCAGGCAGCGATCACCGCATCGTCCTGCCAGCCTCGGCATTGGCTGGCGGAAGCCTGTTGCTTATCGCCGATACGCTCGCGCGGACCGTGATGGCGCCCAGACAACTGCCTGTCGGCGCGTTGACAGCCGCAATCGGTGTGCCGCTGTTTCTGATTCTGATGAGCCGCAGCCGGGGATCGCGTCAACTGGGATGATCTCCACCCAAGTGGCGTCGTGCAGGCATTACATCGCGGATGATGCGGCTATTCCAACGAGTATCTCTGACGGAAAGGTCAACTGACTCATATACTCTCGCCTGATCTGCCGGAAACCACACGTA
>JAOTVR010000192.1 GCA_029863305.1 Gammaproteobacteria bacterium | reverse complement strand
GTGGCCGAAATGGCGCGAGCTCGTGCCGCGGTTGCCGGCCTCGGGAATGCTGCCCGACGATGCCGAATTGCTCGATAAGATTCTGTCGGCGAAATAATTGCTCTATAATTGCCGGCTGGCATGCGAAAGTGGCGGAATTGGTAGACGCGCTGGCTTTAGGTGCCAGTGGGGCAACCCGTGAGAGTTCGAGTCTCTCCTTTCGCACCACGCCCGACAGTTTACATCGTATTGTTTTTTATAAAGAATTTATTTATCGCGGGCGACGTAACGGTCGCCCGATGATCGTTACAGGAAAGCAGACATGCAGGTTACGGTTGAGTCGACCGGGACGCTGGAGCGACGCATGCGCGTCGAGCTACCGGCCGAACGCATAAAACAAGAAGTTGATTCGCGGCTTAAGTCCGTCGGTCGCACCGCAAAACTCAAGGGATTTCGCCCCGGCAAGGTCCCGCCCAAAGTCGTCAGGCAGCGCTACGGCAAGCAGATCCGTCAGGAAGTGCTGTCCGAGCTCATGCAGAAGAGCTACACCGATGCGGTGATGCAGGAGAATCTGAAACCGGCGGGCGGACCGAAGATCGAACCCGAGGTCAGCAAGGACAAAGACAGCTTTGCCTATGTCGCAACCTTTGAAATCATGCCCAGGATCGAGCTCAAGGATCTCGACAAGATCAAGATAGAGGTACCCGAGGTCACGATCGACGACAGCGACCTGGACGACATGATCCTGAAGCTGCGCAAGCAAAAGGCGAGCTGGGAATCCGTGGAACGCAAAAGCGCCGAAGGCGATCGCGTGATCGTCGACTTCACGGGCACGCTGAAAGGCGAAGCCTTCGACGGCGGAACCGGCACGGAGGTCCCGGTCGTGCTTGGCGAAGGTCAGATGTTGCCGGACTTCGAGAAAGCACTGTTCGGCATCAAGGCCGGTGAGGAAAAGAGCTTCAAGGTCAAATTTCCGAAGGACTACCACGCCGCGGACCTGGCCGGCAAGAAGGTCGATTTTGCGATCAGGACGCACCGCGTCGAGGAGCAGGTTTTGCCTGAGGTGGATGACAGCCTGGCCGAGGCGTTCGAAGTAAAGGAAGGCGGCATCGAACAATTCATGCAGGACGTTCGTGAAAACATGCGGCGTGAGTCGGACGCCAAGGTCAAGGCCGATGTACGCGAGCAGGTCATGGCGGCGTTGCTCGAGGCCAACGACATTGAAATTCCGAACACCCTGAAACACCAGGAAATGCACTCGATGCAACATGAAGCGATGCAACGTATGGGTATCGAGGATCATGACCAGGCACCGCCGATCGAGAATTTCGCCGAGATGGCCGCGAAGCGTGTCCGTCTGAGCCTGCTCGTCAGCCAGTTGATCTCGGATCAGGATTTGAGCGTCGATGCCGATAAAGTGCGGGAGCGCGTTGAAGAGATGTGCGCGGGCTACGAGAATGCCGAAGACATGGTCAACCTGTACATGAGCAATCCGCAGGTCGTGCAGCAGATCGAGCCGATGGTGCTCGAGCAGCAGGCGATCGACTGGCTCCTGGAAAACGGCAAGACGAGCAAAAAGAAAGTGGGATTCACCAAATTTATGAATCCCTGAATGCCGATTTTCGTGAGAAAATAGGCCCACGTAACCGAGACAGGAACGAGAATGAGCACAAAGGCACTGAATCTGGTACCCATGGTTGTCGAGCAGACGGCAAGAGGCGAGCGCGCCTACGACATCTACTCGCGGCTCTTGAAGGATCGCCTCATCTTTATCGTAGGCCCGGTCGAGGACCAGATGGCGAATCTCGTCGTCGCCCAGCTGCTGTATCTCGAATCCGAAAACGCGGACAAAGACATTCATTTGTACATCAATTCGCCGGGCGGAGTGGTCACTGCCGGCCTGTCGGTCTACGACACCATGCAGTTCATCAATTGCGATGTCAGCACCATCTGCTGCGGTCAGGCGGCCAGCATGGGTGCATTGCTGCTGGCTGGCGGTACCTCGGGCAAACGCTTCGCGCTGCCGCATTCACGGGTCATGGTGCACCAGCCGAGTGCCGGCTATCAGGGCCAGGCGACGGACATCAGTATCCACGCCAAGGAGACGCTGGAGCTCAAAGCGCGCCTCAACGAGATTATGTCAAAACACACCGGCCAGCCGATCGAGCGCATCGAGCGGGATCTCGAACGCGACAATTTCAAGAGCGCGACCGAGGCCCTGGAATACGGACTCATCGACACGGTATTGGCGGAACGCAAGGAAATGGCCGCCGCCGCGAAGGGCTGATTCCTTACATATCAAACAGTTATAAGTATCGCCTGCGACAGATGGGACATGGTGCTTTGCACCCCGAAAAGCGCCATGTTATATACACTCACAGCTGTAACACACTGATTTTTATGTCACAGAGGCCACCCCTGTATGAGCGATGATTCCCGCGGTAAGAACGAGGACGGCAAACTCCTTTATTGTTCTTTTTGCGGCAAAAGCCAACACGAAGTTCGCAAGCTGATTGCGGGCCCGTCCGTGTTCATCTGTGACGAGTGCGTCGAACTCTGCAATGACATCATTCGCGAAGAACTCGAGGACTCGGGCGAGCCCGGACACGAAAAGCTGCCCAAGCCCAAAGAGATCAAAGGGATCCTCGATGAGTACGTGATCGGTCAGGATCGCGCCAAGAAAGTATTGTCGGTCGCCGTTTACAACCATTACAAGCGGCTTCACGATCGTCTCGACGAGCGTTCCAGGGAAGACATCGAACTTGCCAAGAGCAACATCCTGCTGATCGGCCCGACAGGCTGTGGCAAGACACTGCTCGCCGAAACGCTGGCGCGGTTGCTGAACGTGCCGTTTACGATCGCCGATGCGACGACCCTGACCGAGGCCGGTTATGTGGGCGAAGACGTCGAAAACATCATCCAGAAGCTG
>JAOTVR010000104.1 GCA_029863305.1 Gammaproteobacteria bacterium | reverse complement strand
CTGAAACAGTTGTTCAGGGTAATGCGGTCGAAAGTCGCGATAAGACGTCGACACGCCGGAAAAGTAGTCTTTGAAACCGGTCACGGCTGCTCCCCCTCCCGCATTCCCCGCCCATTTCGGTCAATCCCGGCTGACCACCGATCGGCGACGAACACTGGTCATTGACCACCCCCTCATTGCGACCAAAGCAATGAGGACAACCGGAATAGTAACGACACTTGCTTCCGGACCAAAATCGCCACCCGACAACCAGTCGGGTGCCAACGCATCGTGTGTCAGCAGGGTCCGACCTTCGGTGTGGCCGCTCGCGGCAAATCCGAAGACGGTCGCCTGAAAGAAATTCCAGCCCGCGTGCATGCCCATGGAAAGCCACAGTTGGCCCGTACTCAGGTAGCCGTATATGCGCAGGTAGCCGAACAGGATAATAATCGCGGTGGAAAGAAGACCGGCGTTCGGATTTGCCGAGTGCACCAGACCATACAAAACGCAGGAGATGAGCACCGCAGTCTTCATGCCCATTCCTTCCGCCATGTTCTGCAGGATGTATCCACGAAAAACGAGTTCCTCCCAGAAACTGACAAGCGCCATTATGAGCAGCGAGGTCACCAGCAGGCCTGCCGTCGGCCAGCCCAACTCGATCACCTCGACATTGCTGATGTAGCCAAGCGCCAACATGGCTCCGAAGACAGCTCCCATCATGATGCCACTCAGCACAAATCCAAACAGCACGTCCGCTGCGCCGTGCCTGCCGGATTTCAGTCCGAGTGAAACGAAGTCCTTTTTGTCGATCCACCGCCGTGCGATGTACACCGCGGGCGTCGCGGCCAATGCGATGATCACGATAACTAACGGCGAGGACTTCGAAAGACCCAACAGGGCGCGGAGACCAAACAGAGCCGGCAAAGCAATACTGTAAAAGATCGCCAGAAAAGCCAGGATTCGCCAGCCGGCGCGCAGGCGATTATCCAGCGGGTTGCGAAGCCAGCCGCCTGTAGCCGCCGCCTCTTGCTGTACGTGAGTCTGTGACGACATGCGCCCGGTCCTTCCGCCCATCGGACGATTGCAGATACCAATGTCCTGAAGATGGTTCTCGTGGCAATTTGGATGCAGGTGCAAACCTGGCGACAGGAATGCATCCTTTGTTTGCTGGCGGTGGGTCCTTAATCCGGCTGACCGTGGCTGATGATCAGACGGAGCCGGAGCTCGGTCGCGGACGAACCGCGACCGAGCACGGAGTCTCAGGGCAACATGGCCTCGATAGTGTCCGCGATCAGACTGTATCCGGCCGTATTGGCGTGAATATCGGGTCCTACCGGGTCAGGGTCGCACTGGTATGTGAACTCGCAGATGTTGTTCACGTTGAGTGGCAAGAGCTCATTTGGCGCTGGCTGTGACGACATTACGATCGTTGTGAAGTCGTCCGACTGGAAAGCAGCAGCCACATCTGCCAGGGGGATTCCTGCGGTCGCGTAGGTCGTTCCCAGAATGTCTGTCAGAATGCTGACGGCCTGGGCCGACACCATGGCCTGCGCCTGGCCAGCGGCGTCCTCCAGCCAGGACGACAGGTAGGGATTGTAGTAATTCATGCCGACGATAGTGGTGTTCGGGCCGGCGGCATTGCGCAGGGCTGCGAGGACAGGAGCCAAATCGGCCGCGATCTGCGCCGATACGGTGTTCGCACAGTCAAGAGGATCTATTGCGTCCATGCAATCGGCGTTACGAAAATCGTTGCCGCCCATGTCAATGGTCACCAGATGGACCATGCCGGAATTGTCATTCAGGAAGTCGACCGCCGCAGCGAGCTGCGATCCTGCGAGGTACGGACAGCTTATGCCGTTGACGAAATCGTCCAGGGTCTCTCCCGGGCAGCCGAGCTTGACGAGTCGCAGTTCCCGGGGCTGCGCTCCGGTGGCCTCGAAAACCGGCCGGATGCTGTCGAAAAGCTGGTCCGCATAACCGTCATCAGTGGGGAGTACTATGCCGCTGCCATTGGGTTGCGCACCGACCGACAACGACGTGCCAAGCGAGACATAGTAGTAAACGTCCGCGTTGCTGTTGATGTCGTCGATCTCGTCGATCGCTTTATTGACTGCGTCGCAAGCGCCAAGCGCCAGTGTTGCAGCGATCAGCGCGATCCGCCGTATGCTGCCAGGTCTATAGCTCTTTACTGTCATGTCGCGGCCTCCCTTCCGAGGTCTCGTGCAATGCGGCCTGTCATTATTCGTTACTGGCGGTCGGCGAGACTGTGACCCTGGTCGCAGTTGGCAACAAAACTCGGTTCACGTGGACGGCCGAAGACTCGGGCTCGGCGACCCTTTTTGGAAATGGGTGGATCTGACATGCGCCTGCAGCGCTGCGCTCATCGTGTGATCATGGAATAATCGAGCAACCCCGCGCGTCTTATAGTCTGACAATGCTTAGCAAACATGATCTCTCCTCGCGGCCTCGATGGTCGGCACTCGCCGCGGGTGTCGCAATTTTTTCGCTGGCTGCCGCAAGCAATTTTGCCAACGGCTCGCCACAGGCAGATATCGCAGAGGGGAAGCTGCTGTCCATGGAGCGAAGCAAGGGCAATTGCCTCGCCTGCCATATGATCGAAGACGGGGAATTGCCGGGGGATTTGGGACCGCCACTGTTGGCGATGAAGGTTCGCTTTCCAGACAGGAAGGCATTGGTCGAGCAGGTTTGTGATGCGACGGTACGTAATTCCAACAGTCGAATGCCGCCGTTTTGCCGGCACGGCATACTGAGCGAAGAGGAAGTGGAGCTGATAGTCGATTACCTGTACACGCTATAATCGGCGCAGATTCACGGAGACAGAAACTATGCAGTTAGGTAGACGACTCGTTTTGCGGGGCAGTCTGGCGCTCGCAGCGCTGGCAACACTGCCGAGGGTGTTACTCGCAGCGGCATGGCCGGAGAAGGCCTTTGGTTCGACCGCGGCCGGACAGGCAATGATTGATCTGCTGGGCACGGACCAGACGACCGCGTCCGATGCGATCACGCTGCAGGTGCCGGAGATTGCGGAAAACGGCGCCGTCGTGCCCGTGACGATCACCACGACGCTCGAAAACGTCGAGTCGATCAGCATTGTCGTCAAGAACAACCCGCGGCCGCTGGCGGCCACGTTTGAAATGTCGCCGGGAACCCTGGCCGATATTTCCAGCCGCATCAAAATGGGCGAGACGTCGGACGTGATGGCTATCGTCAAGACTGATGCCGGTATCTTCAGCACCTCGAAGCAGGTGAAAGTAACCATCGGCGGTTGCGGTGGTTGAGGCGGGCAGCTCTCAGGGAGATCAGTAATGGCGGGCAAAATCAAAATCAAGACGAAACTCACGGGCGATGTCGCGGAAATCAAAAGCCTTATGCTGCATCCGATGGAAACCGGCTCTCGCAAGGATCCGGACACAGGTGAAGTGGTGCCCGCCCATTACATTACGCAGCTGACGTTCGCCAACAATGGCAAGGTCGTAATGGTGGCCAACTTCAGCACGGCCGTCTCGAAGAACCCCTATTTCGGCTTCAAGTTCAGCGGCGCCAGCGCTGGTGACACCCTGAAAACCAGCTGGGTGGACAATGTCGGTGGCGCGGATGAACTCGAAACCACGCTGTAAGCAACGTCACCGCCCCGCCTGATTCGGCGCATGAACAAGACAGCGGTAATGTTAACGTCGATTCTCGCCACCAGTCTGGCGCAACCGGCCGCGATTGCGGGGCCGGAGGAAGACCGCGCCGCATTCGTCAGGTACTTCCAGTCGCGTTTTCCCGATGTCGAATTTGATGAATTTGCCAACGGCATTTATGCAATAGACGCAGACTCGCGCAGGCAGTGGCTGGAAATCGAGGAATTTCCGCCGTACGAGTTCGCGATCGAGCAGGGCGAATCGGAGTGGCAGCAGACCTTTGCCAATGGCAGGACCTTCGCCGATTGTTTTGCGCAGCCAAGTGATAGCATCCGCGCGATGTATCCCCGCTACGAGGAAGCGCGCGGCGAGGTCGTGACGCTCGAAATCGCTCTCAATGACTGCCGCGCCGCAAATGATGAGGAACCGTATGCCTACGATGCGGAAGAATTGATCGACCTGACGGCGTTTCTCGCATTCGAGGCAAGGGGCAAGGCCGTTGCTGTCCGGATTCCCGCGGACCAGCCCGGCGCGATCGCGGCCTACGAGGACGGCAAGCGCTTTTATTACAGCAAGCGTGGTCAGCTGAATTTCGCCTGCTCCGATTGCCACATAACATCGGTGGGGCAACGTGTCAGGGCAGACCGCCTGGGTCCGAGTCTGGGCCATACGACGCACTTTCCCGTGTACCGTTCGAAACTCGGCGGGATGATCGGACTGCAGCAGCGCTTCCTGGGCTGTATACGCGACGTGCGCGCGAAGCCGTTTGAGCTGCAGAGCACCGAGTACCGAAACCTGGAATTCTTTCTTGCGTATATGAGCAACGGGCTCATGATCAATGGCCCCGGCGCGCGCAAGTAGTCGCAACAACAGCCTGTTGCTGTTGTTGAGTACGCTTGCCATGGCGGCCTGCACCACACAGTTCGAACGGGAATATGCCGAGGCCGAACGTTGGCGCGCGGCGGCCGCCGCCGCTGGCCACGAATGGATCGAGACGAGCAGGCTGCTCGAGCAGGCCGAGGCAACAGCAGATGCGGGCAACATGGACGTCGCCTTTGAACTGCTCGGGAAGGCCCGGTTCCAGGCGGAAGCGGCGGTCCGGCAGGCAGAGCGTGAAGCCGAAGCCTGGCGCGTGCGCGTCATCAAATAAACCAGCGAGGCGCGAGTTGCAAAGACGAGAGTTTCTGAGACTACTGGCAATAGCCGGTCTTGCATCGGGTCCCGCCGGATGCGCAGTCCGCAGCCGCGGCGGTCAGCCTGACATCTATGCCGCGCCGCCCTTCGGGCAGGCTCGGCTGATCCACTTCACGGATTGTCATGCGCAGTTGCTGCCGGTTCATTTCCGGGAACCGAACGTCAATCTCGGGTTCGGCAACGCATTGAACAGACCGCCGCACCTGGTCGGCCATGCCCTCCTCGACCACGCGGATATAGCGGCTGGAACTGCGTTCGCATACGCGGTGAGTCACCTCGACTTTGCCGAGGCAGCGAGGCGGTATGGAAAAGTCGGCGGCTTCGCGCATCTGGTCACGCTCGTGAATCGCTTGCGGGATGAGGCGGGGCCCGGCAACTCGTTGCTGCTCGATGGCGGAGACACCTGGCAGGGCTCCGGAACGGCTTACTGGACGCGCGGCCGTGACATGGTCGGTGCCTGCAACCTGCTGGGCGTTGACGTCATGACCGGACACTGGGAGTTCACCTACCTGGATAGCGAAGTGCTGCAAAACATCGCCGAGTTTGCCGGCGAGTTCGTCGCCCAGAACGTGCGCCTGACCGATGACGCCATCTTCGAGGGCGCACCGGCTTTCGATGAGGATACGGGACACGTCTTTCGCCCGTATACGCTGCGTGACGTCGGGGGGCGCAGCATCGCCATCATCGGGCAGGCATTTCCGTATACGCCGATCGCGAACCCGTCACGATTCATTCCGAACTGGACTTTCGGTATTCGTGCAGGCGAACTTCAGGACCTTGTCAACCAGATACGCGAACGCGACCGGCCCGATGCGATCGTCCTGCTATCGCACAACGGTATGGACGTCGATATCAAGCTGGCCGGCGTTGTCTCGGGCCTCGATGCGATTCTCGGCGGGCATACACACGATGGTATGCCACTGCCCATGCTCGTCGACAACGACCTCGGCAAAACGATCGTCACAAATGCCGGATCGAACGGCAAGTTTCTCAGTGTGCTGGACCTCGAATTCGGTAACGATGGTGTACGCGACTTTCGCTACCGGCTCCTGCCCGTGTTCGCCAATCTCCTGACGCCGGATGCCGAGATGGAGGCTTACATCGCCGGAGTACGCGCCCCGCATCTCGCGACACTCGATGAGCCGCTCGCGACCGCCGATCAGTTGCTGTACCGGCGCGGCAACTTCAACGGCACGTTTGACCAGATCATCTGCGACGCGCAGCGCGAGGTGGGCGATGCACAGATTGCACTGTCGCCGGGATTCCGCTGGGGTACCAGCGTGCTTCCGGGCGATACCGTGACCATGGAGCGGGTCATGGAGCAAACCTGCATCACCTACCCGGAAACCTATGTTCAGGAGATGACGGGCGAGCAGATCAAGCTGATACTCGAGGACGTTTGCGACAATCTGTTCAACCCGGACCCCTTCTACCAGCAGGGTGGAGACATGGTGCGTACGGGCGGCCTCGACTATGTGTGCGCGCCGCTGGCAGCATCGGGGCAGCGCATTTCCGACATGACACTGAATGACGGTACGCGTATCGAGGCCAGCAGGCGCTATCGCGTGGCTGGCTGGGCCAGGGTTGGCAGCCAGGCGCCGGGTGCGCCGATATGGGAGGTCGTCGCCGAGTATCTGAGGGATACCGGGATCGCCCGTATCGACAAACTCAACACGCCGGTGCTCAAGGGCATCGGCGACAACCTCGGGCTGGCCGACTACCCGTTCGTAAACTGAGGACAAGCCGCAATGAGACGCACAACGCAATTATGCGCAGCCCTGTTGGTACTTGTGCTGGCCCTGGTGCCTGCGCTGGCAGATGAAAGTGACAAGCCATTTGCGGAGGCGCACATCGTGCTGCAGCTGGCGGATGGCGATGCCGAGTCCCAGTCCAGAGTGCTCAGCGTTGCCAATAACCTTATCAAACACTACGGCGGGCCCGACTTCGTCGACATCGAAATCGTGGCCTACGGCCCGGGGATTGCCTTGCTGTATCTCGACAACCCGAATCGCGATCGCATCGCGAGCCTGCAGACAAGTGCAGTCCGGTTCGTGAGCTGCCTGAATACGCTGGACACGATCGAGAGAACGACCGGTGAGCGGCCTGAAGTCATTCCGGAGGCCATCCCGGTGCAAACCGGCGTCGCCAGAATCGTCGAGCGAGCGCAGCAAGGATTCGTGGTAATCCGCCCCTAGTCGGCGAGCTCGAGGTCGGCTGCCACGGCGTCGATGCCAGCCCGCGCGCAGGCGTGGTTGGCTTCGCCGGACGGTGTCCCGGAGATGCCGATGCCGGCGACGATAGACCCCGACACCGTCACCGGAATGCCGCCGCCGATCATGATCACGTTCTCGATCTGGCGGGAACCCGACTGCGGCGAATGCGGTCCCGAATTCTCAGCCAGCGTCAGCGTATCACCGCGAAAGCTCACGGCGGTCCAGGCGAGGTCCTGCGACGTGCCGGGCGTATGTGGCCCGGCAAACCGGTCGCGCAGAACGACCTGCGTCACGCCCATTCGATCGACGACGGCAACCGAGACCTGGTAGCCCTCGTCGCGGCAGCTTTTCAGCGCCGCCCGAGCCATTGCCAGCGCAGTCTCCGGTGCCAGCGACTTGAATGTGACGAGCGCGTTTTCGGCGAAGAGAGGCGCGGCCAGGCTGGCCGACAAAAGGCCGCCAACCAGGCGCAGAAAGACCCGGCGCGCAGTGCTCATAGAGGCTTCAGCTCGAGTTCTGCACTGCTTGCGCGCAAAAATCCGTAGCTCTCGTAAATGGACTGTGCTTCATCGGTCGCAAGGTAGGCGAGGTACCGCGCTGCGTTGCCGGCATTGCGTCCGTTCTTCATGATACCGATGGCGTAATTGACCTTGTCCTGCTTGTTGAGCGGCGCGGAAATGGCCACGCCATCAATCGGCCGCCCTTCGGCTTTCGCATGCACGACCTCGGTGGTCCAGACGATGCCGACATCAGCTTCGCCCTTTTCAATGCGGTCGGGCGTCTCGCGGTGGTGGCGGGATGTAAACCAGGTCTTGCCCTCGATGGCCCAGCAGCTGCGGCACTCGGCTCCAGCGGTGACTTTTTCATGCAGGCCAAGGTCTTTCAGCATCTCGCTGCCATAAAATTTGAAGATGCCTTCGGTCAGTGGGTTCGGGTGCGACTGCACGAGATCGTCGCGGCCAAGATCCTCCGGGCCCTTGATGTTCTTCGGGTTGCCTTCGGCGACCATGAGTTCGAGCTTGTTGTGGATGTAGATTGCGTGCTCGTCCATCAGGCCTTCGCTGTTCAATTTTTTGAGGTGACCGATGTTGACGCTGGCAAAGATATCCGGGTTCATAGCCGTCTGCTGACCCTCGATTTCGCCTTGCTGCAACAGCTGATTCTTCAGGATCTGTCCAGGCGGAATCGTCTCGACGTAGACAGTTTCGATATCCGGATTCTTCTTCTGGAAATCAGTAATCAGTTCCTGCATCACCATGAACTGGTTGCCGGCAAGATACATGACGAGGTCGGACGTATAGGAATCCTCGATGGAACCGAACTCCACTTCACCGCTCGCATGAAACGTGCGGTAGTCTTTGCCGTGCCCGGCATCTTTCGTTTCGGCGAACGCGAAGCCCGCCAGGCTTACGCAAGCGATGACCAATAACGCGCCAACGGACATTTTCATCATAGGTTTCCCCCTGCCAGGCGGCTCGAGCCGCTCAAATCTTTTCGTATTTCCAACCATCCTGCATGCGTGTAACGACGCGGTCGAGTGCCGTGTAGTCCGCATTAGTGTGCGGTACCAGGCGAACGTCGACGCCGCTCTCTTCGAGCCGCTCGATGGATCTGGAGCACGCATAGAAGACAACGTCTCTATCCTGCAACGCCGAGATTTCCCTGCCAAACGGTGTGATATCACTGCGTACGAGGTCGAGCCCGCGCTCGTTGGCAATGATCTCCACCTGGACTACTTCGCCGGCTTCGGCCGAGTCCAACAACTGCCGGGCATGATCCAGAGCGGCCAGCATATGCTCGGCCTCGTCGCCTGTTACGTGCAGCAGGTAGTTATTGATCCTGGCGACAGGCGCGGCCGTCGATCCGGTGTCCTGGCCAAATCCAAAATAATTCTGCGCGAGCATCCCGCCTGCCAGACCGATGACCATGAGGACCCCGGCGACCAGTGCCCGGCCGAGGAATCTGCCCCTCGACAGCGGTGTCCGCCCCGGACGTATCGGCTCCGGCACGTTCTCGTAGGCGTGCTTAACGAGTTCCTTCACCTTGCGCTGCTGGCACAGCCGATGGTCCAGATCCGGTGAGCGGCCGGCTTCGTTATAAAAGCGGCTCTTCTCTTCCGGATCGAGTTCACCGTCTACAAAAGCATTCAGCTGCTCTTCGGAAAAATGTTCGTCCTTTTTCATTTGACTCTCTTCAAGTTTGCGGCCGGGCTCGCATCCTGTTGCGACCAGACATTCGTCAGGATATCCCGCAAAGCACGCCTGCCCCGGCAAAGCCGGCTCATCACCGTACCGACGGGTATCTCCAGAATCTCGGCGACGCTCGCGTAGGTAAATCCTTCGAGATCGACGAGTGTAATAACCTGGCACTGCGCAAATGGCAGATTTTGTACCGCCTGACGTACCTTGCGCACCAGTTGTTGCTCCTCCGTCTCGTGTTCCGGAGTCATGTTGTTCACGATGACAAGTTCATCACCGGACAATACCTCGCGCTTGGCGCGGTGGTAGTCCTTCAGGCAGTTGGACATGATGCGGAACAGCCAGGCTTCGGCTGCACCCGGATCCTTGAGCTGCCGCTGATTGCTAAGCGCTTTGCAAAGCGTTTGCTGAACCAGGTCATCGGCAAGATGCGGATTATGCGTCCACGCGTAGGCAATCCGGTACAGCCGGTCCCGGCTGTTGCCGACCAGCTTCCTGAATGCCCGGCGTTGGCTGATTCCAAACATCTCGCTAATTGCCATTCGTGTTCCCCCGCGAATTGTCCTTATTGTCTGACTAGAGACGATTCAACAGCCCTCTTTATTCCGCCAGGCGCGCTGTTATGCGATCTGGGCAGGTTCATATGCCCATACGACGCAATCTAATTGCAGATTAAGGGATTATTCTGCGTGCTTGCAACGTCATTAACTGTTAACGCCGTGCACGAAGCTTTCGCAACGGCTCGAAAATCATGCCGCCAAGGCATCTGACTAGTCAGGAGATCATTATGAAGTTTCAACGGTTACTAAGGCTGGGTAGCTTGCTGATCGTGCTGTGCACGATCGCCGCACCACAGGCCCTGATGGCTCAGGACGAGAAGCCATTCGCGGAGCACAAGGTCGTTCTGCAGATCAGTGACATGGACCCGTCCAAGCAGACACTCGTACTGAATGTTGCCGGCAACCTTCTCAAAGCCTATGGCCAGGACCAGGTCGACGTTGAGATCGTCGCATTCGGGCCCGGGTTGCGCCTCTTGTTCGAAGACAACAGCAACAGCGACCGTATCGACGGGTTGGTCGACAGTGGCGTCCGGTTTTTTGCCTGCCAGAACACTATCGACAACATGTCGCGGATCATCGGCGAGCCGGTCAAGATCAACAGTCATGCTTCGTCTGGCAAGGGCGGCATCGTTCGCATCAAGGAACTCGTTGACCAGGGCTACATGCTGGCTAAACCGTAAGACTTTAAGAAATCGTGTAACGAAGGGAGGTTTCACGTGATAAATAATGATTATCAAAAACGCGTGCTGGCAGGATCGCTATTGGCGGGACTCCTGGCATTGTCGGCAAGTGCTTTTGGCGCCAACTGGCTCACCCTGCAGGGGACAGAACCTCAGGGAGCCGAGCAGTTGGCCAAGGTCTGGGGGTTCGTCCAGGTTCAGTACCAGGACGACTCGAGTGATCCGCGTCCGGATAATCTGGGCGGGGGATACATTCCGCCAAAACTGATCGGTCCGAACCTCGATACGCAGTCCGCATTCAATGTCAACAGGGCACGTATCGGTGTACGCGGCGTCGCGATGCCGATCGACCAGAAGATCAACTACTTTCTGCTGCTGGAAATGGGAAACAACGGCATTACTGAGCCCGAAGGCTCGTTCGCGAAAGCGACCGACGCCAGTATTACCTTCAATCATCTGAAGGGCGCGCGTTTTCGCGCCGGGCTTTTCAAGTACCCGGGTTCAGAGGAAGGTCTGCAGGCGATTCACGTATTCGACTACATCAATTTTACGTGGGTCACACAGCAGATGCTGCTGGAGCGTTTCCCGAACCGGCGGTACACACCTAACAACCCGCCAACGACGTTACCGCCGGAGACGCGTTTGAACGGATTCGAGCGGGGCGTCGGTGCCTTTCGTGATGTCGGCGTGCAGATGTTCGACTGGTTCAACGTGGGCAACGACTGGGAACTGACCTACGCGATCATGATCGGCAACGGTAACGGCCTGAATTTCTCGGACAACGACGACAACAAGGACCTGTATCTTTATGCGTCGGCCGAAAAGGTATTTGGCGGCACCGGGCCGCGGCGGCAGGGACTCAAGTTTTTCGCCTGGTCGCAATCTGGCAAGCGCACCGCCGATCTGAGTGCTGATGCCTGTTCCGACGCTGCGCTGGTCTTTCCCGCTTGTGGACCCCAGGGCTCCGGCCGCATAAGCACTGTGCACGATCCCGCCGAGTATGATCGTGATCGTATGGGTTTCGGCGTCAAGTACCTGCGCAATGGCTGGCGCGCCACGGCCGAGTACATGAACGGCGAAGGCATGATCTGGCAGGCGCCGCACAATCCCACATTCAGCATCGGACCGGGCCAGGGTATTCCCGTCGCCGGCACCGGTGGCGAGCAGGCAGGCAACGGAGCCCTTGCGGAGGGCAGTGGGTATTACGTCGAGGGCGGCTGGCGTATCCCAAAGACCAAATGGGAACTCGATTTGCGCTACGACGTCTACAACCGCCTTGATGGCAACCAGTTTGAGATCGAGTTCAAGCGCACCACGGTTGGCGCGCAATATTTCTTCAATCCGCGCGTACGACTGGCCGTCAATTACGAAATCCGGGACGCCGAGGCGATCAATTTCCCCCTTCCCTTTGGCGGTCCGAATTCAAACGTCAACGGCATCGACAACCGCATCGCGATCCAGGTCACGGGCATCTGGTCACAGTAGTTGCCAGATACGATGCAGCGTACAGCAAGCTTGAGAGCAGCGCTGGCAGGCATCCTGCTGGCGCTGCCCTTGCTTGCATCAGGCTGTTCGCCGGTTGACGATCCGGCGACTCGCGATGCCCGCGATGCCCGCGAGTACTTCTTTACTCCAACCTTCGGCGACCTGCGAGAAGAAATGCAGGTTGCACGAGAGGAAGGCAAGCTCGGCATGTTGCTGTTCTTTGAGGCCGAATCCTGCCCCTACTGCCAGCACATGATTCACAAGGTTTTCAGCCAGCGAAGCGTGCAGGACTGGTATGCGGAACGTTTCCTCAGCATCGCCGTGGATATTCATGGTGACGTGGAGCTGACAGACTTTGACGGCATCACTTTGCCGTCCAAGGTCTTCTCTGACCATCGCAGGATCTTCATGACACCTGTCATCGCCTTCATCGACCTCGAAGGCAACGAGATTTATCGCCACCTTGGAATGATCAGGACTGCCGCTGAGTTGCTGCTGTTGGGCAACTACATCGAAGGCAATCACCACTACCGCATGGAATACAAGACCTTTGCGAAGCAGCGCGGCATGGAGAAAGAAGACGGCGCGCTGATGACACCCGCCGGAGAAAGCGAATGATGGAATGGGAACCGGTCTACCGAGTGGCGACACTCGGTTTCGTGATCGGCATCGCATTTGGCGCGATTGCAAACAAAACCAACTTCTGCACCATGGGTGCAGTCAGCGACTGGGTCAATATCGGCAGTAAGGATCGGCTTCGAGCCTGGCTCCTTGCTATCGGCGTTGCGATTCTCGCGACCCAGCTTATGCACGCGCGCGGCATCATCGATCTGGACCAGGTCATGTATCGAACAGCTAATTTTGGCTGGCTGGGGCATATCCTTGGCGGCTTCCTGTTCGGCGTGGGCATGACCCTGGCGTCGGGCTGTGGCCAGCGCACGCTGGTCCGGTTTGGCGGCGGCAACCTGAAGTCACTGCTCGTCGTGCTGCTGCTCGGCCTG
>JAOTVR010000191.1 GCA_029863305.1 Gammaproteobacteria bacterium | reverse complement strand
ATTTGCGGGTGTAGTTCAATGGTAGAACATCAGCTTCCCAAGCTGAGAATGAGGGTTCGATTCCCTTCACCCGCTCCAGTCTCCACATATGCGCTGACCCGTATGTGTAGGTCAGCTGAAGTCAAATCTTGATATTTCTGGCAATTCTGTTTGTACGGCCGAAACGACTGGTCTGCCTCCGTCGAAGCGGAAAATCGCGCCTCAGTCATTCATCAATGTCAGTACGGGGAGGTCGTTCACCGGAATCGTAACTCGCTCGGTGACCCTCAGAATCCTGCAGAGGTTAGCATCCTCACACTTCTGGGAATTCCACACCGCACTGTTCTTAGCCTCCCCCAGTTGCTCCGTCTTTCTCTGGTATCGAGGTGCCGACCCACCGGCCCTCGTCCGGGAGTTTGAATCTGATCATATAGCAGCCGGAAAACCTGTTGCTCAGTACATCCAGTCACCATAAGACAACAGGGAGCTGGTTCGGCCGCGGCTGACCGACAGCCGAGACCATCTGATTCGCTCTTCCGGGGTGGTGCCGTCGCTTGCGTCCTTTTCCGGACGGTAAGAATTGGTATCATCACGCCTGCCCCAATCAAGGACCGCGCCATGAATACAGCGCCAGCACAGGCACTCTTTTGACTCTTTTTGCAGAACTCAGTCGTCGCAACGTATTCCGCGTCGGCATCGCTTATGCGGTCGCGTCGTGGGTAATGCTGCAGATCGTAGACGTGATTTCGCCTATCTTCGAATTGCCAGCCTGGGCACCTAAACTCATCTTCGTCATCCTCGCCATCGGCCTGGTGCCGGCACTGATATTCGCCTGGGCGTTCGAATTGACGCCGCAAGGCATCAAGAAAGAGGCCGATGTTGATCGCTCGGGATCAATCGTGCATCAGACGGGGCGCAAACTGAATTACATCATCATCGCGTCGCTGGCGGCGGCGGTCGCGCTGCTGCTAATTGATCGTCAATACGATAATGCTGCGGAACCGGCACAAGAGTCTGTGGCAGAGACAAGCAGTGCCGAAAAATCCATCGCCGTGCTGCCGTTCGTGAATATGAGCTCGGATACCGAACAGGAGTTCTTTTCCGATGGCATTACCGAGGAAATTCTTAACTCGCTTGCCTCCGAAAAAAGCCTCAAAGTTGCCGGGCGCACATCATCCTTTGCCTTCAAAGGCCGCAATGATGATCTGCGCCGTATCGGCGATGCGCTCGGTGTCGATCATATTCTGGAAGGCTCAGTGCGTAAGGCAGGCGCACAGGTGCGCATCACGGCACAGCTGATTCAAGTCGATAACGGATTTCATCTCTGGTCCGAGACATACGATCGCGAACTTACCGATGTGTTCGCCATTCAGGATGAAATTGCGAATGAAATCCTCAAGCAACTAAAAAGCCAGCTGCTCGCGGAAGGTGCGGTCGTCATTGAAGCAAAGCGTACCAACCCTGTCGTCTATGATCTGTACCTGCGTGCCAAACAACGCATCTACACGCGTAAAGGCAGTGAGATCGACATCGCGATAAGCGAGCTCGACAAGGCCATCCAGCTGGATCCCGAATATGCGCCGGCCTTCGCGCAGCGTGGTATCGCGACAATGCTGATGTCGGAGCAGCAGTACGGTGCGATTCCTCATAACGAGTCAAACCGGCGTGGCAAACGATTCGTCGATCAGGCCCTGAGTCTCGATGAGAATCTCGCCGAGGGCTGGGCAGCGCTGGGGCTGTACTACGCACGAACACCGGCTGAGGCTGAGTTTGCCATCGATCATCTCACCAAGGCGTTGTCAATTAACCCTAATCTGATCGACGCAGCCAACTGGCTGCAGACTGCACTGCAACTTGTTGGTGACTTCAAGGGATCGCTGGAGATTCTCGTCGATATCGCCGAGAGAGACCCGTTGTATCGGCCGGCGTTTGCTAACGCGATGATGACGTTCAATGCATTTGGCAAGCAAGATGAAGCAGAGGCGCTGCTGCAGCGTATCGAGGCTTTTGATTCGAGCAACCCTGACCTCTTTCTGGCGCGTGCGATCAACTACATGTATTCGGGGCGCAACGGTGAGGGCCTGCAGCAAATGGAAATGCGTCGCGAATTCGCCGAGATGAGTGGCGTAGCGAAGTTGTTTTTGAGTGCCGCGTTGACCAGCACGATGCAATACGAGCGAGCGATCGAAGAGGGTTCCTTGTACTGGCGGCCCTTGGCTTTGTATGAGACCGGTCAGGAGGATGAAGGCATTGCCATGGCCTACGAACAGGCCACGTCGGGCTATCCCGAAAACCTGTTCTCTCTTCTCAACAGGTCCGGTCGCAGTGGCGACATCGTCGGGTTTCTCGAGGAACGCTGGCCGACAATCGCGACGTTTGCTTCGGAAAACGGGGGCGATGAATTCGGCTATTCGATTATGGCCGAAGTGGCGCTGGCCTACTCGCGCGTTGGCAATCAGGAGCGCTTTAATGAAGCCATGCAGTTCATCGACAGGCAATCGTCCAGGCTCGACGAACAGGGTGTCGACAACTTCATCTATTCAGGCAATCGTGCCATAGAGTATGCGTTGCTCGGAGACGTCGATTCGGCAATTTCACAATTGCAGCAAGCGGTCAGCAGAGGCTGGACGACAGCCGGAGTACCGACAGACGTGGTTCCGGCATTTGCGATGCTGGCCGATGATCCGAGATTCAAGGAACTCGAAGTCGCAATGCTGAGTAACATCAACCGTGATCGGGCCATTGTGGGTTTGCCGCCGATGAATGCCAAATACGAGGTTGAGGCGTATTTGTCGCCGACCGATTAGCGAGTGTCGTTCCGGGCCAGGGCATCGGCATCAGGGCTCGACTCCCTGCATCCGCTCCAGGTCATCGCCTGTCAGTCAGAAAAACCCGTGCAATTCGGCGAAGAACTCGTCGCGATTGGCCAGATCCGATTGTGGCGGGCCGTCGTGGACGCGAACGCCGAATCGT
>JAOTVR010000020.1 GCA_029863305.1 Gammaproteobacteria bacterium | reverse complement strand
TCAACAATACCAGGACCGCCTTGACGTTTTGGGTTCTTTTACTACGCTTACAGAGAGTGCCTTGGCACGTCTTCTGATCAAACGGCGCCGTAGCCGCAAAATGTGGGGGTGACAATATGAAGAATAAGTTCACAGACAAGACTCGGGTCAGTTATGCATTACTTGTGTCAGGAATTCTGGCTATAGGTTCGACTGCCGCTGTCGCCGGTGAAGTGGATGGGAAGGGCAACCCGATCCCAGGGGGTACAAAAGGCCAATCTGAATGCTCCTATTCGGGTCAGCAAGACGATCCGGTCGCAGACGCGGGGTTTTTCAAGGGTGATAGAGTGCAGTCCTGGGGGCAGATCCCCAAACTATTCAGGGATTTCCTGACATCGATAGGAAGTAGTCCCGGCGTCGCATGTAATCCCAAAAAAAGCGGCGGCTAGACGAAATACGGACTGAGAAATCTGCTCGCAGGATGTTCGCCCCGGGGTAGGCCAGGGGCGATCTCACTTCGTCAGATGCGACAAAGCCACTCGGAAGAGTGGCCGTGTCGTCATAGTCCGCAGCGCTCGCTGCTTGGACAAATACCCTATGGGGTATTCACTACGTCGATCCAATGATCCATGACACCGATACTGCAGCCGTACATCATATGTCCGGCGTTGAATCCCTGAATCTCGATGATTTGCTCGCATGAGCAGCCCGCAGTGTCCTCGACGGTGTAGCTGCGATTTGGCCCCTTGCCGACAATTACCGTGTCGAAGTCGAAGGGATCGTCATCGTCGGTCAGCGCCCAGTGGTTGGGCAGAAGCGTCACGGATGGCACGGCTTCGGGAATGGACGTGTCGGCGCAGAAATCGTCGTCGTCCGCAACGCCGTCAGCATCACTGTCCAGGATCAATTGGATATCGTCAAAATAAACGGCCGCAAGTAACCATGCCGGCACCCCGGGACCGGTGAAGTTTGGATCATGGCGCAACCCGAACTGGGCTACGCCGGATAGTATTTCCTCTACGGTCGGTGGCGTGCCAACAAATGCCCCGGATTCCATATCGGATACACGCAAGGAAATTTCGTAGGTCTGCCAGGTAGTGCCTGTGCCTGTATTCGCAATCGTGGCCGAGCCATCCGAGATTGCCCAATCGACGCTGTCGGCACCGACGCCGTCATCGAACGTGTCGAACAAGAAGGCGCGAAGCACGATAGAGTCTCCAATTCCCGAATGGCGGGCGCGAAAACGAACTGCCACAACCCCCGCCTCAAGCAAATTGCCCAGGAAGTTGGCGTCGAATATCTCGTAGCCCGCATATGTAAAGAAATGAAACCCGATACCACCACTATTATGCACTAGCGCGTGGTCGCCGGTTCCCTCTTCTCCAGCGTCGAACGCTACGCCAGCTAATTCACCGAAGCCAAAGTACCAGCCGTTGGCCAGGCAAGGCTCCGGGCAGTCGAAGGCCTGGCCAATCACCGGCATGCCACCATCGCTAAAAGTCTGGGTATCGCCAATAGCGGCCACAACCGGGCCGCCCGTAAGAAATGCCAGTAGTGTCACGGACACCAACAACCCTGTTTTCACACGCATCGTTTTCCCCTCCCATTGTCACTGTATAGAAGCGGCAGCCCGGCCGTCACCAGCAGGGGTGACCCGTGGCTTTGCGCCCCTGGCTTTGGCCAGGTTTGCTTTTTCGGATGTAGCCACGATTCGAATGGAAAGACGAAAACTACGTCAATTCGGAGAAGTACGTAGACTGGGGTCAGTCTAAGGCGATATGTCGACCGTCCGGTATGCGTTTGTGACCGCAATCGGCCGATGCAATACATTCACTGGATTTCTCTGCCTGCACTCCGAATGTGTCCAAGATAGCTGTCAGGCAGACCCAGCTTCGTAGCCAGCGTTAGCAAGGCCGCCGCGTACTCCGGGTTTGTCCCGGCGAGCCTCGAGGCTGGCAAGTTGTAGCAAACAGCCGACACTTGCGTATTGCCGGGCAAATTCACAACAACAGGTTCGGCGATATAGTCAGCAACACTTTGTTCCGAGTACAACGCCGCAACTTCCTCCGAGGTAATCTTCATCAGCACGCCATATGCGCGACTATTCGCCTCAGGAAGCAGCGTTGCGCGTTTCCCGATATGCAGGCCGAACCCATCGACGTAGCCAATAGTTGATTCCGTTGGGCGAACGCCCTTTGAAGCCAGCAACGACTCATCCATGAAAAGCCCATAGAAGAAAACCATTATCGCATTCGTGTTCATGCTCTCATTCTTTCGACGCCTTTTCCTCAGAAATCTATTGGCTCCTGATCACGCAGCAATCATAGGACTGTCCGCATGCGCAGCGTGACTTTGCCGCGTGCGCGCCGCTCGGTGATCGCCTTGAATGCGTCAACGTATTCGTCGAGAGCATAGGACTCGGTAACCCGAGGTGTTAGCGTGCCGGCCTTGATCAGCTCCGCCATTTCGAGCATGTTCCGGGTCTGTAATTTCGGATTTTTTGTCGCCCAGGTTCCCCACCACACACCGATGATGCTGGCTTCTTTGAGCAGCGCAATGTTTGCGGCGAACTTCGGAATCTCTCCGCAGGCGAAACCGATGACGAGGTAGCGGCCGTGCCAGGCTGTGGCGCGGAACGCCTGGTCAGCAAGTTCGCCACCAACCGGGTCGTACACGACATCGGCACCATGGTTACCCGTCAGTTTCTTGACCGTTTGCTTGAGTGGAACTTTTGAGTAGTTGATGGTCTCGTCAGCGCCGGCGGAGACAGCGAACTCCAGTTTTTCGTCGCTGCTGGCGGCGGCAATCACACGTGCACCCATGGCTTTTGCAATTTCGACGGCTGTTATACCCACACCACCGGCGGCGCCGAGTACCAGTACCGTCTCGCCCGGCTGGAGATTCGCGCTCTGTTTGAGCGCGTGGTAGCTCGTGCCATAGGTAACCGTGAATCCGGCGCCTTGCTCGAAGCTGAGGTCGTCGGGTAGCGCTGCGGTCGCGTGCACATCGGCGACGCATTTCTCAGCGAACGCGCCGCCCGTCGTGTTGATGATGACCTTGTCACCGACGGCGAACTGCGTCACGCCAGCGCCAATCGCGGAAACGACGCCAGCCGCTTCATTACCCGGAACAAAGGGTGTTGGCGTCTTGACCTGGTACTTGCCGGCAATTGCCAATACATCGGGGAAATTGATGCCCGCTGCAGCGATATCGACGCCGATCTGGCCTTCGCCGGGAACAGGGTCGTCACGCTCTTCAATCACGAGTGATTCGGGTGGACCGTATTCGTTGCAGACGAGCGCGCGCATTACACAATCTCAAACAGTGATGCTGCTCCCTGGCCACCACCGATGCACATCGTGCAGACGACATACTTCGAGCCGCGGCGTTTGCCTTCGATGAGTGCATGTCCGACCAGGCGGGCGCCTGACATACCGTAAGGATGACCGATCGAAATAGCACCGCCATTCACATTCAGAAGGTCATTCGGGATACCAAGTCTGTCGCGGCAATAGATGACCTGCACGGCGAAAGCCTCGTTGAGCTCCCAGAGGTCGATATCGTCCATCGTCAGTCCATTGCGTTGCAGCAGCTTCGGTACCGCAAAGACAGGTCCAATACCCATCTCGTCAGGTTCACAACCGGCAACTGCGGTGCCGCGATAGATGCCCATCGGCTCGAGCCCTCGCTTCGCGGCGACGCTGGCCTCCATGACAACAGAAGCTGAAGCGCCGTCGGACAACTGGCTTGCATTTCCTGCCGTGATGAAACCGTTGTCCCGCACCGGCTTCAAACCGGTGAGTCCTTCCATCGTTGTCGACGGTCGGTTGCCTTCGTCTTTTTCCAGGACGACGTCCTCGAACGTGATTTCTTTAGTTTCCTTGTTCATCACGCCCTTGTTCGACGGTAGCGGCACGATTTCATCATCGAATTTTCCGGCCTCTTGTCCCTCAGCCGTGCGCTGCTGGCTTTGCAATGCATACTCATCCTGCGCTTCGCGACTGATGTCGTAGCGTTTGGCGACGACCTCGGCCGTGTCGATCATCGGCATGAGGACATGTTGATGAACCTCGAGTAATCGCGGATCAGCCGCCCGGTACAAGTTCTGATGCTCGTTCTGCACGAGGCTAACCGACTCGAGACCACCGCCCACCATGATGTCGACCTTGTCACAAATGATCGTTTTTGCGGCCAGTGCGATTGCCATCATGCCCGATGAACACTGTCGGTCGACGGTCATGCCCGCCGTCGTAACCGGAAGTCCGGCCGCAAGTGCAATTTGCCTGCCGATGTTCTGTCCTTGTGTGCCCTGCGGCAACGCGCAACCCATCATGACGTCTTCGACTTCGGCCGGATCGAGGCCGGCACGCTCGACCGCGTGTTTGACCGCATGCCCGCCAAGCGTGGGCGCTTCGGTGTTGTTGAATGCGCCGCGGTAGGCCTTGCCAATAGGCGTGCGTGCTGTCGATACGATTACTGCTTCTCTCATCATTGTTTCCTTTGCCGCCTAACCGGCGAGTTTGAGCCCGAGCTTCCTGGCTGCCTGTTCCGCAAATTTGCCAGGCTGCTCGAACCCGGCTGAAAGTTCCTGCATGTCCGTCTCGTCGTTCAGTTCGTCCCACACGGCGGCGATGCCTTCGGCAGACATATCGTCCGGTAGCAGGTTCATGCCCCGTGTCTCGAAGCCCTTGAAGATGGCGACACTGCCGCCGCCGGCGCACAATACCTTGCGGCTCGGAGCATCCGGGCCGGCGAGAAATACTACGGCAGGGCTGACCACCTCGGGTGACATCAACTTGAAGACAGGCTCGGGGAACAGGCCTTCGGTCATCGCTGTGCCGGCTGTCGGCGCCAGGCAATTGACACGAATATTGTTCTTCGCGCCCTCGAGATGCAGCGTGTTCATCAGTCCCACCATCGCCATCTTCGCGGCGCCGTAGTTGGACTGACCGAAGTTGCCGTACAGGCCCGAACTCGAGGTCGTGAAGACGATGCGCCCGTACTCCTGTTCGCGCATGATTTCCCACACGGCTTTGGTGCAGTTGGCGGTGCCCATCAGGTGAACCTCGATGACAAGCCGGAAATCTTCGATCGGCATTTTGAGGAACGTCTTGTCACGCAGGATGCCCGCGTTGTTAATCAGAATATCCACACGTCCCCATGCGTCCATCGTTTTCGCGACCATGTCGTTGACCTGCTCGACATTCGCAACGTTGGCGCCATGGCTCATTGCTTCGCCGCCCGCGGCTTTGATTTCCGCTACGACGGCGTCTGCGTTTACAGAGGTGCCGCCTTCATCGCCGAGATCGTTGACGACAACTTTGGCGCCCCGTTCGGCCAATGCCAGTGCGTGACAGCGACCAAGCCCCTGGCCTGCCCCAGTAACAATGGCTACCTGGCCATCAAGTTTGATACTCATTTGTTCGCCTCTTCGTTTTATGTGTTTCGTGTTAAGCAACAACCATCATTGACAAGATCTCTGCCACCAACGCTGGCGTCTCCTCGCCTTCAATTTCGACGGTAACGGCATTTTTTATGAGCCATTGCCCGGGATTTTTTTCACTGACCTCGAGCACCTTCTGTTTCGACCGGATTCTCTTGCCGACACGCACCGGCATCAGGTAGCGCACCTTGTCGGAGCCATAGTTGATTCCCATAACAAGGTTTTCCGGAACGATCGCGCTCTGCGCATTGAGATAAGACAACAATGACAAGGACAGAAAGCCATGAGCGATCGGTCCGCCGAATGGCGTCTGCGCCGCTTTCTCCGGGTCGACGTGGATGAACTGAAAATCGTTGGTTGCCTCAGCGAACTGATTGACGCGCTCCTGCGTTATTTCGAGCCAGGGCGATGGCTCCAGTTCCCTGCCGACCAGTCCCGGGAGGTCCTCGGCCTTGATCGTTTCCGTCATGATTGATTCCTGTTGCGGTTTCGTGGTTGTGTATCCGTCAGGACTTGACAGCCCCGATGTACGGGCGCAATTCATTGCGCGCGACGACCATGCGATGCACTTCGTCGGGACCGTCGGCAAAACGTAACGTGCGTGCATGCGTGTACATCGTCGCCAGCGGAAAGTCCTGCGAGATGCCGGCTGCGCCGTGCATTTGTATTGCATCATCGATCACGTTCAGTGCGATGTTGGGGACTGCTGCCTTGATCTTCGAGATCCAGACCTGAGCTTCCTGGACACCCTGTGTGTCGATGACATGCGCGGTCTGCAACGTTAGCAGACGGGCCATGTCGATGTTCATACGCGCATTCGCGATTTTGTCGTAGTTACCGCCGAGCTTGGCCAGCGGCCTGCCGAAAGCGGTTCGCGACACCGAACGTGCGCACATCAGGCGCAAGGCTCGTTCCGCCATGCCGATGGCGCGCATGCAGTGGTGTATACGACCGGGCCCGAGCCGGCCCTGGGCAATCTCGAAGCCGCGCCCCGCGCCGAGAATCACATTCGCTTCGGGCACCCGAACATTGTTCAAACGGAGGTGCATGTGCCCATGCGGTGCGCTGTCTTCGGCGAATACCTGCATAGGCCGGACGACTTCGACCCCGGGTGTGTCCATCGGCACCAGGATCTGCGAGTGTTGCTGGTGGCGGCCGTTCTCCGGATTCGATTTCACCATGCAAATCATGATCTTGCAGCGCGCATCACCGGCCCCCGAGATATACGTCTTTTCGCCGTTGATGACCCACTCACCGTTCTCGAGTACTGCGGATGTCGAAATATTGGTCGCGTCGGACGATGCGACGTCGGGCTCCGTCATTGCGTAGGCGGAGCGTATTTCGCCGGCAAGCAGCGGCTCGAGCCAGGCCTGTTTCTGCTCGGGCGTCCCGTAGCGTTCGAGAACCTCCATATTGCCGGTATCGGGCGCGCTGCAATTGAATGCTTCTGCCGCGAGGTGTGCGCGGCCGGTTTCTTCAGCAAGGTAGGCGTACTCCACAGTGCTCAGGCCGTAGCCCTGTTTGCTGTCGGTCAGCCAGAAATTCCACAGGCCCTGTTCGCGGGCGGCGCTTTTCAGGCCATCCAGTATTTCCGCCTGTCTTTCGTTCAGAGACCAACGATCGCCGTTGGCCACTTCGGTGAGGAATTCTTCGTCGACAGGCAGTACCCGTTCGTCGATAAATGCTTTCACTGCGTCGAGCAGTGGGCGTAGACGATCAGTTACCCCGAGATTCATGAGTTTTTTCCCCTGATAATCCGACTATTGCTGTAAAGAAGATTGCAGCGTCATGCTGTCATAGTTATCTTCGTGATGCCTGTCACCTGCGTGACGCGCGTCTGCTGGCGTCGCTAGTTGACCCCTGCAGACAGCCCGAAGTAGCGGCCGACATGAAAGGGCCTCCATTCGTTTCTGCGCTGTGCCAGGCGATCGGCGATCACGAACAACGACTGCGCATTCACCCCCATGCCCGTATGGCTGCCGAGTACCTCGACATTCTCTACCTGGTCGTGGCCGCTATGCTGCAGACATGCCCGCCAATGACAGATGCCGTCAAATTTGCTGTAAATGGACGTTGTCGGTACCGGCGGCGCAGTGTGCAGTTCCCAGTGTTCATTCAGGAATTGCTCGGACTTGGATTTGTGCTCCGGATTGAACATCTTGTACAGATTGGTCACTTTGGACGCATCGCCGTTCGGGTCATTGAACGGGCTGCCGAGCGTTATGACCTGGCGCACTGCATCGGGAAGGCGTTTTGCCAGTTCGCGGCCATAGATGCCACCGAGGCTCTGGCCGACGATACTGACCCGACAATTGTATTCTTCGTGCAATCCTATCAACAATTTGCCGGCACCTTCGAATAAATCGTGCCGGGCACCGAAATTGACACCTTGCTTCCAGCCGCTGGGCAGGTACCCCAATGTCGAAAGAAAGTTCCTGAGTACGACTGTGGAACGATCACCGGCCGTGAATCCCGGGATGACAAGGACCGGGTGGCCGTCGCCGCCACGCAGTGAGTTCAGCCAGGGCTCGGACAGATGCAGCGTGCCAAGTTCGAAAATTGCACGAAAAGGCTCCGTCAGATAAAGGGCCTCGCTGGGCGGCCTGAATTTCTCCCTCAATGCATAGCTCATGACATTCCCTATTTCAATTGCGCGCTCTCACTCCCTGCGGCAGAGGCTGATTTGGTGACAGGCTTTGCGCTGGATGCTTTCCTGGCAGTTTTCTTCTTGCGCGCCGTCTTCCTGCCGCCAGTTTTTCCTTTTCGCTTTTTCCTGGCAGCGACCGGCCCGACCTCCAGTTCGGCGAACGATTCTCTGAGCAACTCTGCATAGTGCGACGGGTCCGGCATCATGACGCGGCAGCAGGTAACGCCGATATTCAACTCACCACAATAGCTGCCAACTGCGTGAAACAGACCATTACCGTCGACGCACGGACCCAGGCCCCACCCGCGCACGTGCCTGGCGCCGTTACTGTAAAACGGCACCGGAGATCCGGGTACATTTGTAATCACGGTATTAAAGGCCGGTGTCGCGAAATTGGCCAGACCCTGTTCGGCGGCGACACGTGCGCCCAGCACGCCCAGTTCCATTGGCACGAAATTCGCCATTTCCATCATCGATTTCGCGCCTATCGCATTCGTATATTCCTTGGCGTCTCGAGTCGATGCACATATTGCGCGCAGACGTTCCGCTGCATTGTCGATGTCGGTATGCAATGGCACCGACATTGACACGACCTGGTTGCCGCCGGTAGCGGTGGCACTGGGGTCGCGAACATTAATCGGACACATGCTGACGAGGCTCTTGTCCGGCAACTCGTCGTTTTCCAGCAAATACTTGCGTAACGCGCCGGCACAGATGCCAAGCACCACGTCATTGACGGTGCCGCCGACGTCATTCTTGATCCGTTTGATTTTCTCAAGAGAAAAGTCGACTCCCTCGAATACCCGGTGAGGCGACACGACCCGGTTGAATCGGGTCCGCGGAACGCTGGGCGGTGGAGTAAGCGTGCCGCTCATCGCTGCTTCGAGCGCTTTGCTCCACGCAGGCACCGATTTCTGCAGGAATTCGAGATAACGCATCGGCTTGGTGACATTGCGCTCGACCGCCATCGCCATCAGCTCAAAGGGAGTCGGCGGCTCATCCGCGTGCCATTGTTCGGCGCCCTCGACTTTCCTGATTTCCGGGGTAGGGTCAGCCAATGCGCTGGCGACAGCCTGACTGCTCACGCCATCGATAGCGGCATGGTGCAGTTTCGTAACGAGCGCGAAGCAGCCAGGCGGGATCCCCGCGACATTGTCCAGGCCCTCGATGACATACAGCTCCCAGAGCGGTCGTGAACGATCAAGTGCGCGTGCATGCAGGCGCGCGACCTGAATGCACAATTGCCGCCAATCGCCGGGTTTGGGCAACGCGATATGGCGTATGTGAAATTCCGGGTCAAAAGAACTGTCGCGTACCCAATACGGAAAATCGGCGTTGAACGGAACTTCGACAAGACGTTGTCTGAGATACGGCGCGAAGTGAGCTCGCTCCATCACGGTCTGGATAATCTGCTTGAAACGCACGATGCCACCGGGTGCGGTGGACGGGTCAAATATGCCGAGCGAGCCAATGTGCATGGGCGCATTGGCTGTTTCCATGAACAGGAATGCCGCATCTAGTCCGCTGGTTTGCTGCATACTTTGCCTGGTTCCATTAGTCAGACTACGAAGAAAGCGCAGATCAGACTTATCGTCAAGTCTGATACGCAGTGTTGACAGGTCGCCGTAACAGCAGACCTGTCAACGTGCTCCGCAGATTATGCGGCCTGCCTGGTTGCTGCAGCTTTTCTGGCTGAGGCTTTGGCGGCCGGGCCCTTTGCCTTGCCCGCCTTTTTGGCCGCAGGCTTCGGTTTCGCGGCTTCCCTGGGCGGAGTGTAAATAGCCTTCAACTCGTCAACCAGGGTCTCCCATGACCTGGTGTTTGCCTCTTGCAGGGCAACGAGTTCTTCACGAACCTTCTCTTCAAACGCCAGGTTGGCTTCGAATGCCTGATTGAACGTGCTCGATTCGCGCATTTCCCTGAAGCTTGCGATTCGCGCATCGGCCAGCTCGGTCATCGCTTTCGTATTGCGCCGCACCAGGCCGTCGTAGTATTCAGCCTGTGCTTTCCAGGCGTCGCCATAGGCTTTCGCTGCCTGATCGAAGAATTGTCTGATGCTTTCGGGTGTTACTTGTGTCATGGCTGCGCTCCTGTTTTTTTGCGTTGCAAAAGAATTGCATTTAATATATCACTCTCGATTAACTTGTCAAGCAAAGATTTTGCAAAAGCAAATATTCAAATAGCTATTAAAACAATGAGTTATCACAAATGACGAAAATATATTCCGCGTTGCATATCATTCCTGGAGGCTTGTTATGAGACTCCTCAAGAAATACCCCAACCGCCGAATCTACGATACCGAGACCAGTTCATTCGTGGCTCTGGCAGATATTCGCCAGATGATCATCGACCGGCAGTCCATACGGGTCGTGCATTCAAAAAGCGGTGAGGATCTGACGCGCAACGTGTTGATGCAGATCATCACGGAAATGGAGGCGGAAGGTCATGCGTCCCTGCTGACGAATCGCGTCCTCGAGGAGCTGATCCGGTTTTATGGCGACAAAGTCGTCGCGATGATGGGGCCGTACCTCGAACAACAGATTCTGCAGTCGCTGGCGTCGCAGGATCGGGTGCGGGAGTACTTGTCAAAAGCTTTCACACAGCCATATCCGACACCGGAACAGGCCATCAAGCAGATGATAGAGCAGTACCAGAAGATCACCGGCCAGGTGCCGCAAGCCAGTAAGCCAGAAGATGACGAACCGGAAGCAGACCAATGACCATTAGAAACGACGAACAGATGGAAACAGCACTCGCGATCCAAAAAGCAGCAGCAATTCGTGACGGCATGCCCCCGCCAGAGAAACGTACAGAGTGGCTCGACAAATCGATCGACCTGCTGTGCACTCACGGTGAAGCGCTGTGCGATGCCATGAGTGCCGATTTCGGACATCGCTCGAAAGATCAGTCGACCTTTTCCGACATAAGCGGATCGATCGAGGCGCTGAAATACGCGAAGAAGCACTTGCGTGCGTGGATGCGGCCTGAAAAGCGATCGACGCAGTTTCCACTTGGGCTGTTCGGAGCCAGGGCGTCAGTTCACTATCAGCCCAAAGGTGTCGTTGGCATTATCAGTCCGTGGAATTTCCCGGTGAATCTGACGTTCGGACCGCTTGCGGGTGTCTTTGCAGCAGGTAACCGCGCGATGATCAAGCCGTCCGAGTTTACCGAACGAACGTCGCAGCTCATGGCAGAACTCTTTTCTGAATACTACTCAGAAGAAGAAGTAGTGGTTGTGACGGGTGGACCTGAAGTTGGTGCCACATTTTCCAGGCTCCCTTTCGATCACATGGTATTCACGGGCGCAACGTCGATCGCTCATCATGTCATGCGGGCCGCAGCCGACAACCTCGTTCCGGTGACCCTTGAGCTTGGCGGAAAGTCGCCGGTAGTCATCGGCAGGTCGGCGGATCTGCAAAAAGCGGCGCTGCGTATCATGGTCGGCAAAACCCTGAATGCAGGACAAATCTGTCTGGCGCCCGACTACGCGTTCTTGCCGGAAGGTAAGACCGAGGAATTCATCGACGCGGCACGTGCAGCGATATCGAGTATGTTCCCGAGTGGCCTCAGAGATAATGACGACTACACCTCCATTGTAAACCAACGTCATTTCGATCGACTGCAGTCCTGTATCGACGATGCCCGGTCAAAAGGTGCCGAGGTCATCGAGATAAATCCCAACGAGGAAGACTTCGAAGAGCAACCGCATTACAAAGTGCCGCCGACCATCATCGTCAATGCGACGGACGAGATGAAAGTCATGCAGGACGAGATATTCGGGCCAATACTGCCGATTCGCTCTTATACCGACACAAAGGACGTGGTTGCTCATATTAATGCGCGGCCGCGACCTCTGGGCCTGTACTACTTCGGCTCGGACACTACAGAGCGTGACTACGTGTTGCATAACACGACGTCCGGAGGCGTGACGGTGAACGACGTATTTTTCCACGTGGCGCAGGAGGATCTTCCCTTTGGTGGCATAGGACCGTCCGGAATGGGGGCGTATCACGGCAAGGACGGCTTTGACGAATTCAGCCACAGGAAAGCCGTGTATACGCAAGCCGGCGCCGATATCTTTGCCGTCATCCGGCCGCCATACGGCGAGAAATTTCGCAAGTTCATCGGAAGCCGGATTAAGCCCTGATATTGTCACGCGAGTGACAGTCAAGCTCTTGTCGTTGGCGCATAGTTAGGGATTACGAAACAGAGATTTTCCCTAACACACGCTGTGGAGGGCTCCAACGTGTCCGACTCGGATGAATTCCGTCAACAGACTCGCGCCTGGCTTGAAGAGAACTGCCCGGCATCGATGCGCCGCCCCATCAGGTCAGACAAGGATCAGTGCTGGGGTGGCAGGAACTGGGTGTTCGAGAGCGAAGACCAGCGATTGTGGCTCGAACGAATGGCCGAACGTGGCTGGACTGCGCCACAGTGGCCTGCCGAATACGGTGGCGGCGGCCTCACAAGAGAGCAGGCCAAGATTCTGCAACAGGAGATGGCGCGCATTCTTGCACGCCGGCCGTTGGAGAGTTTCGGTATCGATATGCTCGGCCCGGCGTTATTTAAATTCGCCAGCGAAGAACAGAAGAAGCGTTTCATACCCGAGATTATTCGCGGCGAGATACGCTGGTGCCAGGGATACAGTGAACCGAATGCCGGTTCCGACCTTGCAAGCCTGCAAACCCGGGCGGACGACAAGGGCGATCACTACCTGGTCAATGGCTCGAAGGTTTGGACCTCCTACGCAGACAAATCCGACTGGATTTTCTGTCTCGTACGAACCAATTTTGAAGCACCCAAACATCAGGGCATCAGCTTCCTGTTATTCGACATGGCCTCTCCAGGAGTATCTACGAACCCGGTCAGATTGATCAGCGGCAACTCGCCGTTTTGTGAGACGGTCTTCGAAAACGTCAAAGTCCCGAAAGAGAACCTGGTCGGTGAACTTAACAAGGGCTGGGATATCGCCAAGTATCTGCTGACGCATGAACGCGAAATGATCGGCGGATTTGGCCTGTCCAGGGCTGGCTCCGAGACACTCGGGCAGACCGCACTTGCGGCCCTGGGCGAAGCGCAGGGGCAACTGGCGGCCAATGGGCTGCGCTCCGACATCAGCGACTTCGAAATCGACGAAATGGCGTTTGCGCTGACGATTGAACGCGTCGTCGATGAAGCGAAAGCCGGTCATGGGACCGGCGCGGCGTCCTCCGTGCTCAAGCTCTACGGTACGGAACTGAATAAAGCCCGAAATGAACTTCTGATGTCGATCGGTGGCAGCGGCGCATTGGCATGGGGCAGTGAAGGCAAGATGTCCATGGCACAAAACTGGCTGCGCAGCAAAGGTAACTCGATCGAGGGAGGCAGCTCCGAAATACAGCTGAACATTATCGCCAAACGAATACTCGGCTTGCCCGGTTGAGCGAGGGGACGAGAATGGGAGCAGAAAAGATGGCCTTGGTACTGAACGACGAACAGCAGATGCTGCGCGATTCGGCAAAGTCTTTCATCCAGCAAAGCTCGCCGGTCAGTGCGCTGCGTGAACTTCGCGACCGCGGAGAGGAATGGTCAGCCGATTTATGGGCCGGCATGGCCGAGATGGGCTGGACCGGCATCACAATTCCCGAAGAGTACGATGGACTCGAATTTGGTCATGTCGGCGCGGGCCTTATTTTCGAGGAATGCGGCCGGACGCTCGCCTCCTCACCACTGTTGTCTACGTCGCTGGTGTGCGCATCGTTGATCAATGCATTGGGCAGCGACGAGCAGAAACGCTCACTTCTGCCGCGCATTGCCGGCGGCGAGCTGATTCTGACCCTGGCGCTGAGTGAATCCGATCACCTCGATCCGGCGGCGACCGCGATGACGGCGGACGCAGACGCAGATGGCTTTGTGCTCGCCGGGGAAAAGAGGCATGTCATCGATGGCAACATAGCCAACCGGCTTCTGGTTCTGGCGAGAACAGGCGGTGTACCCGGGGATCGGGATGGCTTGAGCCTGTTCATTGTGGATCGTGACAGCGCGCCACTCGGCATCGATACAACGCTGAACGCCGATAACCGACTGACTGCCACGATCAGCTTCGAGTCGTTGCGCGTCGGCCGTGATGCATTGCTCGGCGACGCTGGCGCGGCATGGCAGCAGCTCGAGAGAGCGTTGGATATCGGTGCGGTTTTTTCTGCGGCAGAACTACTTGGCCTTGCTCAAGAAGCGTTTGAACGCACTCTTGGTTACCTGAAGGAACGCAAGCAGTTTGGTGTTCTGATTGGCTCGTTCCAGGGGCTGCAACATCGAGCGGCGCAACTGTTCTGCGAACTCGAGTTGTGCAAGTCTGCCGTGCTGAAAGCGCTGCAGGTCATTGACAAAGACGGACCGGAGCGTTCGCTGCTGGCGAGTCTGGCTAAAGCCAAGATGGCGAAGACCGCGAAGTTGGCAGTCAACGAAGCTGTGCAAATGCACGGCGGCATCGGCATGACCGATGAATTCGATATTGGTTTTTACATGAAACGTGCCGCAGCGGCGTGCCAGGAATATGGCGACTATTACTACCATGCAGACCGCTTCGCGAAACTCAGAGGGTACTGAAGCATGCGCTATCCGGAGGTTTCGGCAGCGATTGATGGCATTACCGGCGCGGACGGCCCATTTCCGATTATCGAGCAGGCTATCAACGGCATCCCGCGTCGTGTATTCGGGGGGTTGCCGGGTAATCTGCGCGACTATTACGCCTTCGCGGCGACATTCGGCGACAAGGAACTGTTCATTGATCAGGAGCGCCGTTTTTCCTTCAATGACGTAATGCAGCAGGTTGCTGGGCTTGGCCTGGGGCTTATCGAGCGCTACGGCGTGCAAAAGGGCGACCGTATTGCAATTGCCATGCGCAATTGTCCGGAGTGGTGCATCAGCTTCATGGCGATCACGTCTATCGGCGCAGTGGCGGTACCGATGAACTCCTGGTGGCAGGGCGAGGAACTGGCTTATGCCTTACAGGACAGCGGCGCCAGCCTAGTGATACTCGACGCACCGCGCTACGAGCGTGTGGCGCCACGGCTGCCGGAGACGGGCCTTACCGCGATTGCCATGGAGAGCGAAGGCAAACGCCTGCCAGGCGATGTCAATCGGTTCGAAGAGCTGCTCGCGGAAGTCGCGAACGCCGAGTTGCCGGGTGTCGACACCGAGCCTGAAGATCCGGCGATGATCCTGTACACGTCTGGCAGCACCGGGCGGCCGAGAGGCGTTCTCTCGACACAACGGAATGTGCTATCGGCAATTGGCACGTGGTTGGTCATCGGCACTGCACTGACCATCGTTGACGGAACAGCCGGCCAGGAAGCGGAAAGTCAGCCCGCGATCCTTCTCACTGTTCCGTTGTTCCATGTCACCGGACTCAACAGCATGTTCTTGTTGTCACTTGGCATCGGACGAAAGATCGTGATGATGCACAAGTGGGATATCGACGCTGCGCTGGAGTTGATCCAGGCCGAACGGATTACGCATTTCAACGGCGTGCCGACGATGTCGATGGAGTTGATGAACCATCCACGGCTTAATGACTATGACCTGTCGTGCCTGGTGGACATCAGCTCCGGCGGCGCCGCGCGGCCGGCCGAGCAGGTAACAACAATCGTAGAGCGTTTTCCCGGCGCTTTACCGTCGGCCGGCTACGGGCTGACAGAAACCAACGCCGTGGGCTGCATCATCGGCCAGCAAGACTACATTGACCGGCCCGGTTCGGTTGGCCAGCCATCGCCGCCCCTGGTCGAAATCCGGATCGTCGACGACGAGGGTGTGCCGGTGCCACAGGGTGAAAAAGGAGAAATCTGCATTCGCTCGCCCGCCGTTGTTGCGGGTTATCTGAATCAGCCCGCGGCAAGCGCAGCCTCCTTCAGGGACGGCTGGTTCCATACCGGCGACGTTGGCTACCTGGACGAAGAGGGATTTGTCTACATCGTCGACCGAATCAAGGACATCATTATTCGCGGCGGCGAAAACGTCAGCTGCCTCGAAGTCGAGGAAGCGTTATACGCACATCCGGAAATTACGGAGGCCGCCGTCTTCTCATTGCCGCACGAGCGCCTTGGCGAAATTGTCGGGGCGGCAGTGTCGACCCAGGCGGGCAGCGATCTCGACGAGGGGCGCTTAAGGGTCTTTCTCAGCGACCGGCTTGCCGCTTTCAAGGTGCCTCAACATATCTGGTTTCACAGCAGCAGCCTGCCGCGTATTGCTTCCGGAAAGATATTCAAGAAGCAGATACGGCGTGAGCTAATCGAGCGCCTGGGCTTGTAGGCCAGGCGCAACAGAAGGAGAAGTTACCGTGTTCGAATTTGATCCGGCCGGCCGCTACATGATGCCGGCGCATTTTGGCGCGCCGAAAACAGATGCGACGCCGTCTGGCTGGTACCACGACGTTACGACGATGAACGTGTCGTATCTGACAGACCCGGACAGACTGGCGGCATACCTGCCGGCGCCGTTCGAGGTTGCGGATGAAGCGCTGCTGACCGTTACCTATGCACGCAGCAGGAAAGTCGACTGGCTCGCGGGGCGAGGCTACAACCTGATCAGCGTCAATGCCGCAGTGGACTTCAACGGCGAGAAAGACAAGCTGACAGGATCGTTCGCCCTCGTCATCTGGGAAAACCTGGCTGATCCGATTCTTTCAGGCAGGGAAATGACCGGCATTCCCAAGGTGTTCGCGGATATCCCCGACCACACCGTCACTGACGGACAATGGCGCTGCAGTGCGAGCCATTTCGGCAGCAGGATTCTGGATATGTCGATCGGCAGTCTCGTTGCGCCGACGCCCGAAGAGATCGCGGCCGCACAGGAAGCCGCGGCAGGCAAGGACAATCCGATGGGATGGCGCTACATACCCGCCGTTGGTGGTTTCGGTGCGGCGCTCAGCGAGCCGACCACATTTCCGTCGGAGAACGTCATCACCGAAGCCTATGTCGGTGAGGGTGAGATCGACTGGAATCACCTGACCTGGGAGCAGAACCCGACACAGTTCCATATAGTCAATGCCCTGGCCGATCTTCCGATCCTCGAGTATCGCCCGGCAATCGTGACGAAAGGCAGTACCAATCTGTTCCTTCCGGAGCGCTGGTCTCGAGCCTTGCGATGACCATCAGGGAAATTGACACGATCTGCTATGTCGGTGCAGGCACCATGGGTCGCGCCAATTCATTGGTAGCGGCTATTTCGGGCTACAACGCAGTCATCTATGACATCGCAGAGGAGAATCTCGCCGGCGTCGTTGCATATCAATCCGAGTTCGGCGCTTACCTGGTGGAAAATGGCTATTGTTCCGCCCAGGAGCTCGCGGCAGCGCCTGCACGCGTCACTTGCGTCAGCGATCTCGCCGAAGCCGTTGCGAATGCGGACCTCGTCAGCGAATCGGTCATCGAAGAGCTGGCGATCAAACGCGAGGTTCACAGGAAGCTCGACCAAATCTGTCCTGAACGGACTATCCTCACGACCAACACTTCCGGGTTGCTGGTTTCAAATATCGAAAGCGCCGTCGTGCGCGGGGACCGCTTCGCCGCACTGCATTCGCATTTGCGCTCACCACTGGTCGATATCGTCGGAGGACCGCGAACCAGTGCGGCGACGATCGATATCCTGACCCGGTACGTGCTGAGTACGAAGCTCGTTCCGCTGGTATTGCACAGAGAGAATCCCGGTTACGTGCTCAATGCGCTGCTCGGACCCGTGGTAACGACGGCGATGCTGTTGGTGATCGAGGGTGTCGCGAGCAAAGAGGATGTCGATCGCGCCTGGATGCGGCATCGCAGGACGAGCGTGGGGCCGTTCGGTCTGATGGATCAGTTCGGGCTCAACGTCGTTTACGACGGCTGGCAGCACAGGTCCCGCGATACGGTCACCGATGTCGTCAAACCGCAGATCCTCGCCTTCCTCGAACCCTATCTCGGCAAAGGTGAGCTTGGCTTGAAGAGCGGTAAAGGGTTCTACGACTACCCGAACCCGGCCTATGAGCAGCCAGAGTTTCTGAGCGACGATAACGACAACTCCATCCCACATTTCGCGCTGACCCTGGCTCTTGTCGGCAACGCCATATTGCTGGCAGCGAAAGACATCGCCGATCAGGACAAAATCGATATGGCCTGGACGGTGGGCATGAGCCAGGATACCGGGCCATTCGCCGTGCTCAAGGAAATCGGCATGGATGTGTTCCTCCAATTGCTTGGCAATTCGGCAAACATGTTCGCGCCCGACGATGTCGCATCGATAAGGATTTATCTGACGCAAATGGAGAAACGTGAACATGTCGGCGGATAGCCTCGATCTTCACAAGTTGTTCAATCTCGAAGACAAGGTTGCCCTGGTGACTGGAGGCTCCCGCGGCATCGGCCGCATGATGTCCCAGGGCTTGTTGCAGGCGGGCGCCAGGGTCTACATCACAGCACGCACGGCGAGGATGTGTCAGCAAACGGCAAGGGAGCTCAGCGAATTTGGCGAGTGCGAAGCCGTGCCGGCGGACATTAACGATGCCGATGCGCGTCGGCGACTGATTGCACACATCGGTGATCGCGACGGCAAGCTTGATATTCTGATCAACAATGCCGGTACGGCATGGGGCGACAGTTACGAAAACTACGCAGTAGAAGCTTTCGATAAGGTGCTGCAACTCAATGTCGCAACCGTGTTTGCAATGACGCGTGACTGCACGCCGTTATTGGAAGCTGCAGCCAGTGATGCGCAGCCTGCGCGCGTTATCAACATCGGATCGATTGACGGCCTGCACATTCCTGCTGTGCACGGCATAGGCACCTATGCTTACACCTCGAGCAAAGCCGCAGTGCACCATTTGACCCGGCATCTGGCGGTGGAGCTGGGGCCAAAACAAGTAACCGTCAATGCAATTGCGCCAGGTTTCTTCCACAGCAAATTGACCGACAAGATCTTCGAGTACTGCGGCGACAAACTGGCAAGCAACAGTCTGCTCGGTCGCGTTGGTGAGCCGGAAGATATTGCAGGTCTCGCGATCTACCTGAGCTCGCGCGCCGGCGCCTATGTGCACGGGACCGTGATTCCGGTCGATGGCGGCACGATAATCAACCAGAAGCACGTCTAGGATTTTTCCCCTCGGTGCGCCCGGCGTGACCGGCAATCAGCGTTGTCAGCCGGTCGATCAGCTGCGGTGGGATATCGTGGCCCATGCCGTCTATTATTTCGAGCCTGGCACCCGCAATGTGCCTCGCCGTGTCGATGCCGGCTTCCACCGGAATCAGTGGGTCGTCGCTGCCGTGAATGACCAATGTTGGTCTGTCGATCATATTGAGCCGTCGCACACGGCTGCCGTCTGCAACGATCGCTGCCCCCTGGCGCACAAAACCCATCGGATAGAAGCTGCGGTTCAATGACTCCGTGATAAGGTCGCGCCAATCATCGTCGGACCGTGGATAGCCCGGGCTGCTTATCAGCTTTGCCGACTTGATCAGATGTTGGAGCATGGCGTTCGCATCGCTGGTGTTCGGCCTGCTCGTGAACACCTGCTTGACGACGTCCGGGCGTGCTCTTGGCAACCCCGGGGCACCGCTGCTGGACATTAAAGATGTCAGTGTTTTCACGCGTCGTGGATGACGCACAGTCAATATTTGCGCAATCATACCGCCCATCGATGCACCGACCACGTGTGCAGAATCGATCTCAAGCGCCTCGAGCACGCCGGCGGCGTCGGCTGCCATGTCTTCGAGGGAGTAGGGCTCGTGCAACGGTATATGCAGAAAATGATGCAGGAAGTAACGCAGACGACCGGGCGCCCTGGCGCCTTCAAGTTTCGTTGACAGTCCAATGTCCCGGTTGTCGAATCGAATGACGTAATGACCGTGCTTTACAAGCGCATTGCAGAAGTCGGGCGACCATGCAGTCATTTGTGTGCCCAGGCCCATGATCAGCAATATGGGATCATCGCTTGGGTCGCCGAACGTGTCGTATTCGATCTGCAGGCCGTTTACTTGTAGTTGTGCCATAGGATTACTCCCGGTCTTATTGATGGTAAAGAAACGCGTTAACGCGGGCGACGGCATTCTCTCGGACATTCATATAAAAGAGGGTGTAGTCGTGGTTGTGAAACCATTCACCCGGCATCATGCCAATGTAATACACGGGAGATGTCGGTGCCGAAATATAGAGGTAGCCATCCTTATCACAGCGAGCCGAAATGTCATTCCTGATCAACGGCGCGAGGATGGGTTTCAGGGAAGCATTGCCGACTCCCGGAAGAACGACGTAGGTTGCGCCTTTGTGCTGCTTCTTGCTGGCCACCTCGAAGTTCGGCAACCAGGACAGAGGATTTACGCAGGTTGCGGTCTTGCTGCCGCGACGCTCCCAATGTCCGTCGTCTGCGTCGGCGTAATAATGCTCGCCCTGATCCGTCCGATGTTTCGGTCCGCCGGATTCGGCGTAGGTGTCCCAGGCAATCAGGCAGCGGATGCTGTTCCCGGTTGCGCACACGGGCAGCCACTTTAAAGTCGTTTCGCGTTTGTCCTCAGGCAGCGAAAAGCCGGGAAGATAGGCACCGATCATGCGCGCGCGATAATCAGCCTCGGCGATGACCTCCTCGAGTAGTCGAATCGCATGCACCGTTCCCTGACTGTGGCTTGCGAGGATAAACGGCCGACCTTCATTTCTTACGACCATATAGTGCTCGAACGCCTGACGCACATCGCTGTAGGCGGCTTCCAGGGCCTGCCGTCCGTTGTCACCAGCGCCCATAAAGGCGAACAAGGTTGCCTGGCGATATCGAGGAGCGAATATTCGGCAGCACGCATTGAACACGGTCATTTGCGACGGCACCACCAGGTTCTCGAGAACCTGATTCGCCGCGAAATCTTCGAGGTCGGCGTTCCAGTTGGTCGTGCCGAAGTACGTCGTTGGGTGGACAAAGAAAACATCGGCCTTGGCCTGTGCGACAGGCGGCACGGGTAATGCGCCGGGACTGATCTGCGACAGACCCGGCGCCTCGGGTGTTACGACCCATGCTGACTCGTGAGCATAATCCGGCGGGGCTGGCAGTTGCCCCGGGTCGAATTCAACGGAGGGCTGAATCGAGCCCAGATAAGCACGCCAGGCGTACCAGGCGACAAAGACATTTGCCGCCGCAATGGCGACGACGATGATCGCGGAAGCGATTAGCACTTTCTTCAGAAGAGTATTCAATACTGCCTAGCCGGCACTCTGTGATAACAACGATTCGCGGATCTGATCGATTTGCGGCCGGAGCTTCGGCATCGCCTTGCCCAGGCAGTGCTTTTCACGCGGGCAACTCGAACTGCGTGGGCAGATTATCGTCGCGTCCTTTTTCGCGCCCTCTGCTATCCAGCCGATATTCAGAATCTTGCCGATGCTTTCGAGTTGTTTGCGCGCCTCGGCCGGTATGGATCCCGAACCTCCGCTCGCATTACAACTCAACTCGATTGCATCTATGGTATCGAGCGGGTCGATGTTTTGCGCCCGAAGCGCGGGGGCAAGATCAACGCCCGCACACAATACGTGCGGATTCCCGGCTGCGTCCTTGCTGCGAACCGATTGGCAGCAATACAGGCGTTTATCGTCGCCTGTCCGCAATACGGAAATCTGTGACGACGGCTTGGTCGAGCGCGTGTTCAGCATCCGGAACACGGCCCAGTGCTGGCACGGGTCCGAGATCATCGACATGTTGCCCCACGGTAATGGAATACCATTGCCGCGATAGACTGCGCGCAGGTTGCCGGGCGGGTAGGCGTCGAAGTAGTGCCAGTGTGGATACGGGCTCACGCTTGGCATGCGGCGCATCGCCAGTGTCGTCGTAAGCTCGACCTTGTCACCGGCCTCGAGTGCGTAAGCGTGCTTTGCGAGGAACTGCCGGAAAGGCGTCTTTGGGGCGAGCAGTGCGGCGGCAAAATAGCTGCACTCAAAGTCGCGCCAGGCATACAGAATGTCTTTCGCATCGACATTGGGTGAATCGGAGTCATGTCGACGGCCCGACACTCTGCCGCCCGAAATCTGCGGTGCTCGCGCGCCATCGCCGTCGTGCAGGATCATGTGCGCTATGTGATTGGCGACATCGTATTTTAATCGCGCGGGGTTGCGCTTTAGTGCGTTGTTCAGATAGATCCTGTTAGGTGCATCGAAAAACGATCGCACAATCGTGTTGAGCGGCATATCGGTGTCGCCACGATCCTTGAACGACGACTTGTCGAACCACTGAATCGACAGGCCGACTGCCGCTGCAAGATCGAGCACATCCTCGACGCCCAGCGGAAAGCGTTTCTTGCCGACGCTTTCAGCGGCTCGTTCGAGGTCGGGAAAACGATTCTGGCTCGACTCCTGATGCGCACGTATTAACAAGTGCGCAAATTGCCGGCCCGTGGTGCCGGTCTGAGCGAGTAACTCGGGAATGGCAATTTGCAGCAGATTCTCAGAGAACAGGAAGCCGGGCTCGAGCGGCAGGCCGCTGACGGCCGACTGTGCCGGTGCCGGATCAAGAGCCTGATCTTCCAGCGATTCGTCATAAAACCAGTTCACATCCTTCTGGAAGATGTCCGCGACGATCTGTAGCAGGCGTTCCGATGGAACGCGTTTGCCATTCTCGATCATCGATAAATAGGACACTGACGGGCCGGCCTCGGCATCGATCTGCACGCACCGAACCGACAAATCTTCGAGTGTCAGGTTATTGCGCTTCCTGAGTGACTTGATTTTGGTGCCCAGGAAATGCGCCCTGCGACGCAAACCTTGTGGTGTGCTCATCTCGAATCCGGTTGTGAAATTAACAGTGTAAAATTTTTTCTGTAAAATTTTATACCTAGTCGCCGTACTATACCTGTCGAGAACCCAAATTTCACCCGCCCCGGCGTACGGGGCACCGGAGGCCGGGAGAACGAAATGGACCGACGCGAACAGATTGAAAGACTGGAATCCGACTGGGCCAACAGCCCGCGCTGGAAAGGCGTTGAGCGCAGTTATAGCGCCGAAGATGTTGTGAAACTGCGGGGGACCGTGTTGATCGAGCACACCCTGGCAAAGTTGGGCGCCGAGAAATTCTGGCGACTGCTCAATCAGGAAGATCCTGTTTGCGGGCTCGGTGCGTTAACCGGTAACCAGGCCATTCAGGAAGTTCAGGCCGGCCTCAAGGCGATTTACTGCTCCGGCTGGCAGGTTGCCGGCGACGGCAATAGTGCCGGTGAGATGTACCCGGACCAGAGCCTGTATCCGGTGGACTCAGTGCCGAAAATGGTCGAACGCATCAACAATGCGTTGCAGCGCACCGATGAGATTCATGCACTCAACGGCGACAGGAGCCATGACTGGTTCCCGCCGATCATCGCCGATGCCGAAGCCGGCTTCGGCGGCAATCTCAACGCATTCGAATTGATGAAGAGCATGATTCGTGCCGGCGCCGCTGGCGTTCACTTCGAAGATCAACTGTCCTCCGCGAAAAAATGCGGGCACATGGGCGGCAAAGTACTCGTACCAACGGCCGAGGCGGTTGCGAAGCTAACGGCTGCTCGCCTGGCTGCTGACGTTTGCGGCGTGCCGACCGTACTACTGGCGCGTACCGATGCAGATGCAGCAAACCTGATCACATCCGATTCCGACGAGCTGGATCATCCGTTCATCACGGGCGAGCGCACACCGGAAGGTTTCTATCGCACCAATGCCGGCCTCGAACAGGCGATCGCACGCGGACTGGCCTATGCGCCGTACGCGGATTTGATCTGGTGCGAAACCTCGAAGCCCGATCTCGCGCAGGCGCAGCGCTTTGCCGATGCGATCCACGCCGAGTATCCGAATCAGTTGCTGGCCTATAACTGCTCGCCATCATTCAACTGGAAAGCCAATCTCGACGACGCCACGATGAAAACATTCCGCGAGGACCTGGGCAGGATGGGCTACAAGTTCCAGTTCATTACCCTGGCCGGCTGGCACGCATTGAATTCCAGCATGTTCAACCTCAGTCGGGCGTACAAGGCCGACGGCATGTATGCCTACTCGCAGCTGCAAGAGCGCGAGTTTGCGGATGAGCAATACGGCTTTCGTGCCGCGAAGCACCAGTCATTTGTTGGCGCGGGCTACTTCGACGCCGTGCAAAACACGATTATGCACGGGCTGTCATCCACGACGGCACTGACCGGCAGCACCGAGGAAGAGCAATTCACTGAACACAGCGAGTCAGCCGCATAAGCGGAGGGGAGACGCGTATGAGTGCTTCATTATTCCTGGACAAAATTGTCCCGTTAAAAGGCGCCAGTCATGCGGAAGTTGTTGCCTATGCCATTGACGTTCCAATGCGCTACGCGGAGTGCTACGCGACCCTCGCTAACGGCCGCAAGGCGCGGTTCGTGAACGCAGCTCAATTCATCGGTTGGTCCGATGAGGACGGCAAGCGCGCTTACCTGTTTCGCAAGGGCCGTCGGCGAATCGAAATTCGCACGCAGCTCGAAGAGTCGCCGGCGCAGACGAAGGCGGGCCTGGTGCGCCAGGTCATCAGTTGGCCAAGCCTGATGATCGGCGGAAATGACCTGTCGTTTATCAAGCACGATAACCCGTCTGCCGGCCGCCTGAAGCGCATGCGCAAAGTCACAATGCGGGATGGAAGTCTGATGGTCGTGCGTCGCTGGCGACGGGTGCTTGCTCGCTGTGTCGGCTATTGCGGAACGACGCATGCTGTTGCGGCAAATGCGCCGGACGGCTTGTTGGGCGGAGCACCGGTCTAAACGGGAAGACAAATATGCAACCTGCAAAACAGACAGCACCGATCGCTTCAATCGGCTCAATGCCGACTGCGGATTTCTGTGACACCTATCCAGGCGCCGAGGTGCTGCACAACAGGTTCCTGAGTTTCGGCGGTAAGAGCGCCTGCGTTGGACCCGTCGAAATCATTGCGACCCGGGACGACAACTCGCTGGTCAAGAGCACGCTGAGCGAGCCCGGCGACGGTCGCGTGTTGCTGGTCGACAATAACGAGTCCATCAACTGCGCAATGCTCGGCGGAAATCTCGCCAAGCTGGCGGCCGACAACGGCTGGGCAGGCATTGTGATCAATGGCGCTGTCAGAGACGTCGACGAACTCAAGGTAGCGCCCATTGCTGTGTTCGCGCTCGCAACGTGTCCCCGCAGGAGTCAAAAATGTGGTCATGGCCGGCGCGGCCAACCCGTGCGGGTTGCCGGGACTTTGCTTCGCAGCGACGACATCATCGCGGCTGACTCGGATGGTGTCGTGACGCTCGCATCCTGGGCCGTCTCACGGCCAAATAGCTGACGACGTAAAAGTCGGCTATCGTGGGGCAATATGCTCCACGGTCGAACACTCTTATTACTGCTTTTGCTGGCCGAGGTGGGTCACGCCGACTCGCTTACCGTTGCCGTCGCCAGCAACTTCGCGCGGCCCGCTCATGAGCTGGCGGAGCGTTTCGAAAAAACGTCAGGGCACGAGCTGAGAATCACGACAGCGTCTACCGGCAAACTGTACGCGCAGATTGAAAACGGTGCACCGTTCGACATACTGCTGGCTGCGGACAAAGAGCGACCGCTGCTGCTCGAAGAATCGGGCCTCGGCGTCGCGGGCAGCCGATTTACGTACGCGGTTGGCAGTCTCGTGCTCTGGTCGCGGGATCCGGCGTTATCGAATGCCGACTGCCGGGCTCAGCTCGACAAGCTCGGCAAAAAGCGGCTGGCTATCGCAAATCCGGCAACTGCTCCGTACGGAGTTGCGGCGCTGCAATTTCTGCAGGCAGCGGGCGCCTGGGAAGCGGTGCAACCTCGTCTCGTGTTTGGCGAAAATATTGCGCAGACTTTGCACTTCGTCGCGTCCGGTAACGCGAGCCTCGGCCTGATCGCAACCGCACAGGCAAGGGATGCACGCTTGCCGGAATCGACGTGCCACTGGCCAGTGCCGCGGTCCATGCACGAGGCACTCGAACACCAGGTGATCCTCCTGGAAAGAGCGTCCGGTAAGAAGGCAGCGACGGATTTTCTCGCCTATCTGCGCACTGGCGATGCCAGGGACGTTATCACCGCGAACGGTTACGAGATGGACAATTGAGCACGAACAATCTATTGGGACCGCTGTGGTTATCGGTGCAACTGGCGGGCATTACGACCATAGTCCTCATGATCGTAGCCACTCCGATCGCCTGGTGGCTGGCGCGAACCGTTTCGCGATGGAAGCCTGTGGTGCAAGCGACCGTTGCGTTGCCGATCGTGCTACCGCCAACCGTGATGGGCTTTTATCTGCTGATTATCCTCGGGCCGAGCGGTGCGATTGGCCACTGGTGGGTTGAGCTGACCGGTAATGCCCTGACGTTTTCGTTTGCCGGTCTGGTGATTGCGTCCTGTCTTTACAGCCTGCCGTTCGCCGTGCAGCCATTGGCCGCCGCGTTCGAGTCTCTCGGCAATGCAAGCCTCGAGGCGGCCTGGACGCTTGGAGCCAGCCGACTCGATGCATTCTTCGCGGTCGCTCTGCCGCTGTCGGTACGCGGCTACCTGAGTGCCATTGTCCTGAGCTTTGCGCATACCTTGGGCGAATTCGGCGTGGTATTGATGGTCGGCGGCAATATCCCGGGTGAGACGCGGGTTATTTCGATCGCTATTTACGATCAGGTCGAATCGCTCAATTATTCCGCTGCGCATCAACTGTCGGCACTGTTGCTGGTTGTCGCCTTCATTGCTTTGTTCGGCATGTTCTTCATCAATCGCAGGTGGCGTCAGAGATGAGCGCTGACAGCCGCATACGCATCCGCTATGAACTGAAACGCGACGATTTTGCGCTCGATGTCGATCTCAGGCTGCCAATGCGGGGTATTACGGGTGTCTATGGGCCTTCAGGTTCGGGCAAAACATCGCTGCTACGCTGCATCGCCGGGCTGGAGAAGCCGACAAGCGGCAAACTCATCGTCGCCGGTGATGTCTGGCAGGACAGCTCGGCGAGTATCTGGCGTGCTGTGCATGAGCGCGACATTGGCTACGTGTTTCAGGAGCCGCGCCTGTTTGGACATCTCGACGTGCGCAGCAATATCGAGTTCGGGCTGCGGCGACGTGAGCATGAGCGTGCTCCTGACATGCAACACATCGTCAGTTTGCTCGGGCTCGAACGATTGCTGCAGCGCCGGACTGATGAGTTGTCGGGTGGTGAGGCGCAGCGCATCGCGATCGCCAGGGCACTGCTCTGTGCACCACGGTTCGTATTAATGGACGAGCCTCTCGCATCGCTCGATCAGGCGCGCAAGGACGAAATACTGCCCTTTCTCGATCGCCTGCATGCCGAGGCGGAGGTGCCAATCATCTACGTCAGTCACAACATTGATGAGGTGGGCCGCCTGTGTGATTACCTGGTCGTCATGGATCACGGCCGCGTTGTGGCAGATGGCGACTTGCAATCCGTTCTCGTGCGCATGGATGTGCCATCGCTGGCCGGTGCACATGCAGGATCGGTGATTCAGGGCCAAGCTCAGGCCTACGACGAACGTGACGACCTGACGCGGCTGAGGTTTTCGGGCGGCGACATCTGGGTACCGGGCAGGGCGGCCGGCAACGCAGACACTCTGCGGCTGCGCATTCGGGCAAGTGATGTCAGTCTGTGCCGCAGCATGCCGGAGCAAAGTACGATCCTGAACATTATCCCGGCGACAGTCGAGACGATTCAGGCCGAACACGGCCCTTCGATGCTCGTGCGTCTCGTCCTGGGCACGGATCGAATCGTCGCGCGCGTTACACGACGATCCGTGCGCGAGTTGGATCTTAAGGCCGGCGACAAGGTCTACGCACAGATCAAGTCCGTTGCCGTGCGACGGCAATAAGAAAACTGGCTAATCGGTCAGATACAGATCTGCCAGCAGATTTGCGAGCTGAGCGGATAATTCTGCGGGAGTCGCGTTCAACACCCCGTGCTGTTGCAGAGTATCGATAAGCTTGGTCGGAGTTGATTTTCCGTCACCGACGATCTCCACGTGACCCGCCTTGATCTGCACGGAGGCGAGCCCGGTATCATTCTCCAGCGCCAGCTGGGTCTGCTCGTCGATGCTGAAAACGAAATCGTCATCGACACACGATCCGCGTTCATTGTATCGACGGCACGCACCGACTTCGTCTGTTGATATTTTCAGATGCCCGGTCAGCACGGGCAATAATTCGCCAGGCTGCTCGATGAATTCCGAGCCCGGTGGAATGTCGCGGTATTTTCCGCCAGTTACCAGCCAGCATACCGGCTTGGAGAGGCCCAGGGTCAGCCATGCAAACCCGGTTGAACCGCAGTGTGCCGCGGATTTGATACCACCGAACGGTGACGATATCGTCGTCAGGCTGATGGTCGCGTCCTCGACATCGAACCGATCGTCCCGATCGTGGATAAAGGCACGCCGGGCGACGAGGCCGCCCTGGCTGTGGCCGATCACGGCGATATCGGGGTTCTGCATCACCTCGGACAGCCGTTCGACCGCAGTAATCAACTGCGCCGAACTATCGATGAGGCTGGCGCGATCGTCGTAGTTGAAACAAATCGCTTGTTGTCCATGGAATGCAAACACATCGGCAAGCGATCGAAACCGGCCGGCAGACGAGAAACATCCGTGCACGATGACTGTGACCGGTCGCGTGGAGTCGAGCTTGAGTTCGGTTTGTTCCGGGTGGGTGCAATTGCTCAGCGACGGGATCTCCACGGTGACGTCCGCCTCGGGCAGGTTCGCAGCATTGCTCAGCGGCAGGAACGACTCCTCGTAGCGGGTCTGTGCGCAGGCAGCCAGGAGCCAGCAACAGGCGAGCGCTGTCCCCAGGGCCCTTGCAGCCACTGGCGCGGTTCCGAAATGAGGCGTTTTGGTCTGCATGGCGCTATGCATCTTACTACGGCTATGGTCATCCGGTGCTAAAGAAATCGAATGGGGCGGCCGATAGCAGTCTTAATCGACTGTGGAGAACAAATATGCTCAAGCCACCGCTGCCACTCGACGAAACGGCACGCCTGCTGAGCTTGCATTCGCTGCGGATTCTGGACACGCCGGCCGAAGACCGGTTTGACAGGATTACCCGCATGGCAAAGCGATTTTTTGACGTCGAGATCTGTCTGATCAGCCTGGTCGACGCGCAACGCCAGTGGTTCAAGTCGAAACAGGGACTTGATGCCTGTGAGACTGACCGCGAAATCTCTTTCTGCGGGCACGCGATACTCAGTGAAGATGTATTTGTTGTGAACGATGCCAGCAAGGACGTTCGCTTTGCAGACAATCCGCTGGTGACTGCGGCGCCGTCAATCCGTTTCTATGCGGGATGTCCGATCCACGGTGCTGATGGATATCGGATCGGCACTTTGTGCCTGATCGACAGCAGGCCACGCGATTTTTCTGCCAGCGACAATGAGACGCTGCGAGACCTGACATCGCTGGTCGAAGACGAGTTAAAGGTCGCCTCGCAGGTAACGGTGGACGATCTGACCCAGATCGCCAATCGTCGCGGTTTTCATCAGATCGCGAATCATATGATGTCGCTTTGTCGCCGCACCGGGACCGACATTGAACTGGCATTCTTCGATCTGGACGGATTCAAAGAGGTCAATGATTCCTATGGTCATGCGGCGGGAGATGAGTTGCTCAGGCATTTCGCAAAGCTGTTGATCAAGTGCTTTCGCACCGCAGATGTTATCGGCCGCCTTGGCGGCGACGAGTTCGTCGTTCTGATGGCCGGGTCGAGTGGTTCCTCCGACCTGGGTATCGCCCGGCTCGAAGAAATGGCTGCCGCCGCCACTTGCGATATAAAGCAAAAACTCGCCTGGAGTGTTGGCCGCATTCAGTTCGATCCGACTCGCCACTCGACCATCGAAAGCCTGGTTGCCGAGGCCGATAGTCACATGTATGACGACAAGGCACGCAAAAGGAAATCGGGTACCTGATGTTATCGAGCCGGAGTGCGGTATTTCCTGGCTGAACGCTGGTAGACTTTTCGCCCCCGAAAACGGCCACGCGAGTCAGTGGCCCGACGAGATCCAGCGTGCTGAGCCTCACCAACATTAGCCTTCGCCGTGGCCGCAAACTCCTTGTCGAGAATGTCGACCTGCAGCTGCATGCAGGCCAGCGGATGGGTGTGATCGGGGCAAACGGCAGCGGCAAATCATCACTGTTCGCCATGCTGCTCGGTGAGCTGGAGCCGGACAGTGGTGAAGTAGGGCTGCATCCAGACGACGAGATCGCTCACGTCGCTCAGGAAAGTCCGCACGGCAGCGGCACCGCTATCGACTACGTCATGGACGGTGACACCGAACTGCGTAGTGTCCAGGTCGCCATTGCGCACAGCGAAGCCGAAGAAGGCGGCGCTGCGCCGCACGCTTTGTATGAGCGCCTTGAAGTCATCGATGGATTCAGTGCCGAGGCACGCGCAGCCCGGCTTCTGCACGGGCTGGGCTTCGCAGATAACGAAACTCTGCAGCCGGTCGACGCATTCTCAGGCGGCTGGCGCATGCGTCTTAACCTGGCGCGTGCGCTGATGTGTCGTTCCGACATTCTGTTGCTCGACGAGCCCACCAATCATCTGGATCTGCCCGCTATTCTGTGGCTTGAACGCTGGCTGATGCGGTACGACGGTATTTTGCTGGTCATCTCACATGACCGCGATTTTCTCGACCAGGTCTGTACACGTATTGCGCATATTGAGAGCCAGACAGTTCGCCTCTTCACCGGGAATTACAGTCAGTTTGAAGCGCAGCGGGCCGAGCAGCTGGCGCAACAACAGGCTATGTACACCCGGCAACAGAAAGACATCAAGCACATTCAAGGTTACGTGGACCGTTTTCGTTACAAAGCATCAAAAGCCCGCCAGGCACAGAGCCGCCTGAAGATGCTCGAACGAATGCAGAAGATCGCGCCTGCACACGTCGATTCGCCGTTTCGATTTCATTTCTTTGAACCCAGGAAACAACCACAGCATCTACTTGGCCTGATCGACGCCGAACTCGGCTATGAAGACAGTGCCGGGAAACCCGTCCTGAGTAACGTCACCTTGAATTTGTCAGCCGGCGATCGCTTCGGGTTGCTGGGCGTCAATGGCGCCGGCAAGTCGACGCTGGTCAAGGCATTGGCCAGCGGCAGTACATTACTCAGCGGAGAACGGTTGCTCAGCAAAGACACGAAGATCGGCTATTTCGCCCAACATCAACTGGACTTACTGAAACCGGAACAGAGTCCGATCGATCATCTGCGCGTGCACGCGCCCGACGATCGTGAGCAGGACCATCGCAATTACCTGGGTCGGTTCGGCTTCGGCGGCGAACGCATCTTCGAACCGGTCGAACCATTTTCAGGTGGAGAAAAGGCCAGGCTGGTGCTGGCGCTCATGATCCGTCAACAACCCAACCTGTTGCTGCTCGATGAGCCGACCAATCACCTGGACCTCGAAATGCGCCAGGCATTGAGCGTTGCGCTTATCGAATACACCGGCGCGCTGGTGGTGATATCGCACGATCGGCACTTGCTCAGGAGCGTCTGCGATGATTTGCTGATCGTCCACGACGGCATCGTTGACCGATTCAATCGCAGTCTCGACGAATATTCGGCATGGCTGAAAGACCATGAACCGGCACAGAACAGGGCCGTGAATGCTGAGCCGGATCCGGCGACAAAACCGGTCAGCAAGAAGCAGCAACGCCAGGAGCAGGCACAACGCCGACAACGCCTGAAACCAATGTACGACAAGGTGCGCAGCATCGAAGAACAGCTTGCTGAAAGTCGCGCCCAACTCAGGCGGCTGGAAGAACGCCTTGCCGACGATGCGATCTATACGGATCAGAATCGCAAAGCGGAGCTAAGCCAGCTGATGCAGGACCAAGCCACGACCAGGACCGAAATCGAGGCGCTGGAATGGAGCTGGCTGGACGCCAGCGAGGAACTGGAGAACGCAGACTAGTGAATATCGTGTGGATGCCGTGGCTCATCACATTTCATTGCATTGCACGTGGTAACGACGCCTGGAATACATCCGTATACGACGATCAGTGCGTAACCGTCCTGTTTAGCTCTTCCCTGAATAGTCTCACCAGTGCCTCTACGTTCGCCATGCCGGGATAGTTGGGGCGAATGGCAACGGCCAGTTTCCGGTGCGGACCGGTTTCTTCCAGGGGGATGCTTGCGAGTTCGGCGTTGCCATCCACCAATTGCTCCAGGGCAATTTCGGGCACCAGGGTAGATCCGATTTTTCCGATCACGAGTTGAATCAGGGTAGAGAGGCTCGTCGCGCTGAAGCTGTGGGTGGATGCATTCTCCAGCTTGCAGGCAGACAGAGCATGCTCCGTCAGGCAGTGTCCATCTTTAAGTAGCATCAAGTGCGTTCGCGCGAGGTCGTCGACCCTGGCACGTTCGACGCCAGCGCTTTCGTCATCAGCGCGAACAATCCAGAGCAGGTCTTCCTGCCAGAATGTGAATGTCAGCAACCCGTCGCAGTCGTAAGGCAGAGCGATAATGGCGGCATCGAGGGCACCACGGCGCAGCTGCTCCAGAACGTCAGCAGTTTGATCCTCGACGATGTTCAGTTTCAATTCCGGATACTGTCTCTGCAGCGCGGGTAGCACGCACGGCAGCAGATATGGGCCAATGGTCGGTATGACGCCAACCGACAGTGGTGTGCTGAGCGGTTCACGCTGCGAGTCCGCGAGTTTGTTCAGGTCCTCCATCTGCAACTCGATGGACCGCGCTCTCTCTAATACCTGCTCTCCGAGCGGGGTCACCAGCACCTTGCGGTTATCGCGCTCAAATATCTGAAATCCCAACTGTTTCTCCATTTCCGCAAGCGCCGTACTCAACGTTGACTGGGAAATGTTGCATTCCTCGGCCGCGCGCCTGAAATGCAGATGCCGTTCCACGGCGAGCGCGTAGTGAACCTGCTTGAGGGAGATCATGTGTACAGAATAATCGATAGAAAACCGCAAATCGATCAATTCTGCAGAACATGCGCTTCCGCGGATTGTATTCAATTTCTTCGAACGCGAGGTTCAACTTAATCAAATTAACTAATAACCGCGCCGCGTTTAGGCTAATGCGCCTGGCGTTTCACATTCGACAAAGGAGGGAACATTCGATGCCCTGTAAAACAAAACGTATTGCTGCGCTGGTCGCAGCGTTCATGACATCATTGCTGATCGCCGGCCCGGCCAATGCCGACGCCATGGCGAAATCCAACCAGTTCTGGTGGCCTGGAACCCTGAATCTGGAACAGCTTCGGTCGCACGATGCGAGGTCGAATCCCTACGGTGACGACTTCGACTATGCCGAGGCCTTCGGCAATGTCGATCTCGACGCCCTGAAGGAAGACATCGAAAAGACGCTGAAAACATCGCAGGACTGGTGGCCCGCGGATTGGGGTCATTACGGTGGGCTGATGATCAGGATGGCGTGGCACAGCGCCGGAACCTACCGTGTGCACGATGGCCGCGGTGGTGCCGACGGTGGGCAACAACGCTTTGAGCCACTTAACAGCTGGCCCGATAACGCCAATCTGGATAAGGCGCGCCGCTTACTGTGGCCGGTCAAGCAAAAATACGGACGCAACGTCTCCTGGGCCGATCTGATGATACTGGCCGGCAATGTCGCGCTGGAATCGATGGGTTTTGAAACCCTCGGATTTGCCGGTGGACGCGTGGATGACTGGGAGGCCGACCTGGTTTACTGGGGCCCTGAGATCGAAATGCTTGCCAACGACAAACGGTATGACGAGGAGGGCAATCTCGAAAAGCCGCTCGCGGCCGTGCAAATGGGATTGATCTATGTAAATCCGGAAGGCCCTAATGGCAATAACGACCCGCTTTCTGCCGCGGCAGACATGCGTGAATCTTTTGGCCGTATGGCGATGAACGACGAAGAGATCGTTGCGCTCGTGGCGGGTGGACATACGTTGGGCAAAGCTCACGGCGCCAAGCCCGCGGATTGCGTGGGTCCGGAACCTGCCGCTGCTGCCATCGAAGAGCAAGGCTTCGGCTGGACCAACAAGTGCGGCAGTGGGAAAGGCGCCGACGCCATGACCAGCGGACTGGAAGGTGCCTGGACATCGACGCCGACCGCGTGGTCAATTCTCTATCTGAGTAATCTGTTCAACTTTGAATGGCAGCAGACGAAGAGCCCCGCAGGCGCAACGCAGTGGATTCCAACAGACGAATCGGCAGCCAACCTGGTACCGGATGCTCATGACCCTGCGAAGCGGCATGCGCCGGTCATGTTCACCACGGATCTGGCGCTCAAATTGGACCCCGGCTTTCGGGCGATCTCGGAGCGATTCCTGAAGAATCCGAAAGAATTCGACCAGGCGTTTGCCAGGGCGTGGTTCAAACTGACGCATCGGGACCTCGGACCGCGTTTCCGCTACGTGGGCAGCGAAGTTCCCGAGGAAGTGTTCGTCTGGCAGGATCCGGTTCCGGCTGTTGATCACGCGTTGATTAACGCCAAAGATGCGGACAAGCTGAAAGCGAGGATTCTGAAGTCTGGCCTGACCGTGCCGCAACTCGTGAGAACGGCCTGGGCGTCAGCCTCGACCTTCCGCGGGTCCGATATGCGTGGCGGTGCCAATGGTGCGCGTATTCGCCTTGCTCCCCAGAAAGACTGGGCAGTTAACGATCCTGAAGAACTCGGGAGCGTGCTGGCTACCCTGACGAAGGTTCAGCAGGACTTCAACAAGTCACTGTCGGGCGGCAAGCAGATCTCGCTTGCGGATGTCATTGTTCTCGGTGGCGCTGCAGCGATCGAACAGGCCGCAAAGAAAGCGGGACACAGCATTGAAGTTCCGTTTGCACCCGGGCGCAGTGATGCGTCACAGGAGATGACGAGCGTGTCATCGTTTGCCGTGCTGGAACCGACCGCAGACGCCTTCCGCAATTACTACAGCGACGCAAGTTACGCCTCTCCAGCAAGGATGATGGTAGAAAAGGCCGACCTGCTCACTCTGACCGTGCCGGAAATGACTGCCCTGGTCGGTGGCATGCGCGCCATGAATGCCAATAGCGGACAAAGCTCGCATGGCGTGCTTACGGATGAACCTGGAGCATTGAACAATCATTTCTTCGTCAATCTGCTCGACATGGGTACCAAGTGGTCGAAGTCTGCGGATGCCGAAGGGACCTATGAGGGCAGAGACCGCGCGACCAACGAGTTGAAGTGGACTGCGACTCCCGTGGACCTCGTTTTCGGGTCAAACTCTGAGCTGCGCGCAGTTGCAGAAGCCTACGCATCTGCTGACGGCGAACAGCAGTTCGTAGCTGACTTTGTCGAGGCGTGGACCAAAGTGATGTCTCTCGATCGCTTCGATCTGAAGTGACACGATAGCCTGAACGACAGGTAGCAAAAGCGCCCCCGATGACGGGGGCGCTTTCTCATCGATCGAAACCGCTACGGCGGCCGGTCGAGACGTGCGAGTAGCCTGGAATCGAATTACTCTCACCTTTATGGTCACTCCTGTCCAGCCCCTTATCTGTAACGACCCTCTGAGCCAGAATCACACTTATTGTGTAGCCATGTCGTTCAGCCGCGCACAGGGGGAAAAGGTGCTTGCCGCAGGACAGATTGACGTCTGTTTCGGTGACCGCGCCTCAGGTGCTGCCATGGCGGGCCGCGCAGCCCGGCTCGCCGCAGCGCCGTGAACAGTTTCTCGTCGAAGTTGATGCCGAGTGCCGGAATACTCCAGTTCAGGAATTCATGCCGGCGCTCGCCGAGCAATGCTTCAATGTCGGCACGCAGTTGCCGGCGTTCGTCGGCCAGCCTGGGGGCAAGTGCCTCGTAGTCGTCGAACCAGATGTTGATGATCGCGCTGTGCGGGTCGAGGTCCGCGATAAATTCGACGGTCTGGCGCACGTCGTCAATCGTTTCGCCGGTCGTGCCAACGACGAAGGCGTGGCAGTCGGGAATGCCCGCAGCAGCGCAGATGTCACGTAACCGGTAGACGTGATCGACCGTGAAGCCTTTCTTCAATTTGTCGAGCAGGGCATTGCTACCGGCGTCGGAACCGATCTCCATGCCGGCACAGCCGGCGCGGGCGGCAAGCTCCGCAAATTCCTCGTCGAAGACGATCGGGTTTGCGTAGCAGGTCCACGGCAGACGCCAGTCTCGAGCGATGAGTTCACGGCACACAGCCTTCGCGTGCGTCATCGGCAGATTGAACACGGAGTCGACGATAAACATATGGCTCAGCGATGGATGTGCCGCGAGCGCGGCGAACATTTCGTCGACGACGGATTCGGGGTCGCGCAGGCGAATTTTCCGACCCTCGATAATCGGGTAACTGCAATAGGCACAGTGCAGCGAACAGCCGCGCTTGGTTTGCACGGTGTCGATGCCGAACTCATCGTAGTAGCCGGCGTGCAACAGGGTGCGGTCAGGTGATGGTAACTGCGACAGATCAAGGAAACCGTCCTGCCTGGGATTGACGACGAGCCTATCGCCGTCCCAATAGTGCAGGGCACTAATCGCGCCCAGCCCCGAGGCGCCGCCCTCGATTACGCCGACGAGTTGCCGGAACGCGCGCTCACCTTCGCCGGCGATGCCATAGTCCGGTTGCAGGCGCCGCATCAGTTCAACCGGCATGACACTGAAGCCGGCGCCACCTAATACGATCGGCGCTGTCGATGAGGAGCGGGACTGCCTGATCAGGCCTGCGTAATAGTCGAGATTGTCGGATACGCCGGCGTAGTCGTTGTTCTGGATATTGCGCATGCTGATCGCGACAAGGTCCGGCCTGAATGCCGCCAGCCTGTCACTCAGGACCGCACCGGGATCGGACTCGAAGCAGAGATCGATAAACTCCTTTTCGTGGTGGTCAGGCGTACTCGCGATGACGTAGAGCAGGCCGAGTGGTGCTACCGCATTCGGCATCTTTTCCTGGTTGCCAGAGACGAAAGCGATTTTCATGACACTGCAATCCTGCCCTGCTGCGATGACGTGCGATGGCCGTCATTATATTCGTAGAAGACGCCCCGGATTGCTAATTCGAAGCTGACCTCCTGATTAGCGGGTGTCGTTCAATGGCAGGACATCAGCTTCCCAATCGGAGTCGCTGAGTTGGCCACTCGTATAACCGCTTGATTTCCGTGGTGCTGTGACCACCGGTTTCAACGCGTTAGATCGCCCAACAATAACCGGCTGAGTCCACTGAGCTTTTCGAGTATGCTCAGTATTGATCTCACTTTTCGATCTGATTCCACCCGGGATCATGGACGAAAAGACGAGGGAAAACCTGTCCCGGCTTGTTTGTGAAAGGCAATTTCGCAAAGGCTGATCTCGACAGACGTTATTGTAGCGACCGCGCCGAATGGATTCCGTAACCACACTCATCTGGATTAGCTTTCTGTTCCTCGTCGGTTTGGTCGTGGCACTCGACCTCGGTGTGTTTCACCGCAAAGCGCATGTCGTTAGCCTACCGGAGGCGGTGGGGTGGACAACAGTATGGATTTCCCTCGCACTCGCATTCAACGTCGCCATCTTCTATCTGTACGAGCTGAATCCGGGTGGATGGGACATGGATACCGAGCAACTGTCCGGGCGCGAGGCAGCTCTACAATTCTTCACCGGATACCTCGTTGAGAAATCACTTTCGGTCGATAACATTTTTGTTATCGCGATGATCTTCGCGTACTTCCGCGTACCTCTTGCAGAGCAGCACCGTGTCCTGTTCTGGGGAATTCTCAGCGCCTGCGTGATGCGCGGCGTCATGATATTCGGCGGGTTGGCTCTACTGGATCGCTTCGAATGGCTGACCTATGTGCTCGGCGCAGTTCTTGTTTATTCGGCGGCGAAAGTGCTTGTTATGCGTCACGACACGGTCGATGTGGCCAACAGTACGACTATGCGCCTCGTCCACAGACTGTTCAGGGTAACCGACGAGTATCACGGCAGTCGATTCTTCGTTCGTCGCAACGGAGTTCTATTCGCGACCCCGTTGTTCGTTGCTCTCATCCTCGTTGAGACCGCCGACGTGATGTTCGCGGTCGATTCCATCCCGGCCATCTTCGCGATCACTCGCGATCCCTTCATCGTATTTACGTCGAATATTTTTGCGCTTCTCGGACTACGTTCGCTGTACTTCGTGCTTGCGGGACTCATGGAGAAGTTCCGCTACATTAAGATGAGTCTGGTCTTCTTGCTGGCCTACGTTGGCATCAAGATGCTGCTCGTTCACCACTATCCGATTCCGAACCATGTTTCGTTGATGATCATTGGCGGAATACTCGCTGTCGGTATTCTCGCTTCGACAAAGGCAGGACGCGACACGATCGCCTTGCTCTCTCCACTTGCAGACGAAATCGGAGAATTGGCGGTTGCGTCTTACCGACAAGCCCGCCGCGCCGTAATCCTGGTCCTCGGCTCTTCCATTCTCCTTGTCGGTCTTGCGATGGTCGTATTACCAGGGCCAGCAATCCTGGTCGTGCCATTGGGTTTATCGATCCTGGGTATTGAATTCGCCTGGGCACGGCGGTGGCTGGTGCGCATGCGCGCGACCCTGGCCGGTGCCAACGGCCGAATAGGCGCCCAACTGACTCGCCAGAAAAAAGAATGACAGCGGAATGCCGTGACCAAGCCCTATCCATCGCGCGGAAGGGGCGGACGGGTTGACGGCGAGCGAGCTGATTGGGGCGGAAATTTAGCCCGGCTTGGCCGGCGTGTGCCAGATACTGTGTTTGCAATTTCCCTTCTCCAGCTGCCCTTGAATCGCTTAGAATCACCGTACTCTCACTTTTATGCTCAGCCAGACCTGAGTGAGGCGTAACTCCCTGATTTGCGGGTGTCGTTCAATGGCAGGACATCAGCTTCCCAATTGCCGTCGCACAGTCACCGGCTGAGGAAAATCGCGTAGATCAGTGGTCTCGAGACCACCCGCATCAAGCAGTTACATCAGCCCAAAGTAAGCAACTGAGAAGGCAGAGGTCACAGGTTCGACTAGCGTCGATTGGGCCTCGCCTAAGTCAGTACAACGATCTTGCCTCCAGCGCTGTTGTTTTCCATGGTTCGATGAGCCTCGACGATGTCTGTCAGGTTGAACACTTTTCCTATTTTCGGTTTCAGCGCGCCCAGCTCGATATCTCGAACAAGATCCTGCAGCGGCGTCCGCATAAAGTCCTCTATTCCTCCCGAATACGTCGTCAGGCTTACAGCAGTCGGAATGACTGCCATTGGACTGAATTCATCAAACGACCATGAATTGCCGACCATGCCCGTCATTGACACGATTCCCCCTGTGCGGGTGGCTTTCAGGGAATCTTTCAAAGTTGTCGTGCCGACCAGTTCGAGGACTTTGCCTACGCCAGACGGAAAAACTGTTCGTACATCGTCTGCAATTTCGCCGTCATCTATGAACACCTGGTCTGCTCCGTTCTCGCGCAGCAGGGTTTCGCTTTCCGGCTTGCGGGTCGTTGCGGCAACGGTGGCGCCATGGCGCTTTGCGATGGCGGCTGCCGCCAGCCCGACTGAAGTCGTACCTCCACGGATAAGGAGCGTGTCACCATGCTCCAGCCTCAGCGATTTGAACAAGGCGCCCCAGGCCGTTTGCAGCATTTCCGGGATCGCTCCCAGAACCTGCCAGTCGAGCGTCGTGTCGATCTTTTGGACGTGGTGGGCAGGCACCATAGTGAACTCCGCGTAGCCGCCGTCAAATTGTCGCCCCATGCCGCCCATCGCCGTAGCGACGATGTCGCCTTGCGCAAATTCTCCCCCCGGCGCCGCGGCGACTTCTCCTACCGCTTCGATCCCCAGGATCCGGGGAAAAGCGACGTTCGGCGAATGGCCCTGGCGGGTGAAGAGTTCGGATCGATTCAATCCAAATGCACGTACGCGGATCAACACTTCGCCGTCGGTCGGCTCGGGAACCGGGCGATGCTCGAGTTGAAGCACCTCCGGTCCACCGGCTTCGTAAGTGACTGCGGCCGTCATTTCGCGGGTCATTGAACTGTCTCCTGTGCTCACGACCTTAGCCGCGCGGCGGTTTGTAGCTGAAAAGATATATCGAGCGCAATGGCCATGAACACGCCATTAATCGCCAGGCCCTTGATATCCGTGGTTCCCTTCTGAGTATTTCGGCCGTGTAAGGGCCTGCCTCCTAATTCGTGATTAAGCTCAGTGGTACGTCGTTCGGCACGATCAGCGGGCCAAGCTCATTAAAGTCCCAGTAAGCCAGCAGCTTCGCATCGTCACCGAGTGTCGTCGGCGCATCACCGGCGGTGAGTTTGACGATATCCGCCGCGCCCAGGGCAGTTCCGAATATGGAGTAATCATCGAGCATACCGCGGAACTGGCGATTTGAGTCCGGGATTTTACTGTGTCCCTCGAGGTTGCCCAACCAGATCTGCACAAAATCGCTCGGTAACGGATTGCTGTTTTCGCCTTCAACAAACAGCTGCCCGTCGATCCAGATTTCTTTATGAGTGCCTTCTTTCGAAAAGACGAAATGGTGCCATTCGTTCCACCACTGTGTACCACCCGAGTAACCGGGAAAGGTTTCCACGCTGGCCTGGATGCGCGAGTCACTCTCGTTGCAGCACCCCGTCGTATCGAAGTAGATGACGTTGTCCCCCCAGGGGACATGGAACTGTACGCCGCGATGTATGCCCCCGCTCGATGGTGAATCGGCCCACATAACGGAACTGTTGGCGACGTCATGCCGTTTGATCCAGATTGAAAACGTTACCTCATCTGCGTCGGCGGTTGCCGCGTTCAGGAAATTGGCATCCCCGATCAGTACTGACTCCCTCTTTCCACCCATGCCGAGATCGACGGCACGATCACCCGCTTGACCCGAAAAGCCTCCCGCGTCATCTGTCAGCTTCGCGGCACCGTAGAGCAGCGCCGCAACCTGGTTCACTTTGTCCGGGACCTGCAGTCGCAAACACGAACGGAGATCGGCTCGTTTCGATCCCGCTCGGTAACAGCTGCCTGTCTCCTTGCCGTCCGGATCCCAGTCACGCCAGTACCCGTGACGGGTCGGCGTGAATGGGCGCCCTTGCGCATCTCGCATGTAGGGTGGGTGGTAGCTCACGTAAAAGCCTTCGGATTTTTGCTGCCCGTTTTCATACCACTCAGACCAGTAGACACGGCCCCAATCGTTCAGTGCCTCCAGCTCAGCGCGATCATCCAGCAAACGAGTTTCCTCGGATTTTTTCTGGCCGTTTTCGTAGTACTCGGTCCATAGTCCCTGACGATAGCCTCCTTTGTCAGTACCCTCCGATTTCTTGTTGCCGTTTTCATACCAGCTGGCGACAGCCTTGATCCCATTCGCTGCGTCAAGTGTTTTGGACTCACTCGACTTGTTACCGTTGCGGTAATACCTGATATTGTGAACGGCGGTGAATTCTCGTGACTTCTCTCCCGTGTCGTACCATTCGAATCCTGTACCCACCTCCTTTCCATCGAGCAGGTCAACCTCAGCTGCCTTCTGCCCGTTTTCATGCCACCGCCTGGATGTGCCTTGTTTTACTCCGTGGACATAATTGGTCTCTGATGCTTTCTCCCCATTAGCGTGCCAAGCGATTTCCAGGCCCTCCTGTTTCCCGTTGACATAGTTGACCTCGCTCTTTGTCTGACCACCTCTATGCCAGCTTGTGTATACGCCCTCTTTCTGCCCATTGACGAAATCAACTTCGAAGGACTTTTGTCCGTTTGCATACCAATAGGTCAGAAGTCCGTGCGCCTGGCCATCCACGTAAGTTGACTTGCTTTGCACGGCGCCGTTTGCGCCCCAGCCTATGGACGGGCCATGGCGCTTGCCGTTGACATAGTGTTCTTCCTTCGCGCCGTTGTCGTATCGATCCTGAACCATGCCCGTATATGGCTTTTTCGACGTGCCCTTGTATAACAGGCCGCCCCTGGTTTTTGCCTGATCGCTACTAATAGATGGGCCGCTACTCATTTTCGGGCCGGGGGATTCTTGCTGCGTCGTTACTTGTTGTGGCGCGTCCTGCTGTGGCGCGTCCTGCTGTGGCGCTTCCTGCTGGTGTACGTAGCCCTTTTCGGCGGCAAGTCGATACCACTTTTCCGCTTTCTCGGGATCTTTCTCGACGCCGATGCCCTTATCGAAAAACAAGCCCAGATAGTACTGGGCGGCCGGGTTACCTTTCTTGCTGGCCTGGCGAAACCATTTCAAGGCCTTTTCATGGTCCTTCGGTACTCCCCTGCCTTCGTAAAAAATAAGGCCCACATTGAACTGGGCCACCGGGTCTCCAAGCTTGGCAGCGTCTCTGTACGTATCGAGTGTTCCCGTTCCGCCTTGCGCCATTAGGGCCGTCGACGCAAGAATCAAAATAAAAAGAATGAAGCCTTTCAATGCGCTCTCCATCGATCAATGCTGACAAGACTGTGTTTCATGGTTTCCGCTTACAGTGGCCGGGCGGCCGGGCGCGGATGCACTATGGATTGATTCTAACAGGAATCAACTATCGCAACGCTCGACGATTGCGCGCAGTGCTCCTCGCCATGCGCTTTTCGCGCTGTCTCATTCGACATCCGTGAGCTGCACGGGGTTCGGCTCGACCCGCCAGATGTCGCGGCAGTAGTCGCGGATCGTGCGATCCGAGGAGAAGTTGCCAATGCGCACTGCGTTCAGGATCGACATCCGGGTCCAGCGCGCCTGGTCGGCCCACGCGCGGCCGACTTCCCGCTGACAATCGATGTAAGACTGAAAATCCGCCAGCACGCAATACTCGTCGTGGTAGATCAGGCTGTCGACCAATGGCCGGAAAAGCGAAGCGTCGCCGCGTGAGAAAAGCCCCGATGCGATCATGTCGAGATTGGCTCGGAGCGCCGGGTTTTGCTCGTAATACTCGTGGGGTCGATAACCTGTCTCCTTGAGCCTCTGGACTTCGGAGGTCGTCATCCCGAACAGGAAAAAGTTCTCGGGTCCCACGGCTTCCCGAATCTCGACATTGGCGCCGTCAAGGGTCCCGATCGTCAGCGCGCCGTTCATCGAGAACTTCATGTTGCCAGTGCCAGAAGCCTCTTTCCCGGCCATCGAGATCTGCTCCGAGAGATCCGCACAGGGATAGGCGAGCTGTGCCGTCTTGATGTTGAAGTTCGGTATGAATACGACCTGGAGCCGGCCGCGCGTGTCGGGGTCGGCGTTCACGACTTCGCCCACGGAGTTGATCAGCTTGATGATGAGTTTCGCCATCGCGTATCCTGGCGCCGCCTTGCCGCCGAAGATAAAGGTTCGGCGTGCGACTTCGAGGCGGGGGTTCTCCTTGAGGCGGCGATAAAGATCGACGATCTGCAGGACTGCCAGCAGCTGCCGCTTGTACTCGTGGATGCGCTTGACCTGCACATCGAACATTGAATTGACGTCGGCTTCGACGCCTGTCAGCTGCGCCGCCAGCTCGGCGGCCAGGCGTTTGCGAGCCAGTTTGACGGCGCGCCACTTCCTCTGGAACTCCGCGTCGTCGGCAAGTCCTTCGAGCCGCCGGAGCTGATCGAGGTCGGTAAGCCAGGCCTCGCCCAGGTGCGCTGTGTAGAGCGCTGCCAGCTCCGGATTTGCGAGCGCAATGAATCGCCTGGGTGTCACACCATTGGTCTTGTTGTTGAATTTCCCGGGATAGAATTCGTCGAAGTCCCGCATCACCTGTGCCTTCAAGAGATCCGTGTGGAGCGCGGAGACACCATTCACGGAGAAACTGCCGATGGTCGCGAGATTGGCCATACGCACGGCGCCGTCGCCCCGATCATCGATGATCGACATGCGCTCCTGACGGGCCCAGTCGTCCGGATAGTGTTCGCGCACGTCGTTCATGAAGCGCGCGTTGATCTCGTAGATGAGCTCGAGGTGGCGTGGCAGTAGCCGGCCGAACATGCGCAGCGGCCAGGTCTCGAGCGCCTCTGGAAGCAGGGTGTGGTTCGTGTAGGCGAAGGTGTTCGACGTGATCCGCCAGGCCTCGTCCCAGCCTATGCCGTGCTCGTCCAGAAGCAGCCGCATCAGCTCGGGCACAGCCAGCGCCGGGTGGGTATCGTTGAGCTGGATCACGAAGTACTCGTCGAGATTTTCCGCGCGGCCGCCGCGGAGTTCGTGCAGCCGCAGCAGGTCCTGGAGTGAGCACGAGACCAGAAGGTATTGCTGTTGCAGCCGAAGCTGCTTCCCCTGGGTTGGCTCGTCGTTCGGGTAGAGCACCTTCGTGAGCGTCTCTGATGCCACCTTGCGCTCGACTGCGCCATAGTAGTCGCCTGTATTGAAGCTGGCGAAATCGAAGCTCTTCGCCGCTTCCGCGCCCCAGAGGCGCAGCAGATTCATGTTATTGACCTTGTAGCCGGGGATGGGCGTCGCGTAGGCGACACCTCGTACCATCGAGTCGGGATGCCAGCGGACGCGGTAGCGGTCCTGCTCGTCCTGGTAGGCGGCGGTATGGCCGCCGAAGCCGACGGAATAGGTGTACTCTGGCCGGACGATTTCCCACGGGTTGCCATGGTGCAGCCACTTGTCGGTGCGTTCGACCTGCCAGCCGTCCACGATTCGTTGCTCGAAGATGCCGAACTCGTATCGGAGGCCGTAGCCGACCGCGGGAATTTGCAGCGTCGATAAAGAGTCCATGAAACAGGCAGCCAATCTGCCCAGACCGCCGTTCCCGAGGCCCGGCTCGGCTTCTTCCTCCAGCAGGTCGTCGAGGTCGTAGCCGAGCGAAGATACCGCCTCTGCGATCTGGTCGCGTATGCCGAGATTCAAAAGCGCGTTGCCCAGTGATGGCCCAAGCAGATACTCCGCGGAGAGATAACAGACGACGCGTGTCGGCTTCGCCAGGAGCGACTTCGCGGTGCTTAGCCAGCGTTGCATCAGTCGGTCTCGCACCGTGTAGGCGACGGCGAGGTAGTAGTCGGCGCGGGTGGCAATCTGTGGGACGTTGCCACAGCGGTAGAAGAGATTGTCGCGGATGGCATGGCGCAGCGTATCCACGCTCACGCCCGTCCGCTCGTGTTCTGCGTGCGCCTTATGCGATGGACTATTCTTCGCGTCCATTGCGCTGCCTCGCCAGCTCTTTCAGGAGTCGGATCAGTGTCGGCGCTTTCGTCGGCAATGGCAAGCGGCCCCGAGCGTCTTTTCGATAAGGGCTGCCCGGGCCGGCCGCAGGGCGCCCCATCCTGTCGGCTCCGACTACCGTCTGCAGATACCGAAAGTTTCAACGCAAACGACGATGAGATCGGGAATGACGAGGCGAGCGTTCCGGAAAAGAAGACCCCGCCACTGGGGCGGGGTCAGGAGTACATCCAGGAGGGCGATCTGTAACTAGCGCACGGTGACCTGCCCCTGCGGAAATTCCAGTAGCGCCACGTCAGGTTTTTCGTGGCAAGATTGATCTCGGCGATAGCTACGGCTGATGAAGTCGGGATCCGGGCTCGCCGCATTGTCGATCATTGTCGTGATTACCGGTTGACCGATGACATAGCGATCCGAATTAGATGTGACGACATGACCACTCACCCATGCCTGGTTGCCTTCAACCGCGAGGCAATCGATAGCTGCAGTGAACCCGGTCCCATTGCCAAACCGGTCCGTCCAGCGACCGTTAACCTGGCCGTTTTCGAACTCGTTGGCCGTAAGTGAAAAATTCGCATCACATCCAGGTGGCCTCCCGAATGCCGCGCAGGCGTCGGGACCGCCGACGTGCACCGAGTGTACGACGCCCGGGGTGGCTTCTATTTCAAAGGTTACCGCGATGAGGAACGGGGCGCCCAAAATGAAAAACTCGCCATAATTCTCAAATGTGAACTCATTGATCGGCCCGGGCAGCCCGGACAAATCGAATTCGTAAACATCGAATCGCGCCCGGCCCGGCGGTATATCACCACTGCCGAGGAAATCGAAATCAGCGGTATAGACCGCGTCCGTTTGAGTATTACAGAAGGGCCCCTCAAGCCAGTTGCGAATATTCTTGCCTTCGATCAATTCGAATTCTACTCCGGTCACCCCGATCGAGCCGACAGGAACATCACAGATGCCGAACGCCGAGTTTATGACGGCGTACATTTTCGTCGCACCTCGGATACTCAACCCGGATATCGAGAAGATGGCATAAGGATTCGAGATTATTCCATCAGGACTGACCTGAAGTCCCTCAACAGCCCACGCATTCCCGTTGCCACCGTTGGTCAAATGGAAGGGAATGTCACCTAAGCTGATTGCGCCGGTTCGTGCGAAAAAGTCGCCCAGCGGAGTATCGGCCAAGTCCGAATTGACGATGCTGGACAGGTCGAGAGTCTTGAAGTGCCTCGGTCTTGCGACAGTGTCTTCGATTGTGCGTGGCCCGGAAAAGCTGCCTTGTCCTTGCACGCAACAGCTGTATTCACCCGTCGAGGCATTCCATACGAGCCCGTCAAATTCGAAACCAAAAAGCGGGTGTCTTGTCGGACCCGCGTCGTTTTCCAGAGCCACTCCATCTACAGCGAGTTGATCGTCAACGATGAAGTAGAATTCACCTACGCCATCAGGCGCTAAATTGCTTACCTCCGAGGAAGTCGAATAGGTATCGGTCCCGTTCGTCCAGCTGAACTCCCAGCTTACGATTTTCGATACGAGATTGGTGCCGGGAACGACATCAGCCTCGTCCAGAACGAACGAGCCGTTGATACTCCAGGGTGAATTTGGTGAATTTTCATATCCCTCGCCGACATAGTCGTAGGCCACCTGGCCGGCATTCGCAGCGATTGGCAGCAGCAAGCAGGCCGCGATCGCCAAACACACATTTCGCGATCTGATTCTTGTGAAAATCGTTAAACACGCTTTGATCAAATTCTTCATTTATGCAATTCCTTATGCTTTGTGACCGCAAGATGCCGCGAACCAACATGAGGGATGGAACTGGCGATGGGGTTGCAGCCGGACCTGTCCAAAGTTAGTTGTTACTATTGCGGACAACGAACACGGTTCATTCACGTTGCGCGATTCTAGTAGAAATGGCAATTGATTGTCATTCCGATTTTCCGGCTTATGTAAGATGCGCCAAGAGACGGCCGCTCGGGTTGCCGAACGGGACTTTGCCGATCACCCGACGACTCAAATGATTGTCAGACGCCGCCGCAAATTCACGGCTGCATTTCCGGGCAGGGCGTGCCTAGAACGCGACCACTCTCACTTTTATACTCAGCCAGACCTGAGTGAGGCGTAACTCCCTGAAAAGCGAGTGTCGTTCAACGGCAGAACATCAGCTTCCCAATTAGCGTCGCTGAGTTGGCCACCCGAATCGCGGGTTCAACGATGAGCCCCTTCGGGGCGAATGGAAGGGTCACCGTTCGTCGCGTTTGGGGGAACAATGCAGGGTCATTTACAAGGTCGAGAACGAACGATTGCTTGTTATGGTCATTGACCTGATGGCACACGATTATCGGAGGAAGTAGACATGAAGGAGTTCAGCCCGGCGAAACGCCACATCGAAGTTTCCGTTGGCGAGTCAGTCCGAATCCTCCGCGAGTTCCAGGAGTTGAGCCAGAATGATCTGGCCGACACTTGTGGAATTTCGCAATCCACGATTTCGGTGATCGACAACGACCGTGTCAGTTTGGGCGTGGAAAGGGCCAAGACATTGGCGAGGGCATTGAAGTGTCATCCTGCTGTTCTGCTGTTTCCCGGCTGGGACGTCGAGGTTGAATCCGCTGCCTGACAGTCGGTGAAATCCGCTTCCCAATCAGAGTCGCAGGTTGAAATCACGCCCCGGATGTGGGCCTTCGATCAGAGTGTGGAAATCAGTATCGTCATCTCATTTACGCAGGCAGATGTCAGCCCGGGCCAACTAGGCCTGGGAGCCTAGGAATTCTGAGGTTACTAAGGATGCATTGCCCATTTTGGCTTGAACGTGTCTTCGGAACTTGGGGGAATCAAAAACGTAGCATGCTTACATTCCAAGGAGATCGGCCGCTACCATGCAGCCCGTTAAAACTTTGATACAGTCTGCCCATGAACATTCTGATCGTCGAATCCAAAGCCAAGTGCAAGACCCTCCTCAAACATCTGGGGCAGAATGAATGGCGTGTGTTTCCAACTGGCGGCCACGTGGAGCGCCTACCCGTAGACCGTAACCTCCATCCGCCAAAGGAAGTTAAGAAGGCCTACTGGTCAAACCGACCCGGTGAGCTGCCAACCCCGCCGTGGTTCTGGACCGAACGTGGCGAGGCTGCCGTTCAAGTAATTAAGGATGAGGCCGCCAAGCACGATTCGGTCGCGTTTTATCTGGCTGCCGACCCTGATCGGGAAGGGGAGCTCATTGCCTGGCACCTGAAGAAGTTGCTCTCGGAATTCGGACCCTGTCACCGAGTAACCTTTCAGGAAATCACG
>JAOTVR010000103.1 GCA_029863305.1 Gammaproteobacteria bacterium | reverse complement strand
GAGCCGCATTGTGCCCGCCATCATGGTCATGGCGCGCCCACGTTCGCCAACGTTGCTCGAGTCCGTAATGTAGGATTGCCGGCCGATCATCCAGGCCGCGAATCCCATACCCGAAACGATGGCCGCTATGCTCATTGCCCAGCGAGCATTCGCCAGGGCAAACAACACCGCACTGATCATCATGGCGAGGAGCCCGAGAATCAGAACCCGCTTGTCGCCCAGACGCGAAAGCAGGATGCCTACGGGCAAATCGAACAAGAGCATACCGATGCCACGCAAACCAATCAGGAGGGCCGCAAAAGCAGCACCTCCGCCCGTCTCCAGTGCGTATAACGGCATCAGCACCAGGAAGGCATTCAGACTCAAAGAATTGAGCAGGGTCGGCGCGTATATGGGCAGCAGCAGACGCTGATAAACGGATTTTTCCGGTTTCGAATCGGTCACCAATACAGCCGGCCGGCTTCGACGATGAGTGGCAACGCTCAGTGCTTCATATGCCGATCAAAAAAGGCAATGCTGTCGCGAACGATGTCGAGCTGTACCGGATCGGGCGCATACGTGCCCTCGTCGTTGCGCTGCACATAGACGAAACCATGAACATCGTGCTCATAGGTCTTCCATTCGGCGTCCTTGCCCGATTCGTCCAGCAACTCGTAGCTGATTCTGAAGATCCCCTGCAGCTCATCGGTGTTGCGGCCCTGCACCAGAATGGGTGTGTCGATCGTGCTGATACGTTCCAGTGCAACATCGAGATCGATGCGCTTGCGAACCTTCTCGGTTTCCCGCATCAGCATGCTCTCGATATCGCGTAGACCGCTGTCGGGATTTACGTGCGCCGTATCATCCGGTGTGAGCGCAAGAAACTCATGGCTTGCCGGCTCACTTGCGATGGCCGCCTTCAGACCGTCGTATTCCGACGTGATCTTCAGTGCCATTTCGCCGCCGTGGCTCATCCCCATGTAGCCGACCCGGTCAGCATCGACATACGGCAATGTCTTGACGTACTCGATGACGGAGATCACGTCTTCATACTCGAGCGGACCGCGGTTCAGCAGTTGGCGGCCCTGGCGCACGTCCTGTACGAGCTCGCCGTACTTGTGGTACGCCAGTTCGACCTCGGCCCGGTAGCGCATCCAGGCAACTGCATAACCTGCCTCGACGAACTGCTCCTGCGTCCAGCTGCGGTTCATCGTTGCGTCACGCAACCAGGCCATGCCGCCGCCGCCGTTGCCGGAGGCGAACAAGACTATCGGGAACGGACCCGCGCCGTCCGGCTTGCGAATTGCAATCGGCGTATACAGCCCATCGATGGTCTCGACATACGCGTAGTGAACAGGAATGTCCGAACCCTCGACCGCTTCGGTAACGATCACCCGGCCGGGATCGATGTTTTGGCTCACAGTGCTCGGTGTTTCGGTGTCCGCTTGACAGGCCGTGACGCCGATCAAGGCTGCGCCAAGCAGCAAGGCGGCCTTGCGGCCATGTAGAAATTGATGAATCACGATAGCGTCTCCGTCAGTCGCCTCCCCGGCGAACACAGAATCAAGGGATGGTTGCCTCGCCTATAGTACCTGTGGAGCGTCATTTTGCGCAAACGTTTGCACAAACCGGTCGAAAGGTGCACGGGGCCCGCTACTGTTGCACGCTGTGCGCGGCCAGGGCTGCTGTTTGTCAGCCGAACAATAGCGACGGGTACAGGTGCATCTTCAGAGCCTTGGTATACAGGCCCCAGATCAACAGCCAGCTTGCCGCGGCATAGGCCAGACTGGCCGGCCAGCCAAATCTGGCCCAACTACGCAAATAGAGGGCAACAAACAGGGGTAGTGCAAGCTGCTGGCCGGCGGCATAGGTCATCGCCACCGCTGCAAGCACGAGGGCAAAGAACCTGAGGCTGCCCCACAACTCCCATCGTTGACTCGCCAGGTGTAAGGCAGCGCCGACACCACCGCATGCACGGATGCCGTGGAAACAGTTGCGGCCGTCCTGAATGAAAACAAACATCAGCAGCGGGATGCCTGCAGTCAGTATCGTCACCGGAAACTGGGCGGCGTCCTTGTCATCGAAGCCCTGAGCACTTAGATAGGCCCAAACGAAAAGCGCCAAGAGCGCAGTGGCCAGACTCAGCGACATCAGTGACTTTGCAGAATCCGCGTTATCAGTTTGTGTGACCCGCATCGGTTTTGGCTGAGTAACACCACGCGCAGCGAGCACGATAGTAACCACGATCGCGATTTCGATGCAGATAACGATAGGCCTCTGATACATCCAACTCAGCCCGTCGTAAACCTGCATCGTGAGCTGGTAGTTGTTCTCGATCAGTGTGCCAAGAACAAAGGCCAGGATTAGTGGCGGTCTCGGCCAGCCGCCCTGTTTCATCGCATAGCCCAGCGCGCCCATGGCGAGACAGGTCCACCAGTCGCCCATCGAACTGGTTGCCACCCAGGCACCCATAAGTAGCACCACCATCACGCCCGGAACGACCGAATGTGCCGGTAGAAATGCGACTTTTCCGATTTGCCGGCTGAGCAGCATCAGTAATCCCGCCGCCAAAATGTTGGCGAGCGCGATATCCCAGACCATGCTGAAGGTCAGGTCCAGATTCACTGTCAGCATGTCGGGACCGGGCTGCAACCCCTTTATCACCAGGGCACTCAGAAGAATGGCCGCGCCCGGACTACCGGGTATGCCGAATGCAACTGTCGGGATAAGTGCTCCCGCTCTGGAAGAATTATTGGCCGCTTCCGGTGCTATGACGCCGCGAATATCACCGTGGCCGAACTTCGATTTGTCCCGCGCACTCTGCACCGCATGACCGTAAGCGATCCAGTCGACGATGGCGCCGCCGAGCCCGGGCAGAATACCGACATAAACGCCGACCAGCGAAGAGCGCAGTGCCAGCCAGCGGTGCTTAAACACGTCCTTGATTCCGCGCCGCATGCCGCGATCCCGGACATTGGACATGTCCACACGGGAAATGGACGTGTTCTTTACCGCCATCTCCAACAGTTCCGGGATGCCGAACAAACCCAGGGCGATCGGGACAATCGACAGACCATCGAGCAGGTAATCCGTACCCAGATGAAATCTGGGAATGACCGTTGCTTCAGCGTATCCGACCGTCGTCAAGAGCAAGCCAAGCGCCGCAACGGAAAGGCCCCTGGCAATGGACCCGCCGGACAATACGCTGACCATCGTAAGTCCAAGCAAGGCCAGCATCAAAAACTCTGGCAGACCGAAAGCGAATATGATCGGCAGAATAAAAGGAATCGAGACTGCCATGAGCAGGGCGCCGAATACTCCGCCGAACGCCGAGACGGTAAAGGCCGCGCCAAAAGCACGCGCAGCCTGACCTTTCTTTGCAAGTGGATAGCCATCAAGGATGGTCGCTTGCGAGGCGACGCTGCCTGGGATGCCCAGCATGATCGCCGAGATCGTATCGCTGGTGGATGTCACGGCATACAGCCCCATTAGCAGGGCGAACGCCGGCACGGGCTCCATGCTGTATGTAAATGGAAGCAGCAACACCAGGCCCACGACACCGCCCAAACCGGGCACCGCACCAACCCACATGCCAACAAAGACACCGAGAAACAGATAGCCGATGGTCGGCCAGCTAAAGACCAGCAGCAGACCTGCCAGAACGCCGTCGATCACGTCAGTCGAACCTTGCGCAATTCACGGCCGTCTGGTTCGCATGCTCTTGTTTCGCCACGCAGCCGGATGCTAGTTCTCCTGCCGGATGTACTCTTCAAGAAAGTTTCTAATATGTTCGGGGGCGTGGGTCATGGTGTTTAGCATATGTTCGCCCTGCTCCGCAGTGACGATGGGCAAATTAAAACCGAAGATTTTTTGCTCTTCGAGCTGGTATTCCTCGTCCCTGGTAACACTGGAAAAACTGTCGCGCAGGATTTGTGCAGCCGTTTCTGGCGAACCTGGCGGCAAAACAGCCGCATAGACGATGCCGTTCACGTTTGGCAACAGCCATCTGTATATTTCGAACAGCTCCCCTGAAGGTGGCTCGCCTTTGACGGACAGGTAATACTCGTCAAAGCTGGGAATATCCCCGGCAGCCGTTAAGGGGATGTATTCCCCCAGTTCGTTCGTGAGGGGGTTGTACCAGAGGGGTACCACTTCGCCGCTCTCGACCAGGTTCGGCTCGACCGTAAAGCGATAAAAATTCAGAGGGGCTGTTTGAATATCGACCTCTTTGCGGCGCATTGCGTTAAATACGTCGCTGGCGCCGCCAAATCCTGTCACATTCAGGTAGTCGACCTCCAGAATATCCAGTGCCAGGCGCCCCAGAATGCTAAAGCGGTGCGCCGGCGCCTGACCGCCGAATCTCAGGCCGCTGACATTCGGCAGATCTTGTGCATTCTTCAATCGGTCAGTGCGTGCATACGTCAGGTTCGGACTCATCATTGCACCGATCAGCGGCATCTCTGACAAGTCGGCGCGCAGACCCGGTTGCCGCACAATGACAGCCGTGCTGGAAACCGGAGAAAAGAAGATTTCGAGACCGTCGCGCTTCTTGTTATCCCAACCGAGATTCCACACGCGGGAGCCGCCGCCGCCGGGCACGTTTTTGACCACCATGGTCGGTTCGCCCGGGATATGCTTTTGCCAGAATCGCACAAACGAGCGCACGGCGAGATCGGCACCGCTGCCGGGCGGTCGCCCGACATAAACGAACACTGTCTTGCCCGCGTAATAGCCCTTTTCTTCACCTGCGTCTTGATCGGCCGGCGCACACCCCACGATCACGAAGGCCGTGAGCAAACAACGAATCAACGTTTTCATATCCATGGTCCGGTTCCTGGCGGTATCGGCTTGCCACGAGCAAGCTGCACGCTGTGAGTTAAAGTACCTGATTGGCGGGTGGCTCTCCCCGCATCAAAACTCGTTCGACATTCTCCCACGCCGAGCGAAACAAGAAAGCCCATGATTGCCGCGTGACACCCGCGATATGAGGCGTCAGCAGCACGCGCCGGCTGGCCTCAGCGCTCATCGAGAACAGCGGATTGTCCGCCAGCGGCGGCTCGCTCGAGAAAACGTCTACCGCTGCACCTCCCAAGTGACCGCTCGCCAGGCATTGAACCAGGGCGGCCTCGTCAACAATGCCGCCGCGGGCGGCGTTGATAAGAATCGCGCCGGCTTTCATTAGGCCCAGCTCACGTTGACCAATCATCGATTCGGTCGACGGCAACAGCGGCACGTGCAAGGTAACGATGTCCGAGCTCTCGAGCAGCTCGTCAAGCGGCAGCGCAACTGCGTCGAATTGATTGACCGCAGCCTGAGGCGCCGGATCATGATAAACGATGCGACTACCCATGCCGTGGAATGATTGCGCCACAGTCAGACCGATAACACCAAGTCCGACCACTCCGACTGTCAAGCCTTCGAGCCCTGACAGATGTTCTGATACCATGCGGCGGCGCGCTTCGACGTAGAGACCTTTACGTAATTCACCATCCGCCCAAAATGTTCGCCGCAGCAGCGCCAATGCACTCGACACTGCATATTCAGCAATCGCTGCACTTGATCCGCCAGGGACATTCGCAACTGCGATTCCTTTTGCTTTCATCGCATCTGCATCAAGCCGGTCGATGCCAGCACCGGTGACCTGGATCAGTTCGACGTGGCTTTCGTCGAATAATTCGACTGGCAACTTCGGGCCGACTGCGGGAATCACCAGCGCTCGCGCGGCAGCAAGATGTTGTGCCAGATCATTATCGGTCGGTGACATGTATCCGATGGACAAGGACTCGGGCGGCGTGATGCCTACATTGAGGAAATCGTCTTTTGGACGCAAACAGACAACAACACTCACTATTTTTGCTCGCTGCAGTTAGCGGTTGGGAAGAAGCACAACATTCGTAATGGCTCGCTACCCGTATTACGGGTAACGTGCGGTTCACCCGCAGGAACGAGAATCGTGTCTCCAGCGGCAACGGCGGACTCGCCGTTCGCCGTAGAGGTCATGCCCTCGCCCGACAAGACGTACATACATTCTTCAAAGTCGGTATGACGATGTGGCTTGCGCGGCGATTCGCCGGGCGTCGGAACGGGTATCTCGACCAGTCTCAGCGTTACCGCGGCCGACCCGACCTCCTGCGAAACAATCTCGAGTGACCTGCGACCCGGCAGGTTGAGGTCCCTGGCTTCACCTGGATGAATGATCTTCACCATATTCAGATTGCGCCTGTCAGCCCACGCCCCGCAAGTGTTTGATCTCGGCGACGCCTGGCAAGATTTCGTCAAGGCTCTCAAAGGTCCTGGTCGCCTCAGCCGCGATTGCATCCGCAATATCGTCCAGCATCCGCAGGCCTTTTTCCGCCGTCGCGTGTTCCGGGCTTCCATACCATCCGGTCGGCGCGATAGATCTGATATCGGTCAGTACAGGCTGATAACTGCGCGTTCGGCGCAATTTATCCATAATCAGACCGTGCTTGTGGTCCGATGAATAGTCGATACGATCGAGGTGCACAAGATCCGGCTGGTGGGCCAGCACGGCCAGGGCTTCGATTTCACCGCCATGAGTCAGGCCTCCACAATCCTCTCCCCAAAGGTCCGCTGCCACGTAACAAGCGTGCACAGTCAGTACCGTCATGCCGTGTTCACGATGCAATGCTTCAGCGGCAATGGACAGCGATGCGCTGTTGCCCTCGTGCCAGTTCAGAATCAGCAGGTACTTCGCGCCATGGCGGGCCGTTGAAACGCAGGTTTCCGTTACGACACGCATATAGGTTTCCGGCGTCAGCGTAATTGTTCCTTCAAAGGGCATGTGCATCGGAGTGACACCAAGCGGTCCTCCAGGCAAAACCAGGCCGTTCATTCGCTCCGCTACGGCGTGACTGATGACATTCGCCGCATAGATGTCCGTTCCGGTTGGCAGATGCGGCCCATGTTGTTCGACGCTTCCGGCTGGCAGGATCACGAGTGGGTTGTCCTGCAATTGCGCGGCAATCTCAGGCTGGGTGAGATCGATAAAATAACGACTGGAAAGTGTTGTCATTTGGAATCTGCCTGGGATGCTGCGATGTTGGCACGGGCTGTGTCGAATATGTCCTTCATCTTCACGCAGGCGCCGTTATTGTCGATCGAGCGAAGCGCTGCATAGACTACCGCCAACGCCACGTTGCCGCTACTCGCACTCAGCTCACATGAATTTCCAGTGGCGCAAACTTCGGCAAACATTTCCAATTCGTCCTGAAACATATCGCCCGGAGGAATGCTCAATATTTCGCGTTTACTGAAACCGTCCTTGCCACGCTGGATATACAGCTCAGAGGTTTCGTGAAGTTGATCGGGCGTATCCCAGGTGCTGAAATCCAACTCGTAGTGCATCAGTCCCTTTTGGCCGAATACTCGAATGGAGTAGATTCCGGGCGACGTCCAGCACGAGCCGATGTAGGCAACAGCACCGCTTGTGAAGCGCATCAACGTAAGTGATTGATCATCCACCTCCGCTCCGACCGGCGACAGCTTGGCCGCCATCGATGACACTTCTTCAATCTCGCCACCCAGAAAATGCAGCGCATCAAACTGATGTGTCGCAAGTTGTGACAACGGCCCGCCTGGCGCCTTGTCCCTGTACCAGCGCCATGTCTCCGGCGTCAGCTCAAGTGCTCTCTCATTCGAGAAGTTTGCTTCGATCAGCGATACCCGGCCCAACTCGCCACTGTTGATCGCGTCCTTGATCATGCGCGTTCCCTTCAGCAGCCGGGCGCTGTGACCAACCATTACCTGAACGCCATAACGATTCTGCAAAGCCTCGATCTGCAGGCCGTTCTCCAGCGTATTCGCTATGGGTTTTTCCGTATAGATATGTTTCCCGGCCCTGGCAACCTGTTCGGCGACCGGCAGGTGCTGCTCGTTGGGTACCGTAAGAATCACGCCCTTGATCTCGGGGTTGGCCAGCAAGTCTTCCATGCTCTCGGCGCTGGCGACATCACAGTCTTGCTGAAATGCCAGACGCTTCGCTTCGGAACGGCTGTAGCCGGCGACAATTTCGAATTTCTCGGACTTCTTCGCGGCCCGCGTCAGCACTCTGGCCCAACGGCCGAGGCCGACGATGCCGACTTTCACTGGATCTGAACTCACGCTGTCGATCTCCTGTTGATCAATCATCGATTTCGGAAGTTTGATCATACGATATTACCGTAATACAATCCAGCAATGAACCCTCCGCAAAGCCCCGGGATCGTCAGGATCGAAAAGCGCGCGGCGCCACTTCGCCAACAGGTGCTGGAGGCACTGCGCCGCTCCATCGTTTCAGGCGGTCTCGCGCCCGGACAACGGCTGATCGAACGAGAACTCATCGAAATGACCGGGGTATCGCGTACCGTGATTCGCGAAGCCTTGCGCCAGCTCGAGGCTGAGGGGCTCATCGAGATCATCCCCAACAAGGGGCCGGTCGTGCGGGAACTCAGCGCTGCGGAGGCCGAAGATCTTTACCGGATTCGTGCCGTTCTGGAAGGACTGGCAGCGCGGTTTTTCGCGGAAACCGGTGATGCGGCTGCCGCACAAGCGTTGCGGGAGGCGCTCGATGCGGTTCGGCAAGCCTATCGCGGGACCGATGGGGACCAGGCACTGGCTGCAAAGACCCGCTTTTACGACGTCCTTTACAGTGGCGGTTCGAGCGAAACGCTGGCGTCACTTCTGGCCATGGTTCAGGCGCGGATCTGGCGCTGGCGCGCCGTCGGTCTGACCCACCCGAAGCGCGCACACGAGCGCCTGAGTGAAAGTGTCAATAATCTGAGCCTTCTGGTGTCCGCCATCGAGAGTGGAGACGGGGACCTGGCGGAGCGTATTACGCGAGAAGAAGTCAGCAGAGCGGCCGAAGAAGTCATGCGCCTGATCGCCGCGGAAGAGGAGACTACTGACTGAAGCGCAATAAAAAAACGCGGCACCTCTTGCAAGGTGCCGCGCTCCTGGTCTGCACTAACTGCAGGCGATGCTGGATTTATCTGCCGAAGTGCGCCGAGAACTCGATACCGTACCAGGCCGGCCGGCCGAGTCTCCAGAGCCACACGTTGCGGTCAGCTTCACAGAACTCGATGTACCGCTCGTCGGTGATATTGCCGCCAAAGGCCGCCAACTGCCAGTCGCCATCTGCCGGCTTGTACGTCACGCGCGCATCAAATACTGCAAAGGAATCCTGGTGACAACCCGAAGGCGGCGCATTCTTGGGCCAGTCGCCTGTTTCTGCCGCCCATTCATACTCATCCTGCCAGTTCATGTTGAGCCGCGGCGTGATTGTCGCGCCTCCGCCGAGCTCGAACTCATGCTCAACGGCCAGGTTGATCGTCATGTCCGGGGTAAAGTCATTTATCAGGAAGTCGGTCCTGTCGATGATCGTGCCCGGGCTGGTCGGATCTTCATAGGTGTATTCATCGTACTCATTCTTGATGTATCCCACGTCGAGCGACACGAAGCCGCCGTCCCAGAAGGCTCCACGCAACTCGAGCTCGAATCCGCTAATGGACGAATCAGCGATATTCGTGACCAGCTCAACCGGGTCTTCGCTGCCAAATATGCCATTGGGATTGGCCAGTTCGAAAGATTTCTGCTGATCCGTATAGTCCATGTAGAACACATCGGCCATGATTTGCACGTTGCCGTCCATGAACTGACCTTTGAAGCCGATCTCGTAGTTTCTTACCTGTTCCGGTCCGTAGCTCAGGTCCGGGCCGCCGGACGGCAGGTTGGCGTTGACCTCGGTGTTGAAACCTCCGGTGAGGAAACCTTCGGAATAAAGGAAATAGAACATGCCGCTGTGCAGCGTGTCGCCCGAGGACAGGTTGCGAGTCAGGCTCAGCATCGGCGTGACTTCCGAAAATTTGTCGGCTGCCTGATTGAAAAAGCCCGAGTCGTTAACCCAATCGATATCGACCGGCAACGTGTAGTCGCACATATTCCGCGGATCGACGCTGATGTCGCAGCCGGTGCTGGCGAACTCGAAATTGTGGAATTCGCGGTCATCCTCGGTCCAGCGCGCACCAACGTCCAGCGTCCACTGGTCGTTGATGTCGTAGGTCAGGTGGCCGAATATTCCGGTGGACTTGTTCCAGACGCTAACCTCGCCGCCGAATGGCCCCGGGCCGCCGGCGTTAATTCGCGGTGCGTTCGGCCACAAGTCGGGATCCTGGGAAGGATCGATGTCGGCACCGGTAGGATTATCCGGCACCAGTTCGAAGTGCAGGCCGGTATCCACGCAGGTAACGCTGCCACTCGCGCCATTACCCACGAACAGGTCATAACAAGTGTCCGATCCGTTGAATGCGGTTTCGTCGAAGTAGTTCACGCCCGCTGTGAAATGCAGCCGGTCATTCGCCTGGCCCTCGAACAACAGTTCAAAGCCGTAGGTTTCGTTGTTCTGCCCCTTTGTCGAGCCAGTACCGATACTATCGATAGGCCACGAGCTGTAATCGCGATCCGCAAAATAGTTGTACTGCATGTCGCGGTAGGATGCCTTGAAACTGACGGTCGCATTTTCCATCTGCCCGGCAGGACCGTCGGAATCCCATACGACGCCCAGCTGGAAGATCTCCTCATCAACGTCGGAGAAGGTGATCTTGTCCGAGGAATGCACGAAGTCTCCCGCCGCAACATCTGCGTCGCAGATAGCCCAGAAGTCCTCCCTGGCTCCGGTGTACAGCCGACGCTCCAGGTTACCAGTGCCACCGCCCCACTGCGGCGCATCACGATCTGTGTTCTGACACTGCCCGCCCGTGTTGTCGTCTTCTTTCCTCGAGATGGATAATGATGCGTCTACCGTCCAGTTCGCATTTGGCTGGACCCTGATCGCGGCACGCGCCGCTTTCGTGTCCTTGAAACCGGAATCGATGTTCAGGTTCTGGTTGTAGTAATAACCGTCAAATTCTTCCGACGCGACGCTGAAGCGGCCGAAAACAGTGTCACTGAACGGCACGTTAACCATGCCGCGGATGGCTTGTTCGCCGTCTTCGCCCAAACGCAACGTGACGCTGGAATCGAATTCCGGTTTCGGCTTGGTGGAGATGATGTTGACAAGACCACCCGTCACGTTCTTGCCGAACAGAGTTCCCTGCGGACCACGCAACAATTCGATGCGTTCGATGTCGACCGTGCTCATGTAGCCACCCAGTGACGTCGGAATGTAGTGGCCGTCGACATACATGCCGGAGCCAAAGACGAAAACCGGATCCGGAAAACCGCCGCCAATACCGCGAATCACGACACGGGTATTGTTGGCACGGTCATCATTGGTCAGCGTGACGTTAGGCACGAACTTGCTGGCCTGATCGATACTGTAAATGCCCTGCACCTGCATTTGCTCGCCGGTGATGGCGGCGATGGACATTGGCTGATCGAGTAATCGTTCCTCGCGCCGGCGTGCCGATACCGTGATCTCGTCCAGCAGCGTCTCGGCCGAGCCGCTTCTCGAATCTTCCTGGGCTACGGCCGTCCCCGAGGAAAACAACAGCACGGTTGCAAGAAACGCGGTGCCGCCGCAAGAATATTGTTTGAATCTGGTTAATTTATCGCTGTTCATTGCTATCCGCCTCAAGTGATTAATTCATTCCGTTACCTGCGAATAAATCGGTCCTCTGTGCTTACTCAGAACATTGTCCTGGCGGATTCAGGTCTTGCTGTCGTTTGGTCGTACGATGATTTCAGGTCTGCCCGATTGATACTCCGCCTGACTTGCCCCCCCTTTCTTGGTGCAACGGTGCAAACGTTTGCACTCGCCACAAACCGTAACACACAGGAAACTGGCGATGCAAGCCCGAACAACATGCAGAACGGTCGGTCACCTGACCATCGGCACGACGGCCGGCTTGGCGGCAAGCCCTATTTACCGCGCTTCAGCGACTCCGACGGGAGCTCGCCAAATTCCCGTCGATAGTCGCGCGCAAAGCTGCTGAGATGATAGAAGCCCCAATTCGCTGCGATGTCGCCGACATAGCATTTGTCGGGACTGGCTGCGAGCAAATCCTCCCTGCATCGTCCCAGCTTCACGCGCTTCAGGTACGCCATCGGCCCTGATCCATAAGCCTGGCTGAAGCGTGAGTACAGTGTCCTGGCGGACATGCCGGAGACCTCGACAAGATCGGCAAGCGTGACGTCCCGGTGCACGTTTGCTTCGATATACGATGTAACGCGGCTGGCAACAGCGGAAACCGGGCCCACTCGTCGCGCTTCTTCGTACTCTCTGTATAACTCGGGGCAGGCGTCGGCAAAAGCGAACCACAGCGCCTCCTCCAGGCGGGTAATGACGCTGTCGCGCTGCGGATTATCGCTGCCTCTTTCGCCAAGCGCCTTGCACAGCGCGCCGAGTATCGACGCGAACACGGCAAACCGCTCAGCGGACAAGTCCAGCATCAGACTAAAAGACTTCTCCGGTGGAATCAGGAAGTCGATCTTGTCGCCGACAAAATGCTCGAAACCCGCAACGGACAGGCTGGCGATAATCGCCACGTAGTTTGCTGATCGCCTGATATCGTACACGGAGCCGGCCGAGCTCAGACGTGCGAACGGTGGTCTCGTTTCGACCTTGCCGGATTCAGTGTCGACGAGCTGACTACCCGATAGCGGAATCGCCAGTGAATAGTAGTTGACCCGCGCCGGCGTTCTCATCCGGGTCTCGACGTTGTTGATCGTCAGTCCGATTTCAGAATACTTGAGTCGGGCACGGCGAATCTCGATGAATGGTATCGGCCTGTCGGACAAGGCTTCAAACGTGCGCGCTTCGGATATCGAGCTGACAGCCAGGCTGGCGCGCGCGAAATCGTTGCCTCTGTAAACGAGATTGTCTTCCAGCGGCAGGTTCTCGGGATCAATGCCCAAAGCGTCGACAATGCTGTCATCCAGGCGGGCGAATTGCAGCATCGCACCGGAAGTTGTGGCTTGCGTTGGCATGGTCTTGCTCGTCCGGCAGCTCAGAGTTCGCAGTAAATTGCCATTCGCCCGGTGTGGATTGCAGTCATCTGTTAGCGAGAATGCCCGGGGATCGGATACCATAAACCAATGCTGGAACTTTATCACTACGACCACTCGACCGCGGCGCAGAAAGTCAGGATTGCACTGGCTGAAAAACAACTAGAGTGGAAAAGCCATCATCTCGACACATCTGTTGCGAAGCGTGAGCACTTTTCGCCGGAATACCTGAGGATCAATCCGCGCGGCATAGTCCCGACCCTTGTTCACGACGGCAGAGCCATACGCGAATCTCAGGTCATTCTTGAATATCTGGATGATGCATTTCCGCAGCCACCGTTGCGGCCGGAGAGTGCTTATGACAAAGCAACGATGCGCCTC
>JAOTVR010000102.1 GCA_029863305.1 Gammaproteobacteria bacterium | reverse complement strand
GATCGTCGTTGAACGATGACCCGTTCATCTGTGCGCTGTTCTCCTGCCGTGGTTTCTTCGCCGGGGCCGGCACGGTGGAGATGTTCGAAGCGGCGTCACCGTTCACACCGCTCGGCAACCTGCAGGACGGCATAGCTCCTGTGGTGCTCGCCACACTCATCTTCGATGCCATCTCCATAGGCACCAGTGACCTGAGCTTCACCGGCAATATCCTCGGCCAGAGCTCGCCGTTCAATCTGCTGGGTGACGAACTCGGCATTCCTTTGGCGGTCCTGGAGCCCGGTACGGGTAGCATCACGGTCGTACCCGTCGCGCAGGTGCCCGAGCCCGGTTCTTTGCTGCTGCTGCTGACAGGGTTGCTGGCAATGATTGTTCGACGCAGGGCAATTTTCGCGAACGGGCAACAAGAATAATCGATCGTCGCCAGCCCGGCTGATTCGACGGTCGCTTTCGAGGCGGAGCGTTTACCCCTTGGCAGGGAGTGCCGCTACTCCGGAATGGACTCTTGCACAGTTCAGTCTGGAGAGAGCGATGCTAAAGATCCTGCGTTTCCTCCCAATTCTTGTTTTTCTAGCTGTGTCGGGACAGGTTCGGGCGCAGAGCCAGGTGTGCGACGTCGACGTCGACGGCGACGTCGATATCAATGACATCGGTCTGATTCTCGCCGCGCGCAACACGCTGGCGAGCGGCCCGGATGATCCGCGCGACGCCGACGGCGACGGCTTCATCACGGTGCTCGATGCCCGCGCCTGCGTCCTGCAGTGCACGCTTCCCGGCTGTGAGGAACCGGCCGCGAACACGCCACCGGTGTCCGATGCCGGACCGGACAGCACGGCCAACATTGGCGACACCGTGACGCTGGACGGCTCGGGTTCGTTCGACGCGGACGGTGACCCCCTGACATTCAGCTGGCAGATCGTACTAGCGCCGACAGGCAGTGCCGCGACGCTCAGCGATCCGGCCGCCGTCATGCCGACCTTCGTACCCGACCAGGCCGGTGATTACATTATCGAACTGGTTGTCAATGATGGCACCGCCGACAGTGCACCCGACGATGTCGTGGTCGTAACGGTGCCTGCCAACACAGCACCAGTCGCCGATGCGGGTCCCGACCAGTCGGCGTTCGTCGGCGATACGGTCACGCTCGACGGAGCGGGTTCGTTCGACGTCGACGGTGACGCGCTGACGTTTTTCTGGACATTGTCGTCCGTGCCAGCCGGCAGTGCAGCAGCATTGTCTGATCCGGGCGCCGTAATGCCCGAATTCGTTGTCGACGTGGCCGGGACCTACGTCGCCGAACTCATCGTCGACGACGGCGAGGCGGGCAGTTTCCCGGACACGGTGGTCGTTACAACCCTCAATACGTCGCCGGTGGCGGACGCCGGGCCCGACCAATCGGTACCGTTGTTCGCGACGGTCAACCTCGACGGTAGCGGCTCCTTCGACGCCGACGGCGATGCACTGTCTTACAGCTGGGCACTGACGGCGGTACCGGCCGGAAGTTCGGCTGCGTTCGACGATTCGACCTCGGTCACGCCAACGTTCGTGGCTGATGAGGCGGGCACTTACGTCGCGCAACTCGTCGTCAACGACGGGGCGGTCGACAGTCCGCCGGATACGGTGGTCGTGACGACCGAAAATACCCGGCCAGTCGCCGATGCGGGTCCGGATCAGGTCGCGCAGGTTGGTGACACCGTGCAGGTCGACGGTTCAGGCTCGTTCGATGCCGATGGCGACGGCCTGACATTCGCCTGGTCATTCACCTCCGTTCCGACAGGCAGCACAGCATCGTTCGATGACCCGAGCTTCATCACTGCAAGCTTCGTGGCCGATATCGATGGTTTGTTCGTCGCACAGTTGATCGTCAATGACGGTCAGCTCGATTCGGATCCGGACACGACGACAGTTTTTATACAAGTCGTGCCGAATACCGAGCCGGCAGTCGACGCGGGCCCGGACACCAGTATCGACGAGGGAGACACGTTTACGAGTACGGGGTTGTTTATCGATCCCGATGCCGACACCTGGACGGCAACCGTCGATTACGGTGACGGCAGCGGACCACAGGCGCTGCCGCTGAATACTGACAAGACATTTGCATTCGACAACGTATATGCCGACAACGGCGTCTACGTCGTGATTGTTACGGTTACCGACGATGAAGGCGGTGTCGGCAGCGACACGGCTACGGTCACGGTCGTCAACGTGGCCCCGACGGTGGATGCGGGTCCGGACGGAGCGATCGATGAAGGCGATACGTTCCTGAGCGCCGGTTCTTTCACGGACCCGGGGAATGACACCTGGACGGCGACCGTCGATTATGGCGATGGGGATGGACCTCAAACTCTGCCGCTCAATCCTGACGGTACTTTTGCCCTCAGCAACCTGTACCCCAACGATGGCACCTTCGATGTGATTGTGACGGTCACGGACGACGATGGCGGCGTGGGCACGGACACGGCTACGGTCGTTGTGGGTGCCGTGAATGCGGCGCCGGTGCTCGACACAATCGGCGACCAATCCATAGACGAAGACGCGACCCTGTCGTTTACGGCGACCGCGACCGATGCGGACACCGGTGACGTGCTGACGTTCAGCCTCGATGCGGGCGCACCAACGGGTGCCGGTATCGATCCGGTCACGGGCGCATTCAGCTGGGCGCCGGAAGAGGCCGACGGGCCCGGCACGTTCACCATTACGGTTCGCGTGACCGACGACGGCACGCCGACGCTGGACGATGCCGAGACCATCACGATAACGGTCGACGAGGTCAACCAGGCGCCGGCGCTTGCAGCGATCGGTGATCAGACGATCGAACAGGAGTCGACACTGAACTTCACCGCGTCGGCGACCGACGCGGACGTTCCGGCCAATGCATTGACCTTCAGCCTCGATGCCACGTCGGTCACGAATGGCATGAGCATCGATCCCGTAACGGGGCTCTTCAGCTGGACGCCGACGTTGGCGCAGGGGCCCGGTGACTTCGCCGTAACCGTTACGGTGACGGACGACGGCACCCCCACGCTGGCTGACAGCGAAACAATCACTGTCAGCGTTACCGAACAACCGAATAATGCACCGGTACTCGATCCGATCGGCGACCAGACCGTGGACGAGGAGGCGACGCTGTCATTTATCGCGACGGCAAGCGACACGGATACCGGCGATGCGCTGACGTTCAGCCTCGATGCAGGCGCACCGACGGGCGCGACTATCGATCCGGTGACTGGAGAATTCAGCTGGACACCGACCGAGGACCAGGGACCCGATGACGTGACGATAACGATCCGGGTTACCGATGACGCCACGCCGAGCCTCGATGACAGCGAGACGATCTCGGTTACGGTAAATGAAGTGAACGTCGCGCCGGAACTCGCTGCGATTGGCGATCAGTCGGTCGACGAGCTGGCTACGCTGAGTTTCATGGCGACGGCAACCGATGTCGACCTGCCAGCCAACGCATTGACGTTCAGTCTGGACGCGGCAGCGGTCTCCGATGGCATGAGCATTGACCCGACGACCGGAGTGTTCAGCTGGACCCCGAGCGAAGACCAGGGTCCGGACACCTTCACAGTGACTGTAACGGTTAGGGACGACGGAACGCCGGCGCTGGACGACAGCGAAACCATCACGATAACGGTCAATGAAGTCAATGATGCGCCGATCCTGGCCGGCATCGGCAATCAGTCGGTCGACGAGTTGGTGGAACTCAGCTTCACGGCGTCAGCTACCGATAGTGACGTGCCGGCGAATGCGCTGACCTTCAGTCTCGATGCGGGCGCCCCTGCGGGCTCGTCCATCGACCCGACGAGCGGCCTCTTCAGCTGGACTCCGACAGAGGCGGACGGCGGCAATGACTTCACGGTCACGGTACGTGTGACCGATGACGGCACTCCGGTACTGGACGACAGCGAAACGTTCACGATCACGGTCAACGAGGTCAACGAAGCACCGACAGCGGATGCCGGCCCCGATCAGACAGTACTGATCACCGATACCGTACAACTCGACGGTAGCGGCTCCAGCGATCCGGAAAGTGACCCACTGACGTATGCGTGGACCGCCATCAGCGGACCGGGCGGATCAACGGTCAGTTTCAACGATGACACGCTCGAGAATCCGACAGCGACCTTCAGCGACGTCGGAACTTACGTGCTGCAGCTCATTGTGAGCGACCAAAGCCAGCCCAGCGCGCCGGACACCGTCACGATCGTGGTCGATCCGGCACCCGCGATCAATATTTTCAGCACGTCGGTTAGCGAGGGCGACAGCGGTACCGTGTCGATGGACTTCACGGTGTCCATCAGTTTTGCCGTCAATCGCGTCGTCTCCGTCGATTTTGCGACCAGTGATGGAACGGCAACGGCCGGTTCGGATTACGTTGCCGCAAACGGCACCGTAACCTTCCCAGCAAACACGACCGCCTCGCAGACGATATCCATCGATGTCAATGGCGACACGGACGTCGAACCCAACGAGACATTCGATGTCCTGTTGAGCAACCCGGTGAATGCGACGCTCGGGAACCCTGCAGCAACCGGTACGATAATCAATGACGATACGGCCGCGACGATCACACTGTCACCGCCGAGTACGAACCTGTTCACCGGCGACGTCGGTACGATTCAGGTGACTCTGAGCAATCCGGCCGCTGCGGGCGGCCAGATCGTCAACCTGCTAAGCGATGACACCAGCATCGCAACAGTTCCGGCAAGCATTACGATTCCCGAGAGCACAACCGCCGCGAGCTTCCAGGTTACCGCCGGGAATGTTGGCGGCACGGCGGTCATCACGGCCAGCGCGGCAGGGTTCAGCAGCGGCACGGCAAGTGTCGTGGTCAGTGCCAGGGCCATGAGCATCGTGCTCGACAGTGCGCTCGTCGGTGTCGGCCGTACTATCAACGGCATCGTGACGTTGGCTCAACCGGCGCCGACGAGTGGCGTGGACGTGACCCTGTCGAGTCTGAACAACGGGATTGCGACCGTTTCGCCAAGCCTGGTTACAATCCCGGGAGGCGCGTCGACCGCGAGCCTGATAGTGACCGGCGTGGCGGCTGGCACGGTTGACATCGCGGCGAATGCCCCCGGATTCTCGCAGGCGCTCGACACGGTTACAGTTACATCGAGCCTGATCAGTATCGGCGCGATTCCTGACGTGGCGCCTGGCCAATCATTCAGTCTGCCGATAAGCATCACGGATCCGGCACCCGGCGGAGGTCTGGTTGTCACGCTCACGAGCAGCGATCCTTCCATAGCGACGATTGATCCCAGCGTGTTTATTACGGCTGGCCAGCTTACGCCAGCGGCAAATCCCCAGGTGACCGGGGTATTAATCGGCACGACGCAGATCCTGGCAACGGCACCGAGCTTCGCGCCCGATACCCGCGACGTCATCGTGACGCTCAACATGGTATTCACGCCCGACCCGCTGGACGTGATCGAGAGCGATACGGTCAATATAACCCTCAATCTCTCGGCACCCGCGCCTGCGGGTGGCCTATCGATATCGCTGGCAATGGACGACCCGGGCACAGCGACGGCACCGACCAACGTGACGGTGCTGCAGGGTCAGACCTCGGCAACCATACCGGTAACGGGCGAGTCGGTCGGTAGCACCGTCCTGCGCGCCAATGCCCCCGGGATTGCCGAGGCTACGGCGACGATCAACGTCGACCCGGCTCCACCCATCAACGTAACGACAACTCTCATCGTCGGCGACGACCTGCAGACCAGCACGAATCCGACGCTGGGGGCGCCTGCGCCTGCGGGGAATCTGGTGGTGACGTTCACGAGCGCCGATCCCGCGCGCCTGTTGCTCGCGCCGGATGCCACCACGCCGGGAACGGCATCAGTAACCCGCCAGTACAATGCCGGTAGCACCACGGCGGGCAGTATCTACGTGCACGGACTGGACGACACCGGCACGGTCGACATCATTGCCAGTGCGCCGGGGTATGCCACGAGCACCGGCAACGTAACGCTGGTGCCGTCCGGCTTCACGTGGCTGAGCGGCAACCTGGCGACCACGACGTTCTCGAATCCCTCGAACCTGTTCATGCGGTCCGTACGTCTGGCTCCCGGCACTTTTAACTTTGCGCAGGAACAGGCTGTACGGGCCGGACTCAATGTCGATGTCGTCGTCATCAACTCGGATCCTGGTGTGGGCACGTTCAGCAGCCCGGTCCAGTTTGTCGGTGGGGGCACCAGCCGTCCTTTCGGAACGTTCGATCCGTTGAATGCCGGCACGACCGACCTGACCATAATCCAACCGGTTGGCTTCGATGTTCCCGCCAATCAGAATGCGACGATTACGGCAACGGTGAGTGCACCGTTGATCAACTTTGCTGACTCGACAGTTGGCGACGACCTGCAATTAAATGTCTCCGCCTCCCTGGCCCAGGCGCCACCGGTTGCGACGGACGTGACGTTTACGGTCGCCGACCTATCAGTCGCGGTTATATCGACGAATCCCGCAACGCCAGGTGGCGCCGATATCACCATACTCGGCGTAACCGGCACCGGCCTTGGTAGCATAACCGTACAGGGCCTGCAGCAGGGCAGTACGACCATCACGGTTACGGCAGCAGGTTACCAGACACGAGTCGCGACCGTTACGGTAGTTCCGTCCGGTTTTTCATGGTTGAGTGGTGACCTCGCGACGACGACGTTCTCGAATCCTTCGACCCTGTCCATGCGGTCGGTACGTCTGGCTCCGGGCACTTTGAACTTTGTGCAGGAACAGTCTGTACGGGCCGGACTCAATGTCGATGTCGTCGTCACCAACTCCGATACCAATGTGGGCACCGTCACCAGCCCGTACCTGTTCACTGGCGGAGGCACCAGCCGTCCTGCCGGTACGTTCGATCCGCTGAATGCCGGCACGGCCGACCTGACCATAATCCAACCGGTTGGCTTCGATGTTCCCGCCAATCAGAACGCGACGATTACGGCAACGGTGAGTGCACCGTTGATCAACTTTGCTGACCCGATAGTTGGCGACGACCTGCAATTAGAAGTCATCGCCTCGCTGGCCCAGGCGCCACCGGTTGCGACGGACGTGATGTTTACGGTCGGCGACCCATCAGTCGCGGTTATATCGACGAATCCCGCAACGCCAGGTGGCGCCGATATCACCATACCCGGAGTAACCAACACTGGGCTTGGTAACATAACAGTACAGGGCCTGCAGCAGGGCAATACGACCATCACGGTTACAGCAGCAGGTTACCAGACACGAGTCGCGACCGTTACGGTAGATCCGTCCGGTTTTTCATGGTTGAGTGGTGACCTCGCGACCACGACGTTCTCGAATCCCTCGAACCTGTTCATGCGTTCCGTACGGCTGGCTCCCGGCACTTTGAACTTTGCGGGGGAACAGCCTGTGCGGGCCGGACTCAATGTCAATGTCGTCGTCACCAACTCCGATACCAATGTGGGCACCATCACCAGCCCGTACCTGTTCACTGGCGGAGGCACCAGCCGTCCTTCCGGTACGTTCGATCCGCTGACGGCGGGCACAACCGACCTGACCATTATACAACCGGCAGGGTTCGATATTCCGAGCAACCAGGCGCAAACGATAAGCGCCACGGTCGATGCGCCCGACATTACGATATCAGGCAACCTGGTCGTCGGGCTGGACCTGCAGATGAACACAAATATTTCCCTGCAGGTTGCTCCGCCATCGCCGACAGACGTGACCATCACTGTCGCTTCCGGGACGATAGCGACAATCTCGGATGACGGATTAGTGGAAGGCTCCGCGAGTATCACGATACCGAATGTGTCCGGAACGCTTGTCTGCAACTGCTTGATCCAGGGCAGGAGCCTCGGGAGCACGCTGATTACGGCGCAGGCCGGTGGCTACAATGATGGCACCAATAACGTGACCGTCGATCCGTCCGGATTCACTTTCCCGTTCACGAGTTCGATCACGACCACGGCGGGAGGCGGCAACACGAGTATCCAGATGCGCTCGTCGCGCCTCAATCCGGTAACCCTTAACCGGGTCAACGACCAGTCCGTCCGCGGCGGGCTTACAGTCTCTGTCAACGTGAGCAATTCGAATCCGACAGCCGGCACGTTAACGGTCAACCCGGTGGTGTTCACTCCCAATACGTTCCTGCAGACGACACAGTTTGATCCGGACGCCGCGGGTGTGACTATCATCAACATACAGACACCGCCTGGATTTTCGACGCCAAGCAACGCGCAGCAGATCGACGTGACGGTTAATCCATAGCCCGGCCGAGATGTATGGGGACAGACTGGAGGTCTGTCCCCGCCAAAGGCCATGATATTTAGCGTGCCCGTAATACCTAGCGTGCCCGTATTGTGCATTACGAACTCTGCGCGCACCCAGGGAAGCGCGTCTATTGCGATTATCAGCACCGACTACAAGGGCGCGTTCATGCTGGCTGACCAACGCCACTGCTATCCCCTGACCATCACCGACCATTCCAGCCGTCACCTGCTCACCTGTGATGCGCTCTCCACCACCAGGAAGACCTAGTGCCTTCAGTGTTTTGAGAGCGCTTTCAAGGATTTCGCCCTTCCCAGGGCGATCCACACCGATAACGGCGGGCCGTTCTATCATCTGCTGCTTGAATGCCACCGCGTACGGTCGGGTCATGTCGTATCCTCATGGATGCGACAACTACCCTGACACAGGGGGCCGGCATATTCTGTAACCCATCTGCCCGGAACGAACCCTGACCCCGATTTTTTGATTTATGGCGGAGAGGGTGGGATTGACTCGGATCGCCTTAGGCCGATCCTCGCCCCTGCGGGGCGCACTGTGTGCGTCCAAAACGCTGCCGCGTTTTGTCGAACCGGCGGCTTCTCATCCATCGCCCCCGTCAAGTAAATAAAAAAGGAGCCACAAGGGCCCCTTTTTCATTTACTGGCGGAGAGAGAGGGATTCGAACCCTCGGTGCGGTATCACCGCACACTCGCTTTCCAGGCGAGCACCTTAAACCACTCAGCCATCTCTCCGGAAATCAGATTGTATGGTTCGCGACCCTGGATGACGACGCTAGTCGGTCGAAATCGTGATCGGCGGTGCGTCAAGGCACTTCGAGTATGCTGCCCGTGGCGCTTGCGGTGAAGCCTCCGGTACCGGCATCTCTTTAAATTCCGGAAGGTTATCCAGATCCGCAGGCGCCTGCACGCGTGGGGCCCGCACGGCGCTCAGGTACCAGGCCTCGTCGTCACAGGTTAATTCCTTGGGGCCGCCACAGGCGACCAAAGCACTGCCGAGGGCGATAATTGTCCAGCATCCGAGCCTCATGCCGCATCCTCCAGCGCTACACCGGCCAGCTTCAACGCAGCACGCATTTGAGCGTGATACTGCTCTGCAAACTCCGTAAGCGGCAAGCGTAAATAGGGCGATATCAGTCCCATCTGACCCAGAGCCCATTTAAGCGGTATGGGATTCGACTCGGCAAACAAGGCATTGTTCAGTGGCTGCAGGGACTCGTCCAGCGCCTTGGCTTCGGCATGCTGCCCCGCTGCAGCCAACCTGCACAATCTCGCGATCGCCCGAGGCACAACGTTGCCGCTCACCGTCACGATGCCATGGCCACCATTCTCAAGAAATTCCAGCGCCGTGAAATCGTCACCGCTGTAGAGTCGAAAGTCATCGTGCACCATTGCCTTTATCTCGTTCAATCGGCCGATATCTCCCGTTGCTTCCTTGATACCGAAGATATTGTCGTGCTTCGCAAGCCGAGCAACCGTATCCGCCTGCATGTCAGCCACGGTCCGGCCAGGCACGTTGTACATCATGACTGGCTTGCTGACGGCATCGGCGATCGCAGTGAAGTGTTGGAACATGCCTTCCTGCATCGGCTTGTTGTAGTACGGCACGACCACGAGATAGGCATCGATACCCGAATCGCCGACGGCTTGCGACAGATCAATTGTCTGTTGCGTTGAGTTCGAACCTGTACCGGCAATCACCGGCATTCGTCCATCGACGATCTCGACAGCCCGCGCAATCAGCTCCTCGTGCTCGGACTTGCTCAAGGTCGCGGCTTCGCCCGTGGTACCCGCAATGACAAGCCCGTCCGTACCCTCACTGGCATGAAAGTCGATCAGGCCCTTGAGCGCCGCAAAATCGACCCGATTATCAGAGTCGAAAGGCGTCGCCAACGCGACCAAAGAGCCTTTGAACACGGCTTGTCCTATCCTTGAATGAGGCGGCGATGTTACTGTTCCTGTCGGGTGCTGGCAAGATACAATAATCACTATCCAGGCTAATTCTAAATAAATGACACAACTTATTGTTTTATCGGCGATTGGCACGGACCGCACCGGCGTTGTCCAGGACATCAGCAAAGCGATCCTGGCGTGCGGCGGAAACATCGAGGAAAGTCGCATGACCACGCTCGGCGCCGAGTTTGCGATGCTCATGCTCGTGTCGGGAAACTGGCACACATTGACCAAGCTCGAGCAAGCGCTGGAAAAGCTCGGTGAGGGCGATAACCTGACATTTGCGATTCGCAAGACCGGCGAGCGTGCCACCAAAGTGGACCGCATGCCCTACGCTGTCGACGTCGTCAGCCTTGATCAGCAAGGCATCGTCTTCGGACTCGCCAACTTTTTCGCCACCCATGACGTTGAGATCGCCGATGTCGCGACGCGCAGCTACGCGGCCGCACACACTGGCGCTCCGATGTTCGCTGTGCAAATGGCAGTCAATGTCCCCTCGACATTGCCCATATCGCAGCTGCGTGACGAATTCCTGGAACTGTGCGATCGACTCAACCTCGATGCGATACTTGAACCCGTCAAAGCCTGACGATAACGGAGATACCTTTGAGCGGACCCACCATGAATCGAGTCGTTGCCGATTTCAGCAGCGAGGCCACGGGCGACAAGAAGGTTCGGCTAAAAGATCTTCGCGGACAGAATGTCGTTCTGTACTTTTATCCGAAAGACAGCACGCCTGGCTGCACCCAGGAAGGTCTGGACTTCAAGGAACTGCACGCGAAGTTTCGGCGACAAAACACCGTGATTCTCGGCGTGTCGCGAGATAGCCTGGCCTCGCACGAAAAATTCCGGGCTAAACAGAAATTCCCATTTGATTTGTTGTCCGATCCGGAGGAAAAACTGTGCCGGCAATTCGACGTCATCCATGAAAAGACCTTGTATGGGAAGAAGTTCATGGGCGTCGTGCGCAGCACCTTCCTGATTGACGCACATGGCAAGCTTCGCGCCGAGTGGCGCAAGGTCAAGGTCAAGGGGCACGCCGCGGAGGTTCTCGAGACGGTCAAAGACCTTTAGCGATAATCAAATAATATTCAAAGGCTTATGTTAATCAGACGGGGATGCTCCGGGATCTTGTCGACCATTCAACGGGAAGAGTCGTTATCATAGGGAACAGACCTGCGCCTGTTCGGTCGGACATTAATGAACAGGTTAACTGAGAACTTGCTGTTGATGCTTGCCTTCGCCAAACGTGCACTCACGCTGCTCGCCCTGACCGCCATCGTTTTTGTCAGTGGCGCCGGTGCGGACGACATCCAGTTGCCGGACATGGGCAGCCCTGCCGACGCCATCCTGACCAAGACAACAGAGGCGCAGATCGGCCGCTCGATCATGCGCAGCATCCGGCTTAGCGGACAGGTTGTTGAAGACCCTCAAATCAACGAGTACATCAACGAAATCGGCCACCGCATCGCTGCACAGACCAATGAGGGCGACCACGAATTCACGTTCTTTGTCGTCAATGACCCGCGCATCAATGCATTTGCGTTGCCCGGCGGCTATATCGGCGTGCATACGGGCCTGATCGATGCCACGCGCAATGAGAACGAATTGGCAGGCGTGCTGGCGCATGAAATTGCGCATGTCACCCAACGACATATCGCGCGTGCCATACACGCCAACTCGCGCCAGAGCATACTGTCGACAGCCTTGATGCTTGGCGCGTTGATCCTCGGCGCCGCAGGCGGCGGTGGCGATGCCGTACAGGGCGCCATGGCAATTGCGCAAGGCACTGCGGCCCAGCAGCAGATCAACTTTACACGCAACAACGAATACGAGGCTGACCGGATAGGGATCGGCGCTCTGGCGGAAGCCGGCTTTGACCCTCACGGCATGAACTCGTTTTTCGAGGTCATGTCGCGTCAGGAATTCGGTGCCCCGGATTCGCGCCTGCCTGAGTTCCTGCGCACCCACCCGGTAACAACGGCCCGAATCGCAGAGGCGCGAGCGCGAGCGAGCGAATACCCGCGGGCGCAGGCAAGCAACAGCACCAACTATGGCATTGCGCAGTCACGGTTGCGCGTCGAAAGCTTCTCTACGCCCGGACAGGCAGTCAACTACTTCGAACGCCGCGATTACGAGAACCAGACCGACGTCGAACGCTATGGCCGCGCCGTTGCGTACCAGCGTGCCGGGCGTCACGTGGAGGCCAAACGCATCTTCGAGGAACTCGCCGGGAAAGACCAGAAAGTCATTGCGTATCACATCGGCCTGGGCGAGTCACAACTCGCCCTTGAGCAGTATTCTGCGAGCCAGGCGACATTTGATCGTGCCATCGAACTGTTTCCACGTAACGTGCCACTCGTCATACACTACGGCGAGATGCTGTTACACATGGGTAAGGCCGAGGAATCACACGCGATGCTGCTGGACCTGATGAACAATGTTCCGCCTACCCCGGAGCAGGTACGATTGATTGCCCGGGCAGCTAGCGAGGCTGGCGACGACGCGGAATCCTATTATTACTTGTCCGAGTATCGACTGATGACGGGCGATCTCATCGGCGGCATTAATTTTTTGCGTCAGGCTCTAAGACTACCGGAGCTGCAGGAGATACAGAGAATTCGATTCGAAGCACGCATCGACTTTATTCGCGAGTTCATGAGCGAGGATCAGCTCAAGGCTTTGCAGAGAAGTCGTCCTGTTGGTGTGGCGGCGAGAAACGGTCACTGATGCTCAGGGCCGGGTTGCCACACTCCGCATGGCCGCGTCGACTGGCGGTGCTCGCGCTATCGACTATTGCCTTCGGTCAACTCTCGGCATGCGCAAGCCATGATCCGACCGATGAGGAATCGGCCTACGTCGCATACGATCCCCTCGAACCTCTAAACCGCAAGGTGCATGGCTTCAACATGACCCTGGACAAAGTTGCGCTCAAGCCGCTGGCCCGGGGCTACAAGAAGGTCGTGCCCTCGCCAGTGCGCCGCAGCGTTACCAATTTCTTCAGCAACCTCACAACGCCGAGGTCGGCTCTGAACAACTTTCTGCAAGGCAAACCTGGCCGTGGATTCAATGAACTGGGCCGATTCCTGTTCAACAGCACACTGGGTATTGGCGGCCTGTTCGATATTGCGGGCGCGGGCGGCATGGAGCGCTACGATGAGAACTTCGCGC
>JAOTVR010000101.1 GCA_029863305.1 Gammaproteobacteria bacterium | reverse complement strand
GACGAACAGTCCCTGCGCCTGCCTGGTATTGGTTTCCGCCGGGCCCAACTTGTGTTCCGACTTTCGCCCGCTGACGCCGATCTCGTAATTCAGCCAACCCAGCTGGAACTTCTCCCAGGCGCCCATATGCGTGGGCTTGGAACCGATATCGACCGTGCCGTCGCTGGTCCAGGATCCCGAGGACATGAGCGTCCAGAAACCCGTGCCATTGCTCGTGCCCGGGCCCGTGTTGTAGAGATCGGGCAAACCGAGATCGTGGCCGAATTCGTGGGCAAAAACGCCAACACCGCCATTCTCCGGTTCGATCGTGTAATCGCCAATCCAGTACTTGCTGCCACCAACCGGAATACCACCCGCCGGGTTGATCGTGCCATCATCGAGCGTCGGCCCATCGGCGCCTATCGGTACCGTCTGCACGTACCAACGGTGGCTCCAGATCGCGTCCTGACCGTACGCACCGCCGCCGGCTTCGGCGCCTTCGCCGGCATGCACTGCCTGGAAGTGATCGATGTAGCCATCGGGCTCATCGAAGTTGCCGTCACCGTCGTGATCGTATCGATCCCACACGTCGTACTGACTCAGGTAACCGTCGATCTCTGCCGGGGACATGCCCGCATCCAGCTTGGACTGATACCACGCGTTTATCGCGTCCTCGACAAACCACCAGGTCGTGAAGCAGACGGTGCCGCACCAGTTTCGACCATAATGGGCGGCTCGAAACGGAACCGATACCCAGTCTGTAACGTCGCCGTCAACCGCGTATCGCCCGGACGATTGCTCTTTGTAGAAATTGCGCATCGAATTGGCGCCGTCAGCATCATTGAACAGCATGTCCAGGTAGTAATCCCTGCTGAAGTCATCACGCCATATCGTCGTATTGTCGTTGGCAGATGGTTCGGGAATTTCATTTCTCGCCGGACCGACCAGTCCGCCCTGCAAAATACCGAAAGGCGACTCCTGATCGCCAAAATCGGCCAGCACCGTCCAGATCAGGTCTTCGCCCTGGCGTGCGAGCTCCACGAACTGTCCTTGGGCAACTTCGACCACTTTGCCATTGCCGTTGGCGGCACCGCTGCTGCTGCTACCGCTGGCCTCGGCCCTCAATTGTTGCTCGTGAGCCACTTTGCGTAATTCGCGGCGCTGCTCGCCCAACGGGTGCGGCAGGTCATGCACCGAGCCACCCAGTTGCGGCATTTTGACACCGTCCGGTACGGGAATCAGACCGGCGTCGACCTGTGGCGCCGGGGCAAGTGATGCGGATTCTTCATCAGGCGCCGATGCGGCCGTAACCAGCCCGGCAAAACCCAACGAGAGAGCTGTCAATACAAGTTTTTGAATGTTTCTGTTTTTCAATGCAGTCACCCTTTCTCGAATAGCTAAATCTTGAAATCCGCACAGGCACACGAACGCGTCCAGAATCGACGGTTCCGATGCATAGTTTCTTTGGTACGAGCCGGAACAGCACTGGACCTGCAGTGCCGAACGGATTTCCCCATTGCTTTTATATTTTTTCTTCTACGTAATTGCAGACCGACAGTATATGCATTACCGACGCTCGAGTCATTACAGACGTCGTTTGACATAACGATCGTTGACTGGCCAGAGTACGCGGACGAAATCGCCGCGCGCCCATTCGGCCAGGCCGGCAGGTGGCTCGATCAGAAGCGCCCGAGAAGAACTCGCGGCCGGGTGCCAGGGCGCTTTCCGACACCTGCTATCATCCCGTTATCAACCGGGCGTCAAATGGAGAGCGAAATGAGCGAATTGCATTTGTCGGGAAGCTGTTTGTGCGGCTCCGTCGCCTACGAGATCACCGGACAGTTCAGGGGCTTTTTCCACTGCCACTGTTCGCGCTGTCGCAAGGCAACGGCGACCGGACATGCGAGCAACATCATCCTGCAGCCGGAGTCGGTGCAGTGGATTGCCGGCGAGAATCTCCTGAAGAGTTACAAGGTCCCGGAGGCCGAACGCTTCATGACAGTTTTTTGCAGCAACTGCGGCAGCCTGATGCCAAGGGTTGCCCCCGACAACAGCATCGCGGTGGTGCCGGCAGGCACGCTCGACCACGATCCGGGCATTCGACCGCAGGCAAGAATCATGCAGGGGTCGCGCGCTGACTGGTCATGCGATGCGAGCGAATTACCCGTTTTCGACACGTATCCGCCGCCCGGTAACTGAGTGTGCTAATAAACCGCGCATTCCGGCACCATGGCTCTGGTATTATGTGAACTGGCGCAAGGAATGCCACGCCAAATTGAACGACATTGTAGGGGCCATGCTGAATACGCCGACGCGAGACAACCGGAACAAGATCGTAATCCTCAATCCGAAGGGCGGTTGCGGAAAATCGACGCTGGCCACCAATCTCGCCGCCTGCTACGCAAATCGAGGCGCACAACCGGCAATCATGGACTACGACCCGCAAGGCTCGACCATCGCCTGGCTGAACCGTCGTCCGAACCATCTCCCCACAATTCACGGCATCGCCGCGTTCAAGAAGAGCATGCAGGCGACCCGCAGCTGGCAGCTGCGTGTCCCCGGGGACACGCTTAATCTAATCGTTGATTCGCCAGCGAGTATCACCCACGACAATCTGCGTGAACTCACGCGTGATGCGTCGAGCATACTGGTTCCCGTGTTGCCCTCGTCGATGGATATCGATGCCGCATCGAAGTGCATTGCCGACTTGCTGCTGGTTGCCAAGGTAAACCGCAACGAAGGAAAACTTGCTGTTGTCGCAAATCGTACGCGGAAGAACACCAAGAGCCTGGCGCGATTGATGCGCTTTCTCGATTCGCTTGGCATTCCGATCATCGCGGTATTGCGCGACAGCCAGAATTTCGTCCACGCGGCCGAGAGCGGCATCGGCTTGCACGAGATGCAGCCCAGCCGGGTGCGCAGCGACGTTGAACAAATCGACAAGATCGTGAATTGGCTCGATGGCTGGGATGCGCGGCGCAAACGGGCGCTACAGATAAACGGCGTTCGGCGCCAGCCGTTTTCGCGAGTTTCGCTACTGCGAAAGCCTCAGGCCGGTTCTCTCTGAATCGAGGCGAACAGCTCCGTATCGACGTTGCCACCTGAGAAAATAATCGCTGTCGTCTTGCCAGCCGTGTCGATCTTGCCCGCCAGCACCGCCGCCAATGCCGCGGCACCACCCGGCTCCACGACAATCTTCAGTTTCTGAAATGCGAAGCGCATCGCTTGCCTGACATCGTCGTCGCTGACAACGAGGCCGCCACTGGCGAGTTCGCGCAGTATTTCGAATGGAATCCTGCCGGGCATGTCCGCAAGCAGTGCGTCGCAAATAGAACGAGCGGATGGCTCATTGCCGGCGCGTTTACCGTTGGCGAGGCTCCTGGCGGTATCATCGAAGTGTTCGGGTTCGACCGTGTAAATCTCGGCGCTGGGCAGGCGCGCACGCATCGCGATAGCGCAACCTGAGACAAGTCCACCGCCGCCGCAGTTGATCAGGGCCTGATCCACCGGCAGGCCGAGTTCGATCGATTGCTCGGCAATCTCAAGTCCGACCGTTCCCTGGCCGGCAATAATGCGAGAGTCATCATAGGACGGCACAAGCTCCGCGCCCCGTTCCGCAGCGATACCGCGTGCGATCGCTTCGCGATCGCCAGAGTATCGATCATAAGTGATCACCTCGCCGCCCAACTGGCGTGTATTCGATAACTTGGCGGACGGCGCATCCTCGGGCATGACGATTGCCGCATGAATACCCAGCAATTTTCCGGCCAGCGCCACGCCCTGCGCATGATTGCCCGATGACCACGCCACCACGCCGCGGCTTGCCTGTTCGGGCGACAGCTGGTGCAACAGGTTATAGGCGCCGCGAATCTTGAATGATCCAACACGCTGGAAACACTCCGGCTTGATCAATACGGTACCGCCGGCGATGCGATCAAGATCGGCACTCTGCAACAGTGGGGTTCTGACTGCGACGCCGCGCAGACGATCTGCTGCCGCTTCAATATCCTCGATCGCGATCACTCAGAATCCGCCCCGCTCATCAGGCGGTCGATCTTCGCCGCACAAATAAAGTCGTTGTCGGACAGGCCGCCGATCGCATGCGTCGTGTAACTGACGTCGCAGCTGCCGTAGCTGATCGTCAGAACCGGATGATGGCCCTCGCTGATCGCAACCCAGGCAACAGCGTTGGCAAAGCCCAACGTGCGGCTGTAGGCCTGAAATTCGAATCGACGCGAGATTTCGCGTGCGTCGGCGCTCAACACCCAGTCCGGATGCAGCGCCTCGAGCAAGGCCTGGACCTGGTCGGGCCGCAGCGGCTCGACGCCTCCCTCACAGGGCCTGCAGTGTCGATTGGCGAGTTTTTGAGTCACGCGCAAACTATAAGGCGTCAGAGCCCTTTTTGCGAAATGGGCTCCGACCCCAACAAAAAGCCGGCCCCGAAAGGCCGGCAAGCAGGAGACTCGACAAGAGTCACGGGAAGTGTGATATCACGGCCTGCGCGCCGACTAGTTCGGATTCGAGGCCAGTGGCTGCGCGTCTATCGGCGATCCGTCGATGAACAACTTCAGACTGACGCGCCGTTCCAGCGCGTAACTGTCTGCCGACTCATCTTGCGCGGGACTCTCACCGTGTGCGGCGACCCGAATTCGGGAAGGATCAATTCCGGCCGATACGAGCTGATCACGAACGAATTCGACGCGCTTTTCGGAAAGCTCGAGGTTGTAGTCTGAATCACCGCGCTCGTCAGCAAAACCGTCCAGCTGGATCCGAACGTCGGACATGGCTGCGAGCCCCTGCGCGAGGTTCGCCAGACGATTCCCTGTCGTGTCGGCAAGCGCGTGCTCGTCCGTGCGAAACAGCAGGTCCATCGCAATGCCCGCCTGCATCAGGCGAATCAATTGCGGTCGGTCGATTGTCTGCAGCCGTTCAAGCTCTCCGTTCAGTGCATTGACATCGCTGCTCAACGAACGCAAATCACTCTCGAGCTCGGCGACGGTGCCCTCCGAGTCTTGCAGCGAGCCCCTGAGCGACTCAATTGCCGAACTTTTCCGGTGCATCGTGTCGCCGACTTTCGCGCCGATCGCCGCGCCGATTACGAAGCCCACCGGGCCGCCTGCCAACGCGCCGACGACGGCACCGGCACCTACGCCGACGTTCTCTTCTTTCGATGGTGTTGCCGCAAACGCATTGAATGCCGTTGCGAGCGTCAGTGTCAGGATTGTCACTATGGTTTTGCGCATTGCTATGTCCTCCAAGGTGTAACAGTGATTGTCGGAGGTCATTACACGGCGAAATTGGGCGCTCCGGTGGACCGCGAGGTGCAAAGCTGACGATCAATTATGATGAATTGTGGCGTGGCGGCGAGCGACACTAATCGTAGGCAGGATCGGATAGCGCAACGAAAGTCCCGCCGTTGCGGGCACAGAGAATACGCATAAGCTGCGCATAGCGGCGCGTCGTATCGGAAAGCTCGCGGCCAGGCTCGAAGAAGAATGGAAACCCTACCGCGTGAATTCGCACCATCCGGTTGCCGGCCTCATCTTCCCGGTTCACCGTATCGATCTGCTGCACGACGGACTCGACCGAGCGGCCACTGAACTCGTCACCGAATACGTAAACGCTGATCTTCTTGTCAGGCGCCCAGTAAGTACTGATAGCGTAGATAATGCCATCGACCGGATTACTGTCACTGAACGGGCGCCAGTTGCGCATTGTATTGGCGATTGCCTCGCGGCGACCTGGCGTATCCGGTATCCATTTGCCAGCATATTGCTTGAACATATAACTGCCATTGTCATTCATGATCTGCAGGCCTTTGACCTGCGGATAGACATCGAGCGTCTCGGTCAGCTTTTCCACTGCACGATCCCAGTTGAACTGCTGCATACTGCCCGATGTGTCGATGATGAATATCACGTACTCGCTATCGACCGGAATGCCTGCAACCGCATCGTCTGCGGCGCGTTTGAAGTAAGGCTGTAGCCGCCGCATCTCCTCGGTGAGCCGCTGCTTGGTTCTTTGCAACGCGCCCTCATCGATCGTTGACTCTGATTCCTGCTGGCTTGCGACATACTGACCCTGGACCGTGTTCAGTTCGCCTTGCAGCCGCGCAAGCCGCAACTTCGTCGATGACGTTTGCGATTGTACGGATTCGAGATCGCGATTGATCACCGCCGTTTCGCCGCGAATCTCGAACAATTCCTGTTGCAACAGCGCGATCAACTGCTCCAGATCGTCCTGGGTCTTCTCGATGATGACAGGCTCGTAGATTTTGCTTAAGACGAGCAACAGGATGATGGCCCCAAAGCCACAGCATATACAGTCGAGAAACGACAGGCTGAATGCTTCGATGTTGCGACGGCGTTTCATCTCAGGATTCCATCCGAATTACGGCCAGTCCCGACTGACGCTGATGAACGAACCCCCGGTCCTGTATGCGAGCACCCAATAGAGGATCGGCGCTTCGTAATCGCCCTCGAGCGGATAAAGAAATACGTTGACCGGAATGCCGCTGGGTAATTCTCGTAATGCGCGGAAGTGCAGGTTATAGCGGTCGCGGCCGCTGATCGTCCTCTGGTTTGTAGTCGGACTGTCCATCGTCGGCAATCCGTCAGCAAGTAATATGATGTTGTCCGGCAGCGGTGTCAGTGACGAAGCGACCTCCCACGCGGCCAGCATATTGGTGCCGTTTTCGGGCACAGTGCGACGCAGCACTCGAATAGCCTCATCCAGCTGAGTGGCATCATCGGCCTTGAGCCATACTCCGTCACTGCCTTTTATGACGGGCGCCACCGTGTTATTGAACATGTAAATCTGAAATTCGCTGCCGGGCTCGAACTGGGCTGTCAGCCAATCGACGCTGGCGACAACCTGGCGCCATTTGACCGCTCTGAGTTTGTCTTCTTGCTGCATATTGCGGCGGCGAATGATGTTGACGATCGTGTCATCGAGCATGCTCGCCGAGCGATCGACCAAAATAAGCGTGCGCCTGCCACCCAGCTTCAAACCGGTCAGATACTGACGATCGCCCTCTCCCTTGAACTCTCTCAGCTTGGTGCCTTCGGCATCTTCTTCGGCTGCAAGTGCGAGCAGGCGCCTGACCTCCTCCTCAAGCGTCTCGATATCGGCTTGCAGCTTCTGCACGGCCTCGATGTGCGCCAGTGTCTCTGAGTCGTATTCGGCAAGCTCAGACCGAAGTTGTTCGATCAGTGCAATAATCTGTGCGATCTGACCTTCCGCAGAAACTTTCTCGACCTCGAGCTGCTGCATCGTATTCTTGGCCAGGACGAGATTCTTGCGCCCTTCCAGAATTTCTATTTCGATTTTTTTTGTCTCCGCCATCAGTTCCGACGGATCTTGCTCGGTCGTTTCCCTGACCTGCGCATTTATGATCATGAAGAACAGAATGACCGCACCGAAACCACAGCTCATGCAGTCGAGGAACGACATGCTGAACACTTCGAAGGGTCGACGCTTACGAGCCATGTTCACTCGCCGTTGTAATCAGACGCAGCTCGTACCCGGGCGTGCCGAGCCTGATCAGGTCACCGACCTGCAGTACCGCGGACCCATCGATGCGATGCCCGTTGAGGAAAGTGCCGTAGCGGCTGAAGTCGCGCACGATGCATTGGCCGTTTTCCTGCTGCACGGAACAATGCCGGCGCGATACGCCGGGCATGTCTTGTTGCAAGTCGACGCAGCGTTCGCCATCACCGGGCTGCGAGCCAAAAGTCAGGGGGTTCGAATCGATGGCAAACGCAGTGTTGCCGAATAACAGGTGCGTCGGCTGACCGCCTTGCCGGACGCTGCTGGTCTTCCTCAGCTCGACCGCCGTCTGGTCCCACGGCAATTGCCGGATCAGGCTGATTGCGCCATCGCCGGGCCGCATGTCGCGACATCGTGACAGCAAACCGCGTGCCGTTGCACCAGGCTCCTGCAGAAACACCTCGCCGCCGACGCGCGCCACCAGTATGTCGGCAAGACCGGGCATGCGCGCGGCCCGATCGGATAGCTGCAGGGCCGGCGTCTCATCGGCCCGGTACAGTGCCCGCAGGTTGCTGACGATACGGTGGTATATCGGCGCCGCCGCCGCGACGAGTTCCAGTGACTCGACCTGAGCCTCGTGACTGATGCCGCGATACTCGATTTCAAGCGAGACGATTTCGCCGACCGCGGCCGCCGTCAGCCAATCCTGGAGTTTGTCCTGCAACATCTGCTCTGTTTCGGCCGTGTGCAGCGGGTCAAATCGGGACTGTTGCACGAAAGTCTCCGCTATGAGCGCGATCCAGGCATCGTATAAGGCAATAATTCCGCTCCCGTCGACGACGGAAGAACGATCGACCTGCGCCTGCCCGGCCTGTGTTACGCGCGTCAGCACAGTCGAGTGAAGGCTCAGGTCAACGTGCGTCGGCACGGCGCCCCTGTATTCACGACGCGTCGCCGCTACCGCTGCGTCGATCATCGCAACGATGGGAATTTGCAACTCGGCTGCGATTCCGAGCAACAGACTGAGGTTGTCCGGGCGCATATATGCCGGCACCGCGACGACAAGCCGATCGCCGCGGCTGGCGACTCGCTTCCATATCTGTTCGAGCTGCCGACTGACGAGATCGGCCGCACTCAGATGCTGGAAATGCCGATCGACCAAAGGGGTGGCGTGCAATTCTGACCAATAGGCGTTCTGAATGCGTCGTGGCTTGACGCGGGCTTGCGCGAACGCCTCGTTACCGGTTGTCAGCTCATTATCATCAAGCAAGGCGAAGCCCGGCTCCCGATAGTGGACTTTGTTGTCATCCAGTACGGATAGGGCGGCATCGTTAATGTGTGCTGCAAGAAGGCCCACTGTCACGCGCGTCCTTTGGCTAGTCTGCCTTCATGTGGCGAATCAGCTTGTCGTTGCAATAGTTTTCGCCGTCGAAGACCAGCCGTTCCTGAAACAACTGCAGTTGGTGTACGAGAAACATCAGAAAAATACTGATGAGCAGCGCGATGAATGTTGAATTAAATGCAACGCCAAGACTCTGTGTTACGCCAGCGATATCACCCTGCACGGCCTTGTCGGCTTGCGCGAGCGCCTCACCAATACCGCGCACCGTGCCGATGAAGCCGATCGACGGAATCGCCCATGAGATATAGCGAATCATCGACAACTCGGACTCGAGACGCTCGGCTTCTGACTCGTAGATGTCCCGCGTGCTGCTCGATACATCCTGGATATTGCGAGTCGTACTGAACCGCTGTAACGCGTTCAACAACGCCCGCGGCAACAACATACGCTGGCTCTCCTCCGGCAATGCCTGGATTTGCCGCGCAAACTCGCGCGTATCCTCCGGCAGTATTCGCATGCCTTCGGCCACCGGCACGAGATCGACATCGAGAAGCCGACGCTCACCGAGAATTTGCAGGCCTTTGAAACCCATGATCGCGAGCGCCCAGATGCCCAGAATGAAGCAGGCTTCCTGTTCCATGTCCTTGATCAACACTGAAACGCGCCGCTCCCGAACATAATCCGGATCGGCCGCAGCGGCCAGGTTCTGCTCAGCGATGATCTGCGCAGCATTAGGACGGACCACTGACACGTAGAGCGCGTGCACAATGATGATCGCTATGATCAGCGCGAAAAGCTGGAATACGAACTCAACGGGTATGTTCTTTTTGTTCATAGGGAAATAATCAGGCTAGATGTCGGTAGGAAATGGTATTGACTGGTCGGCCGGTATGTCCTCACTCGGCCGAAAGTCATTGTCTTCGTCGGTGAAACCCTGGTCGTCCAGATCCGAGTCATCCACTTCCTCGGCCTCCACCTGTGTTTCTTCAGTCTCTTGCGACTCAGCGTCTTCGTCCTGCGGCCAGGCCGGTACCGCCATAAATGCGCTGGCCAGCAGCAATAACAAGTATCGGTTCACGTTGTGCCCTTCTGCAATCGTCTTCGATCTTGGACAAGATTCGCACGCGATTGTCTCACGAAATTTCAAAGCACGGATCTGGCGATACGAAATCCGACATCCGGGCGCGCAGTGTTGCCGTAATCGCGATAGCCCAGACGTAATTCCAGGATGCCGGCATGCCGCCAACTGGAACCGCGAATCACATGGCTGTTGCCTGTTGCCGGCCCAAGTGGATCGACGACCGGCTTGGTGATACCGGGAGTCGGCACGGAATAAAAATCATTGACCCACTCGGCCACATTGCCGGCACCGTCGTGAAGTCCTATCGCGTTCGGCACAAACTTGCCAACCGGTGCCGTCGATGCAAAGCCGTCGTCATAACGGGGAATTATCGTCGGCACCAGGCCCAGCGCCGCCTTGTCGGCAAAATTGCCGCTATCGCGCTTCGGTGGCATGTCCGTACCCCAGGAGAATTTGCGCGCGCCAGCGCTGCCTTCATAACGCACGGCCCAGGCCCACTCTGCCTCGGTCGGCAGCCGGTAGCCGTCGGTCAGCGGTCGAATGAGGTTCCACTCGCCGAATTTTTCCTCGTATGCCGGCTTCAGACCTTCCCTCGCGCTTAACCAGTTGCAGTAGGCAACCGCATCCGCCCAGGTGACATTCGCGACCGGATTGCTGCCGCCGGCCATCGACGGATGAATGTCGCTGCCCGAATCGTGGCCGACCCGGAACCTGGCGAATTCGGCATTTGTGACCTCGTGGACGCCGATCAGATACGGCCGTGTCAGGGTAACTGGCACGATCACCTCGTTCGCGCGTCTGCCTTGCTCCGATCGTGACGTGCCCAGCGTAAACGTGCCGGGTTCGACCCGTCGCATCGTCTGGTTATCGGCGGTCTGCACGGTGACCTGCACTTTCTCCTGCTCGATTGCCGCCAGCGAACGCAGCCGTGCCGACACGGTTTGCGGATAACCTGGTCTCGGTGTAATCGTCCGCGACCAGCTCTGATAGCCGGACCTGCGCACTTCGATACGATGCGGCGCAGAGCTCAACTGCAACGTAACAGAGCCGTCTCCCCGCGCCCGACCATCGACGTACACAGTTGCATCGGCTGGCTCCACATTGACAGTGAGCGAGCCGGTTCGCGCCGACAGATCCACCATTATCGAATCGCTGGCGGCAGCCCGCAGCCGCACCCTGCGCGTCGTCGCGCCATAACCGGCTTTTGACAGTCCAATTTCATAATCGACGTCGGGAGACAGCGCCAAAGTAATGGGCGATTGGCCGCGATAACGGCCATCAACGGTGACATTGGCCGCGCGCGGAATGGAATTGACCAGTAATTTCGCGTTCGCCGGTTCAAGCCGGATCAGTGGCACTACCTGGTCGACGTTGGGAACGGCCAGCAATGTACCGTCCCAGGCTTTAAATCCTTCTCTGACCACGCTGATCTGGTGGGTACCCTCAATCAGCTCCACGGTTGCAGGCGTTGTGCCGACACGTTCATCACCCGAATAAATGCTCGCGCCCGGTGGTTCCGACCTTATCTCTACATTTGACCACCGCCGCACCAGCTGCACGTACATCGCCTCATGCTGCCCGAGGCCCGCGACGCTGACGACGTCACCGAAAGGCAAATAGCGATCGGCGCGGACACTGACACTGTGTTCACCCGGCTGCAATTCGACGGGCCCGTACGGAGTCTTGCCCACCGTGCTGTTGTCGATCGACACGACAGCTTCAACCGGAGGCTCCGTTAAAACCGAGAGCCGGCCTGGCAGGCGGCGCAGCCTGATCTCGATCGTCTTGCTCGCTTCGTCACCGACGACGAAGTTCTGATTCACATCGTAGTAACCCTGTTTCCTGACGGTAACGATGTGTTCGCCCTTGCGGAGCAAGACGCGGTCACCGATCGGCAGCCGAAACCAGCCACCCGAAATCGAAATGTCGTCTGGCTCGGTGGGACTGACGTCGAACTGAATGGACGCGGAGCTAAAGAGCAAATAGGACAGCACAATCAATATGCCGAGTCCCGCAGCTACAATTGTCTTTAGCGGGCTGCGGTGTGATTCTCGCGCCGCCGCATGAGTTTCTGCCGCACGTCGAAACGCCGTCGGCGCGATAGCCTCCTCTTCGGCCAGCCCCGAATCACCGGGTAATTCCGGCGGCTGCGTAACGTAGGCGCTGTCTTCGAGGTGCACCTGCAGCGTCAGCCGATCGCCATCCACGGAGACGCGAATTCTGCTGCCAAAGAACTGCAACTCGTCCTCATTCTCGAGTCGCGTGCTCGCGAGCAGTGGTTCTCCGTTGATTTGCACGGTCTCGTCACGACCAAACGGCTGCACAAATGGTGCGCCGTCGAGCAAATCGAGCAACATGACGGGGCCGCCACCAGGTCCGGGCAAACGCAATTCGCAATCGCTGCCCGTACCGACGCGCAAAGGCAGCTTGTCGGCATCGATGCGTCGCTCGCCCTCAACGTCCCTGATAGTCAGGTGATCGAAACTCAAATTGCTTCCTCGCAGCGAACGATGACCGGCTGCAGATCAATTTCCGGCGCAACACGAAATTCGAGTCGCACATCGCGATACCCGGGCCGGCTGCCGACAGCGACATAGGTGCCGGGCCTGAGATCCAGTTGGCGCGTCTGAAAACTGCCGAGTTTACCAACTTTGTAAATCGATACGTCGGTAACGTTATCCGAAACCAGTTGAACTGTCAGTGGCGTCGCCGCGCGCTTCAGCAGTTTTGATAACTGGTCACGCTGATCCGACAAGCGCGGTCCAACTTCCGGCATGCGCGTGATATCGACAACCAGGCCGGTGGCCTTGCTCATCGTCGAGGGCACGCTCAGGCTGTCGGGATCGGCGATGTATTGATCAATCTGCGCATGCAATGCCGACCTCTGTCGTGCGCGACTGAGTCCCTCCTGCGCAAACAACAGATTCGCATCGATCTCGAGGATACTCTCATAGGTTTCAACCGCGATTTCCCAGGCTTCGTCGCGTTCCTGCTGTTGCGCCAATCGCTCCAGCCTCGCAATTTGGTCCAGCCGAATTCCCTGGTCGACCTGCAACAGACCGTCGGCGGGTTCGCGCGATTCCGGTCGAATCTGCTGCGCCATCCGAAACGCCGCTCGAGCGCCGGGGTAGTCACGTTCTGCCAGCGCCGTCAAACCCTCGGTCATGCGTTGATCGAACTCCATCTCCTTGATGGTAGCCAGCACCCTGTCAAGCCCGGTCCGCGCCGGCTGCCACTCGGGATCGATCTCTGCTGCCCGCGCAAAACTTTGCCGCGCCGCCTCCAATTCAAGATCATTCTCGAACTCGAACCCCTGGTCCGTCAGTGAAAGCACCGTGTCCAGGTTCTTTGCACGCTCATAGCCGGCTTGCGCGCCCGCATGACTCGGACTGATTGCGACAGCGAGTTCAAACAGTCGCAAGGCCTCCACCGAGTCAGCCGCCTCGAGCGCGGCCGTTGCATCAGCGAACGTGGTAGCAAATACCCGATCGACCTCGTCGAGCAGCGGTTCGACAATTGCGATGGCCTCGGCGTACTTCTCACTGGCAATGTCGTAGTCTCGCGCCAGGTAAGCACTGTCGCCTTCGGCGTAGACAGCTTGTGCCTGTCGGAATCG
>JAOTVR010000100.1 GCA_029863305.1 Gammaproteobacteria bacterium | reverse complement strand
TTTTCTGGCGGAGAGGGGGGGATGGACTCGAATCGGCTTGGGCCGATTCTCGGGGCTCCGCCCCGCCCTGCGGGCGTCTAAAACGCTGGCGCGTTTTGTCGAACAGGGTTCTCTTCCTCAACCCTCTGCTGGAAATCAAAAACGGGGCCACAAGGGCCCCATTTTTAATTTCTGGCGGAGAGGGGGGGATTCGAACCCCCGGTACGGTATTAGCGCACACTCGCTTTCCAAGCGAGCGCCTTAAACCACTCAGCCACCTCTCCGAATTAAGTTCCCGGCACGTCGATTTATTTGCTCGTAATTACCGTGGGCGGCAATTCCAGGCAGCGCGATCCCGGCGGTCGAACAGGCGCGTCCTCGGCTTTTGGAATCGGCATCTCGGCAAACTCGTTGAGTGGATCCAGCCCCTCGGGCACCTCCACCCGCTTTCCGGGCACCACACGCTGGTAGCGCTGCGGCTCGTCGCAGGTCTGCTTGATAACCTCGTCCCCGCCACATGCCGACAGGCTAGCCAGCACCGCGAGAACGGCTGTCAGTCGAACCGTGATCATGCCCTCTCCTTCCGTTCCACGCCCGCCTCACGCATCGCCGATCGCATAAGTTCGTGATACTGCTCCGAGTAAGGCGTCAAGGGTAGTCTTATATGCGGCGCCATCAGGCCCAACTCGCTAACCGCCCATTTTACGGGTATGGGATTCGACTCGACAAACAGCGCCTTATTCAACGGCTGCAATGTCCTGTCGAGCGCGACCGCTTCGTCATGCCGACCGGCGAGCGCCAGACTACACAGCCGAGACACCTGCTGTGGCACCACGTTGCCGCTGACCGTTACAACGCCATGCCCGCCTTGCTCAATGAATGGCAGCATCGTGAAATCATCACCGCTGTACAGCATGAAGTCATCACCGACGAGCGCCTGGATCTCCCGCAGGCGCTCGATGCTGCCGGTCGCTTCCTTGATCGCAAAAATATTGGCGTGCTTCGCCAGCCGCCCGACGGTCTCGGGCAACATGTCTGCCACGGTTCGCCCTGGCACGTTGTACATCATGACCGGCTTGTCGGCGGCATCCGCAACGGCCGTGAAGTGCCGATACAGGCCTTCCTGCGTTGGCTTGTTGTAATACGGCACGACGACCAGGTAGGCGGCGATGCCCGGATCAGCCACGGCGAGCGACAGCTCGATCGTCTGCGCCGTGGAATTCGATCCGGTCCCCGCAATGATCGGCAGGCGACCCGCGGCAATCTCCACAGCCCTGCCGATCAGCTCAATGTGCTCCGACCGTCGCAGCGTGGCAGACTCGCCCGTGGTCCCGGCGATCACGAGTCCGTCCGTGCCCTGCCCGACATGAAAATCAATCAGCCGCTTGAGACTCGCGTAATCGACCCGATTATTGCCGTCGAAAGGCGTTACAAGCGCGACCAGACTACCTCGGAACACAAATGTACCTCGCCACAAATGAGGCGGCGATGTTACTGTTGATGCCCAGTGCTGGCAAGGACTGTCGATCTAGAGTGAAACAGCCAGTCGCTTTGTGTCAGGACGGCCGAAACGCCGCGAGAATTATCTAAGGTTGATTATTGAAAAATGTCACAACTCATTGTTATTTCAGCAGTTGGAACGGACCGAACGGGCGTCGTCCAGGATCTGACCAAGGTCATCCTCGCCTGCGGCGGCAACATCGAGGAAAGCCGCATGACGACGCTGGGTTCGGAGTTCGCAATGTTGCTGCTCGTATCCGGCAACTGGCACACGCTCAACCGACTCGAGCAGGGGCTCGACAAGCTCTGCAAGGGCGATCGGCTGACGATCTCGATTCGCAAGACTGACGTCAAGCCCGCCAAAGAAGACCGCATGCCTTACGCGGTGGATGTCGTCGCGCTCGACCAGCAGGGCATCGTCTACAATCTCGCCGAGTTCTTCTCGTCCCGTGACATCGAGATCGCCGACGTAGCAACCCGCAGCTACTCGGCCGCGCACACAGGCGCACCGATGTTTGCCGTGCAAATGGCCATCAACGTGCCCTCCTCCATCCACATAGCCCAATTGCGCGACGAATTTCTCGAGGTCTGCGATCGCCTGAACCTGGATGCGATACTCGAACCCGTCAAGGCCTGAATGGAAGCCCCCAACAATAGAACAAAGGAAAACGTCATGAGCGCACCCAAACTGAACCGTGTCGTGCCCGATTTCAGGGCGGAAGCGACTCGAAACAAGACGATACGACTCAAGGACCTGCGGGGTCAAAACGTAGTTCTCTACTTCTACCCGAAGGACAGCACCCCGGGATGCACAACCGAAGGCCGCGACTTCAGTCAACTCCACGGCAAGTTCCGGCGACAGAAAACGGTCACTCTGGGTGTCTCACGAGACAGCATCGCTTCACACGAAAAATTCCGCGAAAAGCAGGGATTCCTGTTCGACCTGATTTCCGACCCGGATGAGAAATTATGTAAGGCTTTCGACGTTATTCATGAGAAATCGCTGTACGGCCGCAAGTTCATGGGCGTCGTGCGCAGCACCTTCCTCATTGATGGCAATGGAAAGCTCCGCAAAGAGTGGCGCAATGTGAAGGTCAAGGGCCACGCCGAGGAAGTACTTGAGGCCGTCAAAGCACTATAATTCGGGGGAACACCCGGGCTTGGCCCTAGTCGGACACAGGTATACGCAACGTTGAATTTCTTCCTATGATTCCAGGCACGTCTACACGCGCGCTTACAGCGCTGCTGCTCGCATCGCTGGTATTCGTCAGCGGCGCGGGTGCCGACGATATCAAACTGCCCGACATGGGCAGCCCGGCGGACGCCGTGCTGTCGACCAACGATGAGTCTCAGCTGGGTCGCATGATCATGCGCGATATTCGCCGCAGCGGCCAGGTCGTCGAAGACGCTCTCATCACTGAGTACATCAACGAAATTGGCAGCCGCATCGTGGCGCAGGCCAATGACGGCGACCATAAATTCACGTTCTTCGTCATCGACGATCCACGCATCAATGCGTTTGCATTGCCGGGGGGCTTTATCGGTGTGCACACGGGGCTCATCGAAGCCACGCGCAGCGAAGACGAACTGGCAGGTGTCATCGCACACGAGGTCGCTCACGTCACGCAGCGCCATATCGCCCGCGCAATTCACGCAAACTCGAGGCAGAGCATTATCAGTACCGCGATGATGCTCGGTGCAATTATCGTCGCGGCTGCTGGAGGTAGCTCCGATGCTGTGCAGGGTGCTGTGGCCGTCGCGCAGGGCACGGCCGTGCAGCAACAGATAAATTTCACGCGGACCAACGAGTACGAAGCGGATCGAGTGGGCATCTCGGCGCTCGCAGACGCGGGTTTCGATCCCTACGGAATGGCGTCCTTTTTCGAGGTAATGTCGCGACAAACGACAACCAGTCCCGAAATGCGCGCCCCCGAATTCCTGCGAACGCACCCGGTGACCACAGCACGTATCGCTGAAGCACGGAACCGGGCCCGCGGCTACCCGGTGATTCGAAGCGACAATTCGACCAGCTACGGGATCGCACGTACCCGTATGATCGTCGCCGGTTTCGATACGCCGAAGGAAGCCGTCGCTTACTTTGAGAATCGGCAATACGACAACCAGACTAACGTGGAACGCTACGGACGCGCCGTCGCCTATCAGCGTACCGGCCAGAACTGGGAGGCGCTCGATATTTTTCGGGAGCTACTCGAGGAAGACAAATCCGTCATCGCCTATCACATCGGCCTCGGCCAGACGCTCGTGGCCCTGGACCAGCCGCGTGAAGCGCTCGAGGCCTATGAACGCGCTTTGGGACTCTTCCCCCGTAACGTGCCGCTTGTTCTTGATTATGGCGAGCGCCTTCTGCAGCTCGGCCAGGCGGCCAAAGCACACACGATGTTGCTGGACTTGATGAATAATGTGCCCCCCACACCGGAACAGGTGCGGCTCATTGCACGCGCCGCCAACGAGGCGGGCGAGAACGCAGAGGCATACTACTACCTTTCCGAATACCGCCTGATGATCGGTGACCTGAGCGGTGGTATCGGTTACCTGCAGCAAGCGCTGCGCCTGCCGGAGCTGCAGGAAATCCAGCGAATGCGTTTCGAAGCGCGTATCGACTTCATTCGTGAATTCATGACCGAAGAGCAGCTGAAGATGATGCAACGCAACAGGCCGGTGGGGATCTCCACCCGTAACGGCAACTAATCGTGCCGGTGTCGCTCGTTTCGCGCATTACGCATGTCAGTGCCGCCGTGCTCCTGGCGTCGGTGCTCGGTGCCTGCGCAAGTGTTCCTGAAGAGCAGCGGGTAGACAGCGACCCCTGGGAGCCCTTGAACAGAACCATCTATGGCTTCAATACAGGCATCGACACGGTCACCCTGAAGCCGCTGGCGAAAGGCTACGAGGCGATCGTGCCTCGGCCGGCGAGAACCGGCGTCCGCAATTTCATGAACAACCTGCTGACACCCGCTTCCGGCGTGAATAATTTCCTGCAGGGCAAGCCGGCCTATGGCTTTGCCGAATTCGCTCGCTTCGCGGTCAACAGCACGGTTGGAATCGGTGGCGTGCTCGACGTGGCGACCGCCAGTGGGCTCGAGGCGCGTCCCGAGGACTTTGGCCAGACGGCGGCGGTCTGGGGCGTGCCTGCCGGACCCTACGTCATGCTGCCCTTGCTGGGGCCCAGGACGCTGCGTGACGCAGTGATGACGCCGCTCGATATGCTATCGAACCCGCTGTACCACTACGAGGTGACGTCGGTTCGTGACAAGCTGGTTGTGCTACGCCTGATTGATCTGCGCTATCGGCTGTTCGCGATCGACAAACTGCTGGAAGGTTCAAAAGACAGGTACATCACGCTGCGTGAATCCTATCTGCAGAACCGCGAGTACGAGGTATACGACGGCTACCCGCCCGAGGACGATGCGTTTCTCGACGAGTTCCTTGAGGACGAATACTCCGAAGGCGTCGGGGACAACTGATCAGGCTTCCGGAGCTTCGATAAATCCGGCCCAGCGCTCGCCGCGCGTCAGGAGTTTGTCAACTTCCGTGGTTTTTGCGATTGCCAGGATGCGCTCCGGCATCCCGGTAAATCGAATCTCACGCACGGTATGGTTCGCCCACGTCACCCACTCGAGCAGCAGCGCCAGACCTGCGGAATCGCTGTCCGTGACGCCCGAGAGGTCTATTTCCAGCTGCGAATGCTCCTCGAACGGATCCTCGCTCTCCTTCAGTATTTTCTCCGCCGTGTCGAACGTCATCTCGCCGCTCAGCGCAAAGCAACCGTCGCCGCGGTCGTCGAGCGTAAAATCACTCATCGGCGGACATGCCCGCCTCTTCTTCAAGGCGCGCGATGACGGCGTCGAGACTCGTGCTGCGAATCTCGGCATCGAGTTCGGCACGAAAATTGGTGACGTACGATACGCCTTCGATGACGACGTTATAGACCAGCCATCCCGACTCGCGCTTAACGAGGTCGTAGTCGACGGCAACACTGCTGCCGTCCTCCAAAGCAACCGTGCTCCTGACCTTACTGCGCGGCTTCGACACATCGCCGCGGAACGGCAGTATCTTGATCTTATTCGGATCGAACTCGAGTATCCCGTCGGCATAGCGACGCAACAGAGCCTGGTAGAACGCCTCGATAAAGCGACTTCTCTGTGCCTCGCTTGCGGAGCGCCAGTGTCTGGCCAACACCAGCTGGGCCGCGAACTTCCTGTCGAATCGCGGCAGCAGGATTTCGTCAATCAGCGCATATAAGGACTTACGGTCGGCCGCCAGTTCTGCCTTCCGCCCGTCGAGCTTTTCGGTCAGTACAGCCATCGAGTCTTCGATGACGGCGTTTGGTGACGCCACCGCCGCCGCCGAAGCGACGAGCGCAAAAGCCGCCACCATCCCGACAAACGAAGCGTTCTTTACGCATCGAAATACTGGATCGCTGACCATATCAGTCCTCATCTTTTGAGCCCGCATTCACAAGAAACTTGCCGATCAAATTCTCGAGCAGAATTGCAGACTGTGTGAACAGCACTTCGCTGCCGTCCTCTAGATAGGTGTCCGACCCGCCTGCTCTCAGTCCGATGTACTGGCTGCCGAGGATACCGGAGGTCAGGATGCTCGCATCGGAATCATCCGGGATCTGATTGAACTGGCTGTCAATTACAAACTGAACGACGGCCTCGAGCGATACCGGATCGAACCGTATGCCAATGACGCGACCGATCGTGACGCCGGACATCGCGACAGGTGCACGATTTCGCAGACTGCCGATGTTTTCGAAGCGCGCCTCGACCAAATAGGTTTCATTGGCTGAGAAATCATCGCCGCCCGTAGTTTGTGTCGTCAGGAAGAACAGCGCGCCCATGCCCAGCAGAACAAAAAGGCCGGTGCCAATCTCAACTGAACGTGTCTGTTGCATCTTGTAACCTCAAATCATCAGTGCCGTAATCATGAAATCGAACACGAGCACCGCAATGGCTGTAATGACTACGGTCCGGGTCGTCGCCCTGCCAACGCCCTCGGCCGTCGGAACCGCATTATAACCTTCCCACACGGCGATCATGCTGGCGGCAACGCCAAATACAAAACTCTTGAAAATACCCTCGTTAATGTCATGCATGTCAACAGTGATCTGGATTTGCTGCCAGAATGCGCCAACGTCGACAGACAGCAGCTCAACCGCGACCAGGTGAGTGCCGAATAGTCCAATCGTGCTGAACACGGCTACCAGGAGAGGCATCGCAATGATGCCGCCCAAAAACCGTGGCACCAGCACCCTCGGGACCGGGTTCACGGCCATCATCTCCATTGCCGAAAGTTGATCGGTGGCTTTCATCAGGCCGATTTCCGACGCCAGGGAGGTACCCGCACGACCGGCGAACAGCAGCGCTGTAATGACCGGGCCGAGTTCTTTTATCAGACCGAACGCCGCAAATACCCCGATCGAATCCTCGGCATTGAAGCGGGCGAGATTGGAGTATCCCTGCAGTCCGAGAACGCCACCGACGAAAAGCCCGCAGACCATGATGATGACCAGTGACAGCGCGCCCGTATTGAATATCTGTTTGACGACCAGGTCGAAGCGACTTAGCAGGACCAAAGGGGAATATCTGATGACCCGCAGGGAAAAAAGTTGGAACGCACCAAAAGTGCGGACGAATTCGACAGAGTTGTTGTACAGGTCGCGCATTACGCCTGTCACTCGGCATCCCGCCCTAGCAGTTGTTCTTCGTAATCCGGGGCGTGGTAGTGAAATGCGACCGGACCGTCCGCCATGCCGTGCATGAACTGGCGGACAAGCTCTGAATTCGCGGTCCGCAGTTCGTCGGGGCTCCCTGAAGCGGCGACCTTGCCGCCGGAGATCAGGAAACTGCAGTCCGCAACGGTCGAAACCTCGGCAACGTCATGACTCACGATAATACTCGTAATTCCGAGCGTGTCATTCATGCGACGAACCAGCCGGACAATCACCCCCATCGAAATAGGATCGAGGCCTACAAAGGGTTCGTCGTAAATCAGGATATCGGGATCCATTACCATCGCGCGTGCCAGCGCCACCCTGCGGGCCATTCCACCGGATAGCTGCGATGGCATCATATCGGCTGCCCCACGCAGACCCACCGCGTGCAGTTTGGTCAGGACGACATGACGTATCAGCCGATTGGTGAGTTTCGTATGTTCTCGTAGCGGAAATGCGACATTTTCGAACACGCTCAGATCGGTGAGCAGCGCGCCGTTCTGGAACAGCATCCCGAAGCGCTGGCGCAGCTGGTAAAGCTCGGCCAGGTTGAGCGTCGCGATATCAATGCCACCAATGTGAATCGTACCGTGCTGGGGTACCAGCTGACGCGTGATAAGCCGCAACAACGTGGTTTTGCCCGTACCGCTGGGCCCCATCAATGCCGTGACTTCGCCACGTTTGATATCAAGGTCGAGTCCCTCGAATATTGCGCGGTGACCGCGCGAATACTTGAGATCGCGTATCTCAATCAGGTTTTCGGACGATTCATCCAGCAGTTTCATTTCTTGTTACTTTTTTTGCGGGCTCATGGCGCATAAACTGCGGCTCCGCGACCGCGTAGCATAGCAAAATCGCTCCGGCAAAGGCGTAAGAAATCCGCATTCACACTGGCCTGCGGCGTTAAATAGGACTAAAATAGTCCTTTATTTGACTGGAGCTGGAGCGGACAGTGCTGAGAATAAGCAAACTCACCGATTACGGCACGGTAGTGCTCGCCCACCTGGCGGCAAATCGGGCCGGCGTCTGCAGCGCCGCCGACGTTGCGGCAGCAACGGGCATCGCGCTGCCGACCGTCAGCAAATTGCTCAAGTCGCTGGCCAAATCCGGGCTGGTCACATCGACGCGCGGCGCCAACGGCGGCTATGAGCTGTCGCGCAGCCCGGCAGCAATCAGCGCCGCCGACGTCATCGATGCGCTTGAGGGGCCCGTGTCAATTACGGAGTGCAGCTCGATCGACAGCCTCTGTGAGCATGAAGGTATTTGCAGCGTTGGCGGCGCATGGCAGCGCATCAACGTTGCGATTCGTCGCGCGCTGGATGACATCAGCCTGAGTGATCTGCAGAAGTCCCAGAGCCCGGTTCCGCGATTCAATTTCGCCGGTACGCCCATCAACATTGAAAGCAAGAACTGAAGCTATGGCAACAGAATCTGAAAACCTCGAAAGCCTCGTCAATCGACGCTATGAACACGGCTTCATCACTGATATCGAGACCGACAGCTTGCCGCCGGGCCTCAATGAAGACGTCATTCGCGCGATATCGGCACGCAAGCATGAGCCGCCGTTTATGCTGGAGTGGCGGTTGCAGGCGTATCGGCAGTGGCTCGAGATGACGGAACCCGCGTGGGCGCATGTACGCTATCCGAAGATCGACTACAACGAGATATCCTATTTCTCGGCGCCAAAGTCGGACGACGACCGACCGAAAAGCCTAGATGAGGTCGACCCAAAGCTTCTCGAAACCTACGACAAGCTGGGAATACCGCTGCACGAGCGCGCACGGCTCGCCGGCGTAGCCGTGGATGCGGTGTTCGACAGCGTCTCGGTCGCGACGACATTCAAAGAAAAGCTGTCCGAGGCCGGCGTCATCTTTTGCTCTTTTTCAGAGGCCGTGCAGGAACACCCCGAGCTCGTACAGAAGTACCTCGGCACCGTCGTGCCGCGGCGCGACAATTTCTTCGCGGCTCTGAACGCCGCCGTGTTTAGCGACGGGTCTTTCGTCTATATTCCGAAAGGCGTGCGGTGCCCAATGGAACTGTCGACCTACTTTCGCATTAACGCCGCCAATACCGGACAGTTCGAGCGGACCCTGATCATTGCGGACGAAGGCAGCCACGTTAGCTACCTGGAAGGCTGCACGGCGCCAATGCGCGACGAGAACCAGCTGCACGCCGCAGTTGTGGAGCTCATCGCCCTCAAAGATGCCGAGATCAAGTACTCGACGGTACAGAACTGGTACCCCGGAGACGAGAATGGTGTTGGAGGCATTTACAACTTTGTCACCAAGCGCGGCGACTGCCGGGGTGCTAATTCCAAGATCTCATGGACCCAGGTAGAAACCGGATCAGCGATTACGTGGAAGTACCCGAGCTGCCTGCTGCGCGGAGACAATTCGGTCGGTGAGTTCTACTCTGTCGCCGTTACCAATAATCTGCAGCAGGCAGATACCGGCACAAAGATGATTCACATTGGCCGCAATACCAGCAGCACCATCGTCTCCAAGGGCATATCCGCCGGCCGCGCGCAGAACGCCTACCGGGGACTCGTGCGTATCATGCCGCAGGCGCACGGCGCCCGAAATCACACGCAGTGCGATTCGCTGCTCATCGGCAAAGAGTGCGGCGCGCATACGTTCCCATACATGGAAATCAGGAATCCCTCCGCCAGGGTTGAGCACGAGGCGACGACGTCCAAGATTTCGGCCGACCAGTTGTTCTATTGCAGGCAGCGCGGGCTTTCGGAAGAAGACGCGGTCAACATGATCGTCAACGGTTTTTGCAAGGAAGTGTTCAAGGAACTACCGATGGAATTCGCGGTGGAGGCGCAGGCACTCCTCAATGTCAGCCTTGAGGGCGCGGTCGGTTAAGAAAATGAGTCAGGAAGTCACAATGCTTGAAATAAACAATCTCAGGAGCCGCATAGACGATTCGGAAATTCTGCGCGGGCTGTCGCTCTCGGTCAGGGCCGGCGAAGTGCATGCCATCATGGGCCCGAACGGCTCGGGGAAAAGTACCCTGGCCCAGGTTATCGCGGGACACGAGGACTACGAGGTCACGGCCGGCACGGTCACCTACAACGGCCAGGACCTGCTCGAACTTGAACCCGAAGAACGCGCCCGCGAGGGCATATTCCTCGGCTTCCAGTACCCGGTGGAAATTCCGGGCGTCAACAATGCCTACCTGCTGAAAGCGGCCGTAAACGCCCGGCGCAAACATCAGGGCCTCGGTGAAGTCGACGCATTCGAATTCCTGAAGCTGGCGCGCGAGAAAATGGCGACGCTCGGCATGGACCCCAAGTTCCTGAATCGCGGCGTCAACGAAGGATTCTCGGGCGGCGAGAAAAAGCGCAACGAGATTCTGCAGATGGCAATGCTCGAGCCGAGCCTGGCGATCCTGGATGAGACCGACTCGGGCCTGGACATCGATGCGCTCAAGGCCGTAGCCGCCGGCGTCAATGCATTACGCAGCCCGGAACGCGCAATTATTCTCGTGACGCATTACCAGCGTCTGCTCGATTACGTCGAGCCGGACTACGTGCACGTGCTGTCGCAGGGCCGCATTGTCCGCTCCGGGGACAAGTCGCTCGCACTCGAGCTCGAGGAAAAAGGGTACGAATGGGTTCGCGAGGCGGCAAACGCATGAAACAAGCGTCTCTTTCCATCGAAAGCCTCCGAGAAGTTGTCAGGCGGTTGCCCGACAACGGCCTGACGTCATCCCGGGAGGCGGCCATAGCGCATCTCGGCGAGCACGGCTTGCCGACGTTGCGCGACGAGGACTGGAAATACACCGACCTGTCGCCGCTGATCGAAATCAGCAATCGCTGGCTGACTGCGGGAGGACGACAACAGCCGTCCGAGCTGCCTCGTGAAAGGATCGCGGATATTACGAGCTCGATCGATGCGATCTGGCTAGTAATCGCAAACGGTACGATTGATGCGCGCTCCATTGCGACCGTCACGCACAAAGGCATCGAGATTTCCCGGTTCAGTGATGCGCCGCCCCCATTCGCGGTATCACGACCCCTGGCCGACCTCAACGCAGCATTGTTGCAGGATGGTTTGCGAATTCGGGTCAATGTGTCGATCGAAAAACCCGTCGGAATCCTCATCGTCGATCGGGCCGGTGAAAGCGCCGCCGTGACGCAGTCGTGCGTTGAAATTCAAGTTGCGTCCGGCGTCTCCGCCGAATTCATCGAGTATCATGCCTCGGACGGCGACGGGGACCACTACGCGAACTCCGTGCTGTCTATTGGCGTGGGCGACGGTGCCGATGCGAAGCACGTTCGTATTCAGAATCGGTCGCTGCGGCACGTTCAGACCGGGCAAACTTCGATTGCGCTGGGACGAGATTCGCGGCTTCGCATTGCGAGCTACGATCTCGGTGGCAGGCTCATTCGCAATGACATCGACATCGATTTGAGCGAGCCCGGCGCGGATGTCGGATTCGACGGCCTTTACCTTGCCGGTGACGGACAGCACATCGACAATCACACCCGCGTCGATCATCGCGTGGGCCCGGCCACTTCGTCACAGGAGTATCGGGGCATACTCAACGGCAACTGCCGCTGCGTCTGGAACGGTAAAGCAATTGTGCATCAAGGCGCGGACGGAACTGACGCCAGCCAGGCCAATCACAACCTGCTGCTTTCCGACAAAGCGGAGATTGATACCAAGCCGGAGCTCGAGATATACGCGGACGAGGTCAAGTGCAGCCACGGCACGACGGTAGGGCAGATCGATAAGAACGCCCTGTTCTATTTACGCGCGCGTGGCCTGGATAAACGTCACGCGACACAGGTATTGACGCACGCCTTTGCGGCCGACATCGTGCTTCGTGTGCCCGTCACGGGCGTCAAGGATGCGGTCACCGCTATCGTGGAAAGTCGCCTGGCTGAGCTCATCGAAGAAGATGCAGCAGCGGATCTACTGTCATGAATCATGCACAGCGACAACCTGCCGTGGCTGCTGCCGACTGGCGCAAGGACTTTCCGATCCTTGAGCAAACGATCAACGGACAGCCGCTCGTCTACCTGGATAGCGCCGCATCCGCGCAGCAGCCGCGATCGGTTATAGACGCCGTCGCGCGTTACCATCGTGAAGATCACGCCAACGTCCACCGTGGGGTCCACACGCTGAGCCACCGGGCAACGGATGCTTACGAGGGCGCGCGAGACAAGATCCGGGCGTTTATCAATGCCGCGAATCGATCGGAAATTGTCTTCACCAGCGGCACCACGGAGTCGATCAACCTGGTCGCCCAGAGCTTTTGCCGCCCGCGGATCGGGCCGGGCGACAAGATTCTGATCACCCATCTCGAGCACCATTCGAATATCGTGCCGTGGCAGCTGGTCTGCGAACAATCCGGCGCCGAACTGGTTGTAGCGCCGATCGACGACCATGGCCAGCTCGAGCTCGACGCGTTGCGGTCCCTGATGACTGGCGACGTATTCCTGCTCGCCGTGGGCCACGTGTCCAATGCGCTCGGCACTGTAAACCCGGTCAAGGAGATTATTGCGGATGCCAAACAGCGCGGCATAGCGGTCCTCGTTGACGGCGCCCAGGGTGTGCCGCACATGGCCGTTGATGTGCAGGACCTGGACTGCGATTTTTACGCCTTCTCGGGCCACAAAATGTTCGGGCCAACGGGTACCGGTGTCCTCTACGGTCGCGAGACACTGCTGGAAGAAATGCCGCCTTATCAGGGTGGTGGCGACATGATCCTGGAGGTCAGCTTCGAGTCGACCACTTACAACGAGCTGCCCTACAAGTTCGAAGCCGGAACCCCCAATATATCGGGCGTTATCGGACTCGGTGCCGCTGTGGATTATCTGCAGTCCACCGGCATGCAGCGCATCGCCGACTACGAATCCGGCCTGCACGATTACATGGTCGCGCAGCTCGCCCGGGTCGACGACGTTCGCCTCGTTGGCTCGGCCGCCAATAGAGCTGGCGTTCAGTCTTTCCTTTTGGGTGACATCCATTCACATGATCTTGGCACCATACTCGATCACCAGGGCGTCGCGATTCGCACGGGACATCACTGTGCGATGCCGGTAATGACGCGCTTCGGCATTTCGGGCACGGCACGTGCTTCCCTGGCCTTCTACAACAATAGGGACGATATCGACCGCCTGATCGCGGCGCTCGGGAAAGCAAGGCAGGTATTCAAATGACCGGCCAGGCCGCTGTTAATGAGGATATCCTCGACCTGTATCGTGAGCTGATTCTCGATCATGCGCGCCGTCCAAGGCATTTCGGTCGCCTGGATAATGCGACGCATATGGCGGAGGGCATAAACCCGCTCTGCGGCGACAAACTCTGTGTTTATCTGCATATCGACGATGATGAGCACATCGACGCCATGAGTTTCGAAGGTTCGG
>JAOTVR010000019.1 GCA_029863305.1 Gammaproteobacteria bacterium | reverse complement strand
GCCGTCGTCGTCATGGACGAGAACAACACCGTTGTGCATCACGAACACATCGAAGACATATCGACAGAACCGGACTACGCGGCCGCGCTGCGCGCGTTGGGCATCAAGGTTGACGGGGACTAGCCAACTTATGAGTACACTGATTTTTGAAAAGTCGCGTGAGGGCCGCCGGGCATTCGCGCAGGCGCCGATCGATATGCCGGAAGTGGATCTGCCGGAGCATTTTCGGCGCCAGGATCGGCCGCGACTGCCCGAAGCATCCGAGTTGCAGGTCGTACGTCATTATACGCGACTGTCGCAAAAGAACTTCTCGATCGATACGCAGTTCTACCCGCTGGGCTCGTGCACGATGAAATACAATCCGCGTGCCTGCAACTCGCTGGCACTGCTTCCGGGCTTCACCGGCAGGCATCCGTTGGGACCCGTTTCGCACGGTCAGGGGTTCCTGAAGTGCATGTGGGAACTGCAGGAGATGCTCAAAGCGGTTACGGGAATGGTGGGTGTCTCGCTCACGCCAATGGCGGGCGCGCAGGGCGAGCTGGCCGGCGTCGCGATGATTCAGGCTTACCATCGCGAACGCGGTGACCTGGAACGTAATGAAATCATCGTTCCCGATGCCGCACACGGCACGAACCCCGCCACGGCAACAATGTGCGGGTGCGTCGCTGTCGAAGTACCGACCGGAGTCGATGGCGATATCGACATCGAGGCGCTGAAAGCTGTCGTCGGGCCAAAGACCGCGGGCATCATGCTCACCAATCCGTCGACGCTGGGCGTGTTCGAACGCGACATCATCGAGGTCGAGACGATCGTCAAGAATGCCGGCGGGCTGCTGTACTACGACGGTGCCAATCTCAACGCGATATGCGGCAAAGTGCGTCCGGGCGACATGGGATTCGATGTGATTCACATGAATTTGCACAAGACCTTTTCGACGCCGCATGGCGGAGGCGGACCAGGCTCCGGCGCCATTGGCGTCGGCGAACGCCTGTTGCCGTATATGCCGATTCCAGTCGTCACGGCGGCAAAGCAGGATGGCGAAACGATCTATGACTGGCTGACCGAAAAAGACAGACCGCAGTCGATCGGCCGGCTGTCGGGCTTCATGGGTAATGCCGGAGTGTTGTTGCGCGCCTACGTCTACATGCGCATGGTCGGCCGGGATGGCATGAAGCGCCTTGCCGAGTATGCGACGCTCAACGCCAATTACCTGCAAGCGCGGCTGCGGGATGCCGGCTTTGAACTGGCTTACCCCAATCGTCGTGCGAGTCACGAGTTCATCATCACGCTCCGGCATGAGGCCAAAGAGTTGCACCTGACCGCAATGGACGTCGCCAAGGCACTGCTCGATCGCAATTATCATGCGCCAACAACCTACTTTCCGTTGCTGGTGCCCGAATGCCTTTTGATTGAGCCGACCGAAACAGAAAGCAAGGAAACGCTGGATAATTTCGTCGCCGCGATGGTCGAAATAGCCCGCGAGGCGCGCGACGATGGCGCAAGTTTCAAGGAGGCGCCCTATCGAATGCCGGTGCGCCGACTGGATGATGTCAAAGCCGCCCGCAATCTCGACCTGAAGTACAGCCCGGACGATTAACAGGGGTCGAACCGCCTTTTTTGCCAAATAGGGGGATCGCGTCACTTCTATTGACACGGTTCGAGCCCAGAATAGGGAACCGTTTGGCGCTGGCCCAGTCCAGATATAGGGACAGGCAGCCTGGCTGTGACTCACGTATTATCCGCAGGCCGCTTCAGTTTGGGTGCCTGACCATTCATCTACACCGGGAAGTCTATGAGATACGGACGAATACTCACCGCGTTTGCAGCGCTCGGGCTGACATTCACGGCAATCGCCGCCGAGGAGACCGCCTGGACGAGTACTCTCGAGCGCATCTCCACAGGTGTAGTATCGATCCGCGTCGACAGCACCCGGGCGTTTGACACGGAGTGGAATTCCTCGAGCCAGGCAACCGGCTTTGTTGTCGATGCCGAGCACGGACTGATCCTGACCAATCGGCATGTGGTAACGCCAGGCCCGGTTGTCGCAGAAGCGATATTTCGGAATAACGAAGAGGTACGGCTGACACCGGTCTATCGCGATCCCGTGCACGACTTCGGCTTTTTTCGTTATGACCCTGCCGATCTGCGTTATATCAAACCGGCTGAGTTGCCGCTCGTGCCCGATGGGGCTGGCATCGGTCGCGAGATCCGCGTCATCGGCAACGACGCCGGCGAGCAGTTGTCGATCCTTGCCGGCACGATTGCGCGACTCGATCGCAAGGCGCCGGATTACGGCCGCGGCAAGTACAACGACTTCAACACTTTCTACCTGCAGGCCGCCTCGGGCACTTCGGGAGGCTCGTCGGGCTCGCCGGTAGTGAACATCGACGGCGAGGTGGTCGCGCTGAACGCGGGCGCCAACAATTCGGCCGCAAGCAGTTTCTTTCTGCCGCTCGATCGCATCCATCGGGCCCTCGAGCTTATTCGAAAGGGTGAAGCAGTTGCGCGAGGCACCTTACAGACCATGTTTGAGCGCAAAGCGTATGACGAACTCCGGCGTCTGGGGCTAAGCGATGAATCCGAACGCATCGCGCGTGTGTTTTTCCCGGACCAGACCGGCATGTTGACGATTGAGCAAGTTATCCCGGGATCACCTGCTGCCGGAAAACTGGCGCCGGGCGATATTCTGTTGCGTATCAACGGCGATCTCGTTACCGAGTTCGTGCCACTTGCCGCGGCGCTCGACGATCATGTGGGGGAGGAAATAGAAGTCGAAGTGGAGCGCGGCGGCAAGAGTATCATAGAGAAGATTCTTGTAACCGATTTGCACGCCATCACGCCCAGCGAGTTCCTGGAGTTTGGGGACGGGATCGTAAACAACCTGTCATACCAGCAGGCCCGGCACTACAACCGCGCGGCAAGTGGCGTCTACGTTGCTAACCCGGGTTACCTGCTGTCGAAGTCGGCTATTCCGCGCGGTGCTGTCATAACAGAATTCGACGGTGAATCAATCGAAAATATTGACGATCTCGAAGCTGCGTTAAACGATCTTGCCGACGGCGCGCGGGCGCAGGTTCGCTACGTAACCATGGACAATCCACAGAACAGTATTGTTCGCTCGTTCGAGATGGATCGCGTGTGGTTTCCGGTTCGACGCTGCGCGCGGGACGATTCGACCGGCATTTGGCCCTGCCGCGAACTGGGCCCGGGCCCGCCGCCTGCCCCGGCTAAAGCCGGACATACGGAGCTAAAGAAGTATGACGATCCGCGAGTCCGCAAGATCGCGCCATCGCTGGTTGTCGTGACGTTCGATTTGCCCTACACCGTGTCAGGCGTTGCCGACCGTCATTACTACGGTACGGGCGTGATTGTCGACAAGGAGCGCGGCCTCGTCGTTGTTGATCGCAATACCGTGCCCGTGGCAATTGGCGATGTGACAGTGACGTTCGCGGGCTCGCTGGAAGTCAAGGCAAAGGTCGAGCAACTGCATCCGGTGCACAATCTGGCAATCGTCTCCTATGATCCCGCGACGATTAACGATACCGCGGTCGAAAACGCGATGTTCAACAATGCCGAATTGCAACCGGGCGAAAAGGTCTGGGTGATCGGCATCAAAGGCGATCATCAACTTGTTCATCAGCAAAGTACGGTGTCGTCGGTCGGGCCACTGACCCTGCCGCTGTCGCGTACGCTGCGGTTTCGTGATTCCAATATCGAGGGAATTAGTCTCGTCAATGCACCGACGGACTATGACGGCGTCATCGTGGACAAACGCGGCAAGGTGACTGCGATGTGGTCGAGTTTCGCGGTTCAGTCTGGCGGCGACGGTGCGCAGGTCAATCGCGGTATCGGGGCGGATCTCGTACTGGAGTTCATCGACATCGTGCGGGAAGGGCGGCCGTTCTATTCGCTTGAAGCCGAATTTGTCTATTCCCCGTTATTCGGGGCACGCAATATGGGCGTCGATGAGGAATGGCTGGCACGCCTCGAGGCCAATAATCCGGTCAATCGCCGCGCGCTGAGTGTTACCCGGCTCGTGGCCGGGACCGGAGCGGCCAGGCAGCTGCGCAATGGCGACATGGTGCTTGCGGTCGATGGCAATGTCGTCACATCGTTTCGAGCACTTGAGAAAGCCGTGCAAAAACCGACAGTGACGGTCACGGTCTGGCGCGACGGCAAAGCTGTAGACTTGCAGGTCGAAACCGCTGCACTGGACGGACGCGGCATCGACAGGGCGGTATCCTGGGCTGGCGCATTGCTGCAGGACCCGCATCGTCCGATGGCCGCTCAGCGGGGTATCGATCCGTATGGCGTGTACGTCGCTTTCTTCAGTTACGGTTCGCCCGCTACGCGCTACGGTCTGTGGGCGGGGCGCCGCGTCGTTGAGGTTGATGAAACGCCAACACCGGACCTGGAAGCATTCGTCGACGCGGTTGCCGGGAAGCAGGATCAGACGTCCGTGCGGCTGAAGACTGTCACGTGGAACGGCGCGGTTGAAGTCATCACGTTAAAACTGGACAACCAATACTGGCCGGCCTACGAAATCAGGCGGACTGAAGATGGTTGGCGACGATCGAAGATCGGTTCCTGATCGAGCACACAGCATGCATATCAAGGTGGTGTTGTCAGCATGGCTCTTACTCGCCTCGGGCGGGCTGGTTTTTGCTCAGTCCCTGTACAAATATCGTGGGGCGGATGGCGAGTGGATCTACTCGGACCGGCCGCCCGACGATGGCACAAGTGTTGAAATTCGTCAGCTTGAAACAGCTCGCCAGGATTCAGCGCTGTCCGTGACGCATGAAATTACGGGGCGCACAGCCGTGCTGACCGCCCACAATCAATATTTCGCGCCAGTCGAGCTTGTCATCACGATTCAGCGTATCCGCGGTCTGCAATACCCGGATCCCGATAGCGAGCTGCGCTGGGTGGTCCCGCCGCGCAGCGACCTGGAGTTGATGGGTCTCGAACTGATGGAAGACGCGGCCGCACCGTTTCTTGAGTACCAGTACCAGTACCTTGCCGGTGAGCCGAATGCGCGCCACCAGCCACAGCACGCCTACCGTGCGCCGTTCGCAATCGCGAGCAGCTACCCGGTGTCGCAGGCCTACCCGGAAGTCTCGACACACAACGCACCCGATAGCTACTATGCGGTTGATCTCGCCATGCCGATTGGTACTGACGTCGTGGCCGCACGTGGTGGCATCGTATTCGATGTTGCCAGTAGTAATTTCCGGGGCGGCCTTGATGCCGAGCGGGACGGGCCAGCCGCTAACGTGGTCCGTATCGTGCACGATGACGGGACCTACGCGCTCTATGCGCACCTGAACACCAACTCGATTCGGGTCAGGCCGGGTGACCGCGTTGAACGTGGTGAGTACATCGCCGACTCCGGTAATACGGGCTTCTCGAGTGGACCGCATCTCCACTTTGCCGTGATGCGCAACGTCGGCCTGCGTATCGAGTCACTGCCGTTTGAGTTCATGGGCGCTAATGCAACGGCGGTAGTGCCGGCGGCGGGCATGACGCTGACCGCCTACTGACGCCGTCTACTACAGTTGCCCGGCCAGCGCCTCCCAGGTTGTGACCGGTAACTCGCAGTGTGTGCCCACGCAACGGTAGGCGACGGTTTCGCCGGCAATGGCTTTGCGCTCTGCCAACATCCCCGGCAACCGCCGCGAATCATTGTCGATGGCGAAAATCAGTCGTGCCGGTGCATACAATTTGGCGGCCGAGTCACGCCAGCGAGCGATCTCTTCTGTTTCGCCGCGGATCACGATGACTTCAGGTGGATGCAGGTACTCGCTTAGTGCGGTCAGCAACGTCACATGACCGTGCGGGTATTCATCCATCGCCTGCCACGCATTGCGCAGCGCTTTTTCCGCGGCATCGAGGTAGCGCGGGTCACCGAGCAAGTGCCCGAGTCGTTGCAACGCGTAGGCCGCGATGCCGTTGCCTGATGGCATCGCGTCATCAGCGAGCGGCTTTGGCCGGTGCATCAGGACCTCGTGATCGTCAGCTGTGAAATAGAAGCCGCCATCTTTCTTGTCTTCAAAGCGGTAAACAAGGGTTTCAGCGAGAAGCACAGCGAATTCGAGATGTTCATCTTCCCAGCGCGTCTGCAGCAGCTCGCAGAGTGCATCGATCAGAAATGCGTAATCGTCGAGATACGCCCGGAATTTCGCCGCGCCGTTTTTGTAGCTGGCGAGCAGGCGGCCATCGACAAACAGTTTTTCGCGAATCGTTGCCAATGCCTCGAAAGCCGCATCGACGAGCTCGTCGCGCTCGAGCACACGACCAGCGATGGCCAATCCGCGAATCGCCAGTGCGTTCCACGACGTCAGTTGTTTGTCGTCTCTGGCTGGCGCAATACGCTGGTCACGCTCGGCAAGCAATATGGCTCTTGCCCGGTCGATCGCCGCCGAGACATCGTCGGGCGACAGGCCCGACTCCTTCGCGATATCTTCGATCGAAGCACGCACAGTGAGATGCCATTTGCCTTCGAAATTCGCGTCAGCATCCAGACCGAAGCGGGAAGCAAATACCGCATAATCGTCAGGGCCAATCAGTGCGGCAACCTCATCCGGTGTCCAGACGTAGTATTTGCCTTCCTCGCCCTCAGAATCGGCATCACGTGACGAATAGAAGCTGCCGTCGGGCGAGCGCATGTCTGACAGCATCCAGTTGGCCGTTTGGTTCGCCACCTGTGCAAACATCTGCTCGCCGGTCGCCAGGAAAGCCTGCGAGTAGACAGCAAGCAACGGACCGTTGTCGTACAGCATCTTTTCGAAATGCGGAATCTGCCATTGTTTATCGACCGAGTAACGGCAGAAACCGCCGCCAATGTGATCGTAGATACCACCCTCGGCCATACGCGTCAGCGTCAACGTCGCCATGAACAATGCGTCGATATCGGGTTCGGGAGCGTTTGCAGATGCTCGCCACGTTCGGAGCAGCCATGCGATCGTTTGCGGATGGGGAAACTTCGGGGCCGGACCGTGGCCACCGAAGTCGCGATCAAAACTGCCGGCAAGCTTCTGCCTCACTTTTTCGATGGGTGCCGCGGTCATGGGTTGCCCGGCTGATGCAGCAGGCGGATCGAGTTGGCCCAGCACATCAATGAGTCGCTCACCCTGATCGCGAATAGCACTGCCATTCTCATGGTAATAGTCCGCGACCTTGCTCAGCAGGTCTTTAAAACCCGGCATGCCATAGCGTGGTTCATTTGGAAAATAGGTACCGCCGAAGTATGGCCGCTGACTCTCCGGGCTGAGAAACATGGTCAGTGGCCAGCCACCGCCGCGCTGCGTCAGCAGCTGGTGTGCGGTTTGGTAAATTTTGTCCACATCCGGTCGTTCCTCGCGGTCGACTTTGATGTTGACGAACAGGCGGTTCATCAGCTCGGCGGTCGCCTCATCTTCGAAGGACTCGTGTGCCATGACATGGCACCAGTGACAGGCCGAGTAACCGACCGACAGCAGCACGGGTTTGCCCGTTTCGCGGGCGAGGGCGAATGCTTCGTCGCCCCAAGGGTACCAGTCCACCGGGTTGTCCGCGTGCTGCAGGAGGTACGGGCTGGTTTCCCGGGCGAGTCGATTGGTCATGGTTTGCTATCATACGCTCCTCGTCCCCAAGCGAAGAACCCAATGCTCGTTTACCCAGAGATCGATCCCATCATTTTCGAGATCGGCTTCATCAAAATCCGCTGGTACGGACTGATGTATGTCATCGGCTTCCTGGCCGCGTGGTGGCTGGCACGGCGCCGCTCCCATGCGGCGCATTCGCCGGTCAAGACTGACCAGGTCGATGACCTTATATTCAACGCGATGATCGGTGTCATCGTAGGCGGCCGTGTCGGTTATTGCCTGGTGTACGGATGGGACTACCTGGTAGCCGACCCCCTGTACCTTTTCAAAATTACCGAGGGCGGCATGTCGTTCCACGGTGGGCTCGTCGGCGTGTTGGTCGCGATGTGGCTGTTTGGGCGCAAACGGGGCCTGAGCATGTGGCAGGTCACGGATTTCATGGCGCCATTCGTACCGTTGGGTCTCGGATTCGGGCGCATCGGTAATTTCATCAATGGCGAGCTCTGGGGCAAGCCCACCGAGGTCGCCTGGGGCGTGCTCTACAGGGGGCAGGTGTTGCATCCTTCACAGCTGTATGAGGCGGCGCTCGAAGGCTTCATCCTGTTTGCGATTCTCTGGTGGTACTCGGCGCGGCCACGGCCATACATGGCGGTGTCCGGGCTGTTTCTGACCTTATACGGTGTGTTCAGGTTCATCGTCGAGTTCTATCGGGTACCGGACGCCGACCTCGGCTATCTCGCTTTGGACTGGGTGACGATGGGCCAGATTCTGAGTGCGCCGATGATTATCATCGGTGCTACGATGCTCGCATTGGCGTATCGCTCGAATACTACGGAGGCTGCTGCCTGATATGCATGACTACCTGTCGCTGATGCGCGAAGTGCGCGAACACGGTGTACGCAAGGAAGACAGAACCGGCACCGGCACCTTGAGCAAATTCGGTCATCAGATGCGTTTCGACCTGAGTGAAGGATTTCCGGTCGTCACCACCAAGAAACTGCACCTGCGATCCATTATTCACGAATTGCTGTGGTTCCTGCGCGGCGACAGCAACATCAAGTATCTGAAAGACAACGGCGTTTCGATCTGGGACGAGTGGGCTGACGAGAATGGCGAACTTGGTCCGGTTTATGGCGTGCAGTGGCGCAGCTGGCCGAAACCCGATGGCGGCAGTATCGATCAGATTTCGCAGATCATGCAGCAGTTGCGCGAGGATCCCGACTCGCGGCGCATCATCTTAAGCGCCTGGAATGTCTCTGACATCGACAACATGGCGCTGCCTCCCTGTCATTGCCTGTTTCAGTTTTGGGTGGCCGAAGGCAAGCTGTCCTGTCAGCTGTATCAGCGCAGTTGCGACATATTTATTGGCGTACCGTTCAATATTGCCTCATATGCATTGTTGACCCACATGTTGGCGCAACAGGCCGATCTCGGCGTTGGTGATTTCGTCTGGACGGGCGGAGACTGCCATTTGTACAGCAATCACCTCGAACAGGCTGACCAACAACTGCAGCGCGAGCCGCTGCCGCTGCCACGTCTCGCCATCAAGCGCCGCCCGCCGAGCATATTCGATTACGAGTACGACGACTTCGAAATCCTGAATTACGAGTCGCATCCACATATTCCTGCGGCCGTCGCTGTGTGACATTGTCTTCGGGTCGACGCCCTTTTCGCGAAACGGGCTCTGATCCCCCGGACTTCCCAGGCCCCATGATCTCTCTCATTGTCGCAGCCTCAAGCAACAACGTCATCGGCGCAAACGGCAAGTTGCCCTGGCGGCTCTCCGGCGATTTGCAGCGATTCAAGGCACTGACGCTGGGCAAGCCGATTGTCATGGGCCGCCTGACCTACGAGTCGATCGGACGTCCGCTGCCGGGACGACAGAATATTGTGATTACCCGTCAGGCTGACTATGAAGCAGAAGGCTGCGATGTCGTGCCGTCAGTCGAGGCGGCGCTCGCGGCTGCTGGCAGTGCGGAAGAAATTGTGATTATCGGCGGCGGACATATTTATCGGGAGTTTCTGCCGCGCGCTGATCGGATATATTTGACGCGCGTGCAAGCTGAAATCGAAGGGGACGCTTTTTTTCCTCCTCTGGCCGACGACCAGTGGTGCGAGACCGAACGCGAGGCAAGTGTCGCCGACGAATCGAATGACTACGATGTCGTCTTCCTGGTGCTCGACCGAGCTCGCTGAGTTCCCGGGCGCTCAAATGCGCTCGAACTCTGCCGTAAAATGCCGCAGAAACTTCGGCGCCGTGACTATACGCATTCCGCGGATAGCATTGCGCCTTTCCCAGACGAGTCCGATCGCCTCGAGCACATAATCCATATGACTTTGCGTGTAGACCCGGCGTGGAATCGCGAGGCGCAACAGTTCAAGTCGTGCCGGATGTTCATTCCCGGTGTGCGGGTCCAGTCCGAACATGACGCTGCCAATCTCGACGCTACGGATGCCGCCCTCGATATAGAGCTCAACCGCCAGTGACTGTCCCGGGTATTGCAGCGACTCAATATGCGGCAAGAATCGTCGCGCGTCGAGATACACCGCATGACCACCTGCTGGTGCAAGCACCGGAATCCCGGCATCGATCAGATGTTGCACAACATAGCGGGTGGATTGCAGTCGATAATCGAGATAATGCTCGTCGAGGATTTCGCACAGACCGACCGCAATGGCGTCGAGGTCGCGGCCGGCCAGTCCGCCATAGGTCGGAAACCCTTCGGTGAGAATCAATATGTTGCGCTCACGGTGCGCCAGCTCCGCATCGTTGGTGCAAAGAAAGCCACCTATGTTGGCGAAGGCGTCCTTCTTGGCGGACATCGTACAGCCATCGGCATAAGCGAAGATCTCGCGTGCGATATCGATCGTCGCAGTGGTTTCAAAACCGGGCTCGCGGCGCTTGATGAAATGCGCGTTTTCGGCGAAGCGGCAGGCATCGATGTAAAAAGGAATACCAGCGCTGCGCGCAACCCGGCTGATCTCCCGGATGTTGGCCATCGAGACAGGTTGGCCACCACTGGAATTATTGGTCACGGTGACCATGATCAGCGGGATTTTCTCAGGGCCGTTTTTCGCGACGACCTTTTCCAATGCGGCAATATCCATATTTCCCTTGAACGGATAGTCGGAATCGAGGTCATCAGCCTCACGGCATGGCAAATCCAGCGCCTCTCCACCGTTGAATTCGACGTTCGCTCTGGTGGTATCGAAGTGCGTGTTATTCGGCACGATGGAGCCTGGCTGTACCATGACGCCGAACAGAATGTGCTCGGCCGCGCGCCCCTGGTGCGTCGGAATGATCTGCTCGAAGCCGAAGATATCTCTCACTGTGTCGCGAAAGCGATACCAGCTTCGTGCGCCGGCATAGGACTCATCGCCGCGCATCATTGCGGCCCATGCCTCGGACGACATTGCGCTCGTGCCCGAGTCGGTTAGCAGGTCGATGATCACGTCTTCAGCCCGTAGCAAGAACGGGTTGTATTTTGCCGTCTCGATCAGCTGTTCCCGCTCCTCTCGTGAGGTCAGCTTGATGGGTTCAACCATCTTTATTTTGAACGGTTCAATTATCGTCTTCATCGGATCACAAAACCTCGTTAGTCAATTTGTTCGAAACGCGCCTGGAAGAACCGTAGCATCTCCGGTTCGTAGGTAAACCGGAGGCCCTTGATCTCGTCCCGCCGCTTCACGACCTCCTCAACCGCATTAGCTGTTACGTCCATATGAGCCTGTGTGTAAACCCTGCGTGGAATCGTGAGGCGAACCAGCTCCAGTTTGGGTCTGTGGTTCTTGCCCGTCGCTTTGTCGCGACCTGCAGATACGATCCCCCGTTCCATGGAGCGTACTCCGGATTCGACATACAACGCCGCGGACAGCGCCTGCGCCGGGAAATGCTCTTGTGGAATATGCGGTAGCATCTTCGTCGCATTGAGGAAAACGGCATGGCCGCCAATCGGATTGACGATGGGTATGTCAGCCGCCCGTATCTTTCGGCCCAGATACAGCACCTGGCCCACACGTGCGTGAATGTGATCGTCCTGAACGCTCTCGGTGATGCCGATTGCCAGTGCCTCCATGTCGCGTCCTGCCATGCCACCGTAGGTGTGGAGTCCCTCGTAGACGACGACCAGTGCACACGCTCTCTCGTAGAACCTGGCGTCGTTCATCGCAAGGAATCCCCCGATATTGACCATCGCGTCCTTTTTGGATGACATCGTGGCGGCATCAGAAAGCGCACAGATTTCGTATACGATTTCCCGAATCGTCTTGTTCTGATAACCGTTTTCGCGGCGTTGAATGAAGTAGGCATTCTCCGCGACGCGGGTCATGTCATGCACGAACATAATGCCGTGCTCATCGCACCAGCGCCGGAGTCGTTTGAGATTTTCGAGGGAGATCGGCTGGCCGCCGGCCATGTTGACGCAGGTTGCAATACAGATGTAAGGGATCTTCTCCGCGCCAACCTCGTCGAGCAGGGCATCGAGCTTGTCGAAATCCACATTGCCTTTGAATGGGTGCTCGGACTCTGCGTCGTGCGCCTCATCGATAATGACGTCGACGAAGGTTGCGCCGGCGAGTTCCTGGTGCAGGCGCGTTGTTGTGAAGTACATGTTTCCCGGAACGTAGTCGCCCGGCGAGATGAGCAGCTGGCTCAGTATGTTCTCGGCGCCGCGTCCCTGGTGGCACGGTACCGTGTATTTGTAGCTGTAATACTCCTCGACCGTATCGCGCAGGTGATAGAAGTTGCGGCTGCCCGCGTAGGCTTCGTCACCCATCATGATTCCGGCCCACTGGCGATCGCTCATGGCTCCAACGCCAGAGTCGGTCAGCAGATCGATATAGACGTCCTCGGAACGCAGCAAGAAAGTGTTGTAACCGGCTTCTCGAATGGCTCTGAGACGGTCTTCCCGGCTGGTCATCTTGATCAGCTCGACCATCTTGATCTTGTAGGGTTCGGCCCAGCTAAGTGTAGTCACCACGGCACCTCCAGATTGATTACTCCGGGATCAATCAGTGGTGCGCGATATTGTCGGTTAACAACACCACTATGACGATCACAGTGGCATTTCATCCCTCGCCGGCGGCAGCCGGGCAAGTGGCCGTGAACAGATAATAGAGCCAGGCATCTCCGGATACCTATACGTAAAAATACCGCGCCTCGATGCAGGCGCTCTGCGCTGTCATGCCGGCTGGCATTAGCATCTTCTTATGTTGTTGATTTATAAATTATTATTTGAAAATTCAAACGAATGCGCTGGCAATTTGTCGCAGTAGACAGGACAAAATCCGCATCACGGTTTGAGTTGATATAGTGGTGGCCAACGACGAGGGCTGTAAATGAGACTTCTGCTGACAATAATCGTATCAGTTACTTTTGGGTTGACGAATGCCGTGATCGTTCTGGCGCAGGAAGTTTCGGCATCGGCATCGCCACCGACGCCTCCGCCACCATTTTGCGAGAATAATCCGGGCTTCGACGACTTCGATTTTTGGGTTGGTGAATGGGACGTCTATTCGAATGATGAGGCGCGTCAATTCCAGGGCACGAACTCGATAACCAAACAGTACGGGTCCTGCCTCGTCAAAGAGGAGTGGCAAGGGGCTCAGGGCGGCGGGGGATTTTCCGTCAATTACTATAATCCGGTCAAAAACGAATGGCGTCAGGTCTGGGTCGCAAATGGCTACTCAATAGACTACGTCGGCGGGCTGAACGAAGATGGTGCGATGTTGTTGCAGGGCCATATCTACGATTACCGCAAGAATGCGGCAACCCCGTTCCGCGGCCTATGGACACCGCAGGCGGACGGTTCAGTAGTTCAGCATTTCGACGTCTATGACGAAGCCAGTGAGACCTGGAACGTCTGGTTCGAAGGCCTCTACGTCAAGAAGCAGAGCAGCGACAACTAAGCCCTTCCTTTACGACTGACCTCTGACCTGAACGATACGCGGAATGCGCTTGTCGAGGCGAACCGCTGTCAGTTGGCGGCCCCAGACACAGCCTGTATCAAGGCTTATCAGGTCTGGCAGCACAATTAAGCCGAGTGCGGACCAATGGCCGAAAACGACGCGTGTACCGGACCAGGCAACGTCTTCGAATGCATACCAGGGAATCAGATTCCGGCGCGCGCGAAAAGGCGGCCCGCTGTGTGAGAAATTCAGATGCTTCGTCTTCGTCAGCATGCGCATTCGTGTCAGGCAATTGATGATAAAGCGCAAGCGCATATGACGCGGCAGGTCACCCGACCATTCGTGCGGTGTGTTGCCATACATTCTGCCAAGCATTTTCTTGTACTTGTCACACCGTAACGCCGCCTCGACTTCAGCCGCCCGTGCCAGGGTTCCTTTTGCGCTCCACGACGGATACGTGCCTGCATGAACAAGAAGTGTCTTAAGCGACTTGTCGTAGTGTGCGAGTGGACGTTTCCGCAGCCAGTCGATCAACTCGTCACAGTCGTCTGCCGTGAATATCTTTTGCAAAGATTCGAATCGATTGCGGTAACGCAACTTGCCGGACGCCAGCGCGAGCAGGTGCAAGTCGTGGTTGCCGAGGACTGAAATCGCAGAATCACCAAGGGATTTCACGAGGCGCAAGGTCTTCAGAGACTTGGGGCCGCGGTTCACGAGGTCACCTGTCAGCCAGAGCGTGTCTTTTGCTGGATCGAACTTCAGGGCATCGAGCAGTTCGCAAAACGGGTCGTAGCAGCCCTGAATATCGCCGATCGCATATACCGCCATAGCCGGCCCGGACGTTTAGTGCAGTACGCCTGGAACCGCGAGCGTGAAGGGCGCGATAGGCGCATCGAAATTGACGCCATTATCTGCCTCCATGCGATACAGTCCCTGCATGGCGCCGACCGGTGTCTCGAGCACCGCGCCGGATGAATAGCGGAATTCTTCGCCCGGATCCAGATGTGGTTGCTCACCAACAACGCCATCGCCGCTGACTTCCTGCACTTTGCCATTGGCATCGGTGATAACCCAGTGTCGGCTGATCAATCGCGCGGGGACATCGCCGTTGTTCGTGATCGTTATCGTGTACGCAAACACGTAGCGACCCGAATCTGGTTCGGATTGCTCGTCGACGTAGTCAGTAGCGACCTGAATACGGATATCGCAGCTGTTTTCATCCATTCCGCTATTCTAACGTATTCGCAAGCCGGACATAGTCGGCGATCGAAATTGCTTCGGGCCGCAGGCCCGGATCGATTCCAGCAGCTCGCAGCCCCGCCTCGTCCACGAGCATGCGCAAGGAGTTGCGGATCGTCTTACGCCGTTGGCTGAAGGCCTGGGCGACGAGTCTGGAAAAGCGTTCTTCGTCGTCGATGGCGTAACTGCCCGCTGGCAAAGGTACCAGCCGTACGACGGACGATGTCACATCGGGTGGTGGCTCGAAAGCGAGTCTGTCGACGTCAAATAATGCATCGATTTGAAAATGGCAGCCGAGCATGATGCTCAGTCGACCGTAGGTCTTGCTACCAGGTCCCGCCGCCATGCGGTCGACAACCTCTTTTTGCAACATAAAATGCATATCGTGGATGCGGTCACGGTACTCGAGCAAATGAAACAACAACGGTGTGGAGATGTTATACGGCAAATTGCCGACAATACGCAGCGATGTGCCGAGAGCGCCGAAATCGAAGCTGAGCGCATCGGCCTCGTGAATGCTCACGTTGGTTTCCGCGGCGAACTCCCTGCGCATACGCGCCGCGAGATCACGATCCAGTTCGACCGCGTGCAATGCGCCGGCACGCTCAGCTAACAGGCGGGTAATCGCGCCTCGTCCGGGACCGATCTCCACAATGATCTCACCAGCACGCGGTGCGACCGCGGCGATTATGGCGTCGATGACCCCGGGGTCTGTCAGGAAGTGCTGACCGAAGCGTTTCCGGGCACGATGCTGGCTCATCGCTCTGCCAACGTCGCGGCAAGTCGCACCGCCTGCATCAGACTGCCGCTATCGGCACGACCGCTTCCCGCGAGATCGAGGGCGGTGCCGTGATCGACCGATGTGCGCACGATCGGCAAGCCCAGCGTCACGTTGACGGCATGGCCAAAGCCAGCGTATTTGAGCACCGGCAAGCCCTGGTCATGGTACATCGCGAGTACGGCGTCCTTCTTTCCCGCCGCGGGCGTAAACGCCGTATCGGCCGGCAGTGGGCCGCGAATCCGATGGCCGCGGGCCGCGAATTCCGCAACGACAGGGGCAATCACGTCAGCGTCTTCGGTACCGAGATAGCCACCTTCGCCGGCGTGTGGATTCAGGCCACAGACGACGACCTCGGGCGAATCGATACCGAACTTTGAGCGCAGGTCGGTAAACAGCACCTGCAATACGTCGCGCAATCGATCTTTCGTCACAAAATCAGGCACGTCCCTCAGCGGCAGATGCGTGCTGGCCAGCGCAACGCGCAGCGTGTCTGCTACGAGTAGCATCACCGGAAGCCTGCAATTCGTCAGTTCTGCGAGAAACTCGGTATGGCCCGTGAACGCAAAACCCGCATCATTGACGACGCTTTTCTGTAGCGGCGCAGTCACGAGCCCTGCAAACTGACCGTCGATGCATCCGCGCACGGCAAGTCGCAAGCCGTCGAGCAGAGCTGATGCATTCGCCGGGTTCAATTGGCCACACACGGGCGTCTCGGCAAATCGTTGCGGGACGACGAGTAACTCATTATGTTCTGCGCGGGATACGCCGGCATCGTTCGCTGAAATTTCTCTTACCGAAACATCGATGCCGACCATCTCCGCACGTGCGCGCAACACGTCAGGATCGGAAAGAACGACAACACTGCAAGGCAGACTTTGCTGAGCCAACGCCAGACACAGCTCAGGACCAATACCGGCCGGTTCGCCGGCCGTTACAATGAGAGGCTTATCCAATGGCACGACAGACTATCCTGTCGCTCACTATCACGATCAGATCCGGGATTCGACGAAGGCTTCGTCTCGGATCCGCTGCAGCCAGAGTTGCGTTTCTTCTTCGAGCTTGCTGTTCTGAATACGCTGAACGCAATTGATTTCCTTCAGGTCCTCCGTGTTGTCATAAACACGCCGGTCGAGAAGTTCGACGATATGCCAGCCGAAGCGAGATCGGAATGGCTCCGAAAGGCCGCCTATTTCCAGTTCGTTAACGACTTTCTCAAATTCCGGGACGAACGTTCCGGGCCCGGTCCAGCCCATCTCACCGCCGGCGTTTGCGGAGCCGGGATCGTCTGACAACAATTTTGCTATCTCGCCAAACTCCTCTCCTTCAGCGATACGCTCGAGGGCATCCTGCAGGCGCTGCTTGGCCGTCTCATCATCGATGATTTCGTTCGGCGTAACCAGGATATGGCGGACACTGACCTGGTCAATCTCGCTGCGCTGAATTGCGCTGCGCATTTCGTTTACTCTAACGATGTGGAAGCTGCTCGAACCGCGAAACGGCTCCGAAAATTCGCCACCCTTCATCACGGCAACGACGTCGGCATAGATGGTAGGCAGCTGGCTACCCTTCATCCAGCCCAGTACGCCACCTTCGAGCGCCGTTTGTGCGTCCGAGTAGCGAATCGCCATTTCTCCGAAATCGGCACCGCCCTGAAGCTGTTCATAGATGCTGGCCGCCTTGGCCTCTGCATCGGCTATCTGGTCTGTCGTCGCCGCTTCCGGCATTGAAATCAGGATATGCGACAAGTTGTAATCCGAGTTGACAGCGACATTACCTTCGAGGTCTGCTATGCACTGGTCCTTCTCGCGAGGCGACACCTGAATACGTCGGCCCACGTCAATTTGTTGTAATTGATCGATTGTTATTTCGTCGCGCAGCTCTCTGCGAAAATCTGCATAATTGACGCCGTCCTGTGCCAATACGACGGGCATATCTTCGAATGCGACACCGTTTTGCTCGGCGATACGCGCAATCGCTTCATTGAGCATTTGATCGGAGATCTGTATACCGATGCGGGCGGCTCGTTGCAGCTGTATCTCCTGCAGCACCAGTCGCTCGAGCATTTGTTCCCGCAAGATATTGGCCGGCGGCAGCCGCATGGGCGGGTCGGACTGACCCGCGCGCTCAATGATGCGCGCCGTTTGTTCTCGCAGCTGGCTCTTGAGCACAACCCCTTCGTTGACCACGGCAGCGACGCCATCGAGGAACTCGCCGGTTGTGGACAACTCGGCAGCCGTCACGACGGAGCCGACGGACAATACGGCGATTGCGCACGCGCTTGCGCATAATTTATTGATTTTTAACACTATTTCTTACCGGAGACTCGCGGAGTAGCCAAGAATACCACGTTCCAACATTTTGTCAGCTGCCGTACCCACACTGGACATTCCTTTCAGTACCAATTGCAGACCGATCGATGAATCCCGAGTTCCATCGCGAGTCGAAATGTGGCGCCTCGACACCAGTCTGAGTCCCCAACAGCAGCTCTCGTACTCGAGACCGTAAAACTCCTCGAGTGTCTCGTCATCCCGAAAAGAGCGCTTGTAGCGGCCGACAAAATTCCACTGCGTGGCGATCGGCCATGACCAGGAAAGGTCGCCCTGTTCCAGCGCGTCGCGGCGGAAGCGATAGGACAGATTCAGGATCTTGTTGCTTGCGGGCCGATACTGCAGACGCGCCTGCGACTGCGTGGTGCCACGATCCTTCTCGCCCCATTGATGGCCGACATCAAAATTCAGGTTTTCGAACAGCAGGAAACTCAGTTCGGCAATGTAGTCCGACGTCTCGTCCGACACGACCGGCTCGCCCGGCAACGAAATACCGCTTTCGCTGAGGTAGCGGGTCTGACCTATCGTTGCGCTCATCACTTCACGGCCCGTTGAGAGATCAAGGATACGTGATGTGATACCGATACTGACCTGATCGGTGTCCGCAATTCTGTCAACGCCGAGAAAGCGATTCTTGCGATAGAGGGAAACAAGGTTGAGGTCCGGCGTGATGGTGTCAAATACCGGTATATCATCCTGGTCCTGATGCGGGACGTGAACATACAACAGGCGCGGTTCGAGTGTTTGAATGCGGCCGGATCCGTTCATGTTGCGTTCAAGCACCATGCCCATATCGAGGCTGCTGATCGGTACGGTTCGACTGGGGTCACTTGTCTGTCCGGCGACAGTGTCGCGCAGCTCATACTGGGTGTGATCAACTGTAACTGCAGGTGTGATGAACCAGCCCGGGCGCGATACAGGCAGCTCGATTCGCGGTGCGAGGTTCAGTCGCCAGCCGGTTACACCGACGTCGCGATCGAAGTTAACGAGTTCCCCGTCAAATCCGTATCGCAGACCCAAAAACCTGTCCGGCCACTCGCCCCGCAGCAGTAATTGCGGTACGCGGCGATAGGGCTCATCAACCGGCAGGATCGCATCATCGATAGTCTGGAAATCCTGGACCTGGCCGAAGAAAGACAGCGAGTCAGTGTGATAATCGAAACTGATGCTGCGATCGAGGTGCGTGATACTCGAAATGCTCAGACTGCCGCCAAGATCTTCAAAGTACTGGTTGTCCGATACTTCGCGAATGTCGATTCGATTGCGCCAGCCATTTACGAACATCGTCCGATGCTTCAGCTGCATCATTGTGCGCGAGCCATTGAACATGTTGTCGCTGGCCAGGTGCTCGGCGTAAAAGCTGCCGTCCATTGTCCTGGTCAGGTAACGAAACTGCGCACCGATCTGCAGACCGCGCTCGGTCAGAAGTCGTGGTGTAATCGTCGCGTCATAGTTGGGCGCGATGTTCCAGTAGTAAGGCATGCGAATTTCGTTGCCACTGCGCCCGGTGCTACCGACCTCGGGCGACAGAACGCCGGATTTTCGTGCGTCACCGATCGGAAACGACAAATACGGTGAGTACAGGATTGGCACGCCCTGAAACCGCAACTTGATCCCTTTCGCCGTTCCGACACCCTCGCGTGTATCGAGGTCGATGTCCCTTGCCTCGAGCAACCAGTCATTGGAATCCGGTGGGCAGGTCGTGTAACTCACGCCATCGAGCTCGAGCCGACCTTGTTGATTTATCTCCAGGGCCGCCGCAGCGCCACGTCCGTCATTGCCGTCAAGTATGAAGCTGGCGCCTTCAAATCGGATGCGGCCGAAGTCGTAGGAAAACTCCGCGCTGTCGGACTCGACATACGAGCTGCCGTCCTCATAACGCACGCTGCCATCCAGCAAGAGGGCACGCTGGGTTGGCTCGTAGCGCGCACTGTCAGCGCCCGCGAGCCGGTCACCCTGTCGCAGCAGTACACCGCCGGTCATCGATACACGTGGATTTTCGCCAAGTTGCGCGTCTATTTCACCGACTTCAAATACAATCGTGTCGGGGTTCAACGCATCGACGGCCTTTGCGGACGCCTCGCCTGAAATGCGTGCAACCGGTGCATAGCACGCATCGAGCTCTGCGCTGTTCGCAAGGGGTATAACCAGCAGGGCACCGGCGATGGTCAGATATTTTGAAGACAAGGTAGTTGTCGGCTTCAAGGGGTATGTTACCTTCGCATAGTTTTGCAGGTGCTTCAACGCGTTACGGAGATCTCAGATCAACTCTTCGGCTACTCAAAATGACGACCGTCTGGTGGCATTGCGTGACTGGTCGAAGGCTATCGACGGGCTCAGCGATGCGCAGCCGGAGCCGGCCAGCGCGGACGCGAGTTTCCGCCGCTACTTTCGCTTGCGATCGGCACATGACAGCTTCATCGTAATGGACGCGCCGCCTGAACAAGAAGACTGCAAGCCCTTCATCCGTGTCGCCGGATACCTCGAGGCGATGCAACTCAATGCGCCGCGAGTTCTCGAAGCAGACCTGGACACAGGATTTCTGCTCCTGTCCGACCTTGGCTCGATGCAGTACTTGAGAGTACTGCAGGACGATCCTGAGGTTGCCGCGTCACTGTACAGTGACGCGCTGCGCGCCTTACACGTCATGCAAGATCGCGGCGTTGTATTTCAGTCACGATTGCCACCCTATGACGAAGACCTGCTGCGGTTCGAATTATCCCTGTTTCATGACTGGCTGTGCCGGAAACATCTCGATCTTCGGTTCAGTGATGACGATGAAATGAGCTGGCAGCGGCTGTCCGACTTTCTCGTAAACAACGCGCTTGCTCAACCACAGGTATTTGTGCACCGCGACTATCATTCGCGCAACCTGATGGTTACCGGGGAGAACAACCCCGGCATTCTCGATTTTCAGGATGCTGTGGAGGGTCCGCTGACCTACGATCTCGTTTCGTTGCTGAAAGATTGCTACGTCAAGTGGCCGCAGCAGCAGATCATGGACTGGGCGCATGCGTTCTATAGCGGTATCGATGCGTCCGTTCAGCATCAGGTGGACGAAGATCAGTTCATGCGTTATTTCGAACTCATGGGCGTGCAGCGTCATCTCAAAGCGGCAGGGATTTTTGCGCGTCTTAATCATCGTGACGGCAAGCCTGGCTACATGCACGACGTGCCGCTTACATTAGGCTATATCGTTGAGCTCGAATCGCGCTACGAAGAGTTGTCATTTCTCGTGCAATTGATCAGCGAGCGTTGCCTGCCGATGTTACCGGGTTCATCGTGATAGCGATGATCCTGGCAGCCGGGCGTGGCGAGCGCCTGCGACCGCTGACCAACAGCCTTCCCAAAGCTCTGGTTGAGGTACGGGGTGAGACTTTGCTCGAACGGCACCTGCGCGCGCTGGCTTCGGCCGGAACCGAGACAGTTGTCATTAATCTGGGGTGGCTCGGTGAGCAAATCGTCGAATGTGTCGGCTCGGGTTCACGCTACGGACTCAATGTCGTCTACAGCCCTGAGGGCGAGCACATCCTCGAAACGGGAGGCGGAATACACCGGGCTTTGCCGATGCTTGGGGCCGAACCGTTTCTGGTTATGAATGCAGACATTTTTACTGACCTGCCATTGACTTTTGCCGACCTGGGTAAACATGACGCCGCACATCTGGTGCTTGTGCCGACGCCGGCCGGCAAGAGCAGCGGCGATTTTGACCTGGTCGATGGCCGTGTTCGAAACGGGGAGAATCCCGAACTCACGTTTAGCGGCGTGGCGATTTATCGTCCGGAGTTTTTCGCAGATTGTGAGCCGGGTCGTTTTTCAGTGGTGCCCATGTTGCGCGAAGCCGCCGCTGCCGGCCGGCTGCGAGGTAGTCTTTACGATGGGACCTGGAGTGACGTCGGTACACCTGAGAGTCTGACGGCGCTCAAGGATTGATCCATGCCCAGATGGTGCAAAAGCTGCGGCAGCAACTTGTCGCGGACGATGTCGAGGTCCCGATCAGCGCCAAGCCGCGCCAGGTCGGTCAATTTGAGACCCTGGAAGCCACAAGGGTTGATTCGTGAAAACGGCTCCAGATCGACATCGACATTTAACGCCATGCCATGAAAGCTCGAACCGCGTCTGATTCTCAGGCCGATGCTGGCGAGTTTGACGCCATTGACATACACGCCAGGCGCATCGGGTCGGCTGGCCGCCCTGATGCCGTAGCCTGCGGCGAGATCGACAACGCTCTGCTCGAGCGCGGTCACAAGATCGCGGACGCCGAGACCGGCCCGCCGCAAGTCGATCAAAGGATAGATCATGAGCTGCCCGGGTCCGTGGTACGTGACCTGGCCGCCGCGATCGATCTGAATGACTGGAATATCGCCGGGTGCTAACAGATGTTCGGGGGCAGTGTTAAGACCGAGCGTAAATACACTTTCGTGTTCGGTGAACCATATTTCGTCGGGCGTCGTTTCGTCTCGCGCATTTGTGAATGACTGCATTGCGCGCCATACGGGTTCGTAGACCTGCAAGCCAAGTTCGCGAACGATCACTGCACTCATAGCGCCATCAGAACATCGTCGTGCGACGACGCATCGCGATAAATGTCGTCGAGTTGCTCCTGGCTCTTTGCATTTACTGTGATGGTGATCGAGACGAAGTTGCCCTTGCTGCTCAGCGCATCCCGTATTGCTGCGTCATCAATCGGCCCGGTGTGCCTCTCGATGATTGTGCGTGCCGTTTTTCTGAACTCAGGCGTGTCACGGCCCATCATCTTGATGGGGAACGCACAGGGAAAGTCAATGAGGGATTCTTCAGTCATGCCGCCTGCAAGTGCTTTACTCGAACCACAGGCTTACGCTGTCGCGTGTACGTTGCCACATCGATCCGCTGGGATTGTCCGCGAGTGCACGTAACGGTTCACTGATCAGCTCGGTACCATTGAGACTGACCTTGAATTCGGCCAGGGGTTGGCCCTGAGCAACCGGCGCGATCAGGATCGCCGGGATGCTGTGCACTGACTCGAGCGAGTCGTAGGCGCCGCGTGGAACCGTGATGTACAGATCTTCAAGCACACCCAGCGGCGTAACCTCGTTGGCCGACTTCCAGACCCGAGTCGCTGCGATTCGCTCGCCCGCCCTATACAAAAGTCTGGTTTCGAAAAAACGAAACGCGTAGTTGAGCAGTGCCTGGCTGCCGTCGATCCGGGATTTTGCACTGGAGGTTCCAAGGACTACCGAAATGACGCGCATACCGTCGCGTTCGGCGGACGACACGAGGCAAAAACCTGCGGCGTCGGTGTGGCCTGTCTTCATGCCATCAACCGAGTCATCGCGCCACAACAGATTGTTTCGATTCGGTTGTTTGATGTCGTTATACGTAAACTCCTTGACCGAGTACCATTTGTAGTACTCAGGAAATTCTCCGATGATCGCGCGCGCCAGAGTAGCAAGATCACGGGCCGTCGAATAATGATCGTCGTCCGGCAGCCCGGTCGCATTGACGAAATTGCTCGTTAACATGCCGAGCTCTCGTGCGTACTGGTTCATGATTTCGGAAAAAACCGCTTCTGAGCCTGCGACATGTTCGGCCAACGCGATACTGGCGTCATTGCCCGACTGCACGATCATGCCCAGCAGCAGGTCCTGTACAGATACGCGTTTGCCTACTTCGATGAACATGCGCGATCCCTCGGCACGCCAGGCCTTTTCACTGATAGTGACCTGGTCTGCAAGCTGAATTTGCTCTTCCTGTAGTGCCTTGAACACGACATAGGCCGTCATGAGCTTGGTCAGGCTGGCGGGTGCAACAGCCTTTTCGGCATCGAGCACCGCAATCTCATGGCCGGTTTTGCTGTCCATGACGAGATAACTGGTCGCGCCGATGATGGGCGGCGCCGGCAACGGGCGAAGATCGGCAGCGGGCGCATTTACAGCGGCACACAACGCAAAGAACAGGACTGGCGCTAGCACTCGGACTTTCATGGATTCTCGGTCTGTTGGATCGGGGCGCGTATTGTAAAGCGTTACTCGGTGACGAGGTAGGGGTCCGTGATGCCGAGCTTCTCCAGTTCCTCGACAATGAGGTCGTACTGCACCACTTCCTTGATCGGCCCGATCCGCACCCGGTAGAGCGTCGGGACGCTGCTCGCGTCCTCGAGGATGAACGAAATGCCGATCCCGCTCGAGCGCAATTGGCCCAGCCGCTGCTGTGCATTGTCGCGACTGCCGAACGCACCCACCTGAACAAAGATCCTGTTTTCCGGGGCGGCCGAATCCGCGGTCCGGGGTGCCGCCAGGAGCGCAGGAGGAGCTTCGGGCGCCGCTGTAACCTGGCTGGTCGGCCGATCCCCGGACGGGGCGTCAAAAGTAATCGCCTCGACCTCCACCAGACTGGTGCCATCTTTAACCATATCGAGCTTCAGGGCGGCGGAATAAGACAGATCTATTATGCGATTGTGGACAAACGGCCCGCGATCGTTGACTCGAACAACGACACTCTTGTCATTGCGCAGGTTTCGAACGCGCACGTAGGAGGGCAATGGCAGCGTTCTGTGCGCGGCGGTCATCGCGTACATGTCATAGGGTTCGCGATTGGATGTCAGATTGCCGTGAAACTTCTTGCCGTACCACGACGCGACGCCGCGTTCCCGGTAACCACTGCTGCTCCGCATCACGGTGTAGCGCCGGCCGAGAACTTCGTAGATCGGTCCATTGCCGTACTTGCTGCGTGGTTCACGCCGGGGAATGGCATCATCCGGCAATTCAGGAATGCTTGCGCTACCTGAACGAGGTGGGCCGTCTTTGACCGCCGCGGATCCGCAACCTGAAAGGGTCGCAAGCAACAGCAGCAGAAGGGGTGACAGCTTTAGGCTAAGGCGCACCGCGCTGGACCTCAACCGCTATTTCCTGCCCAAGCTGGTGAACGGCCATCGCGTACATGGCACTGTGGTTGTAACGTGTGATAACGAAGAAGTTGTGAAAGCCGACCCAGTGCTCCGCCCCATCGGCACCCGCGAACGTGAGCAACTGGCTTGCGCTGTCGTGCGGCAGGCCCGTCGAAAACATCACACCCTTCTTGCTCAGTGAGCCGACAGTTTCCTCGGGTCGCAGTTTGTTTTTCGGAAGCGGGCCACTCCACGAGCTGCCCAGGGTCGCCCGGGTCGCGATCTCCTCGCCAGGCTTCCAGCCGTGAGCGAGGAAGTAATTTGCGATACTTCCCGCTACGTCAGCCCAATCGTTCCAGATGTCACGCTTGCCGTCACCAGTCGAGTCGACGGCGAACGCCCGATAACTGGACGGCATGAATTGGGGCCGGCCCATCGCGCCGGCATAGGAGCCGACGGCGTCGGTTGCCGTCATCTGCTCTTCGCGAACGAGCAGCAGGAACTGCTCAAGTTCTCCACGGAAAAACTTGGCGCGTGGCGGATACGAAAATGTCAGTGTCGCCAGTGCATCAAGAACGCGATGGCCGCCGGTAATGCGGCCAAAATAGGTTTCGACACCGATGATGCCGACCAGGATCTCCACCGGTACACCAGTGTCGGCGCTGATGCACTCGAGCACTTGCCGATTTTCGCGCCAGAATGCAGCGCCGGCTCTGACGCGTTTCCTGGTCATGAAGATCGGTCGGTATTCTGCCCAGGTCAGCGTTTTTTCTGCTGGCTTGCTGATCAGGTCAATGATCGACGGCTTGATCTCCGCCTGCTCGAGAATGCCGCGAAGCGTGGCGACATCGTAGCTGTGCTCATCAGCCATCGTTTGGATGAACGCCGCAACATCCGGCCGATTAAGATCGATTGCGAAACTCGGCGAATAAGACAACAAGAGCAGGGTGATGCCGGCGGTAAATCGTAGTTTCATCAGTGCGGCAACAGTTTCCGGTGACTATGAATGGACATCAGAATACCGAATCCGGCCATCAGCGTCACCATGGAGGTTCCACCAAAACTCACCAGCGGTAAGGGAATACCGACTACCGGCACCAGCCCCGTTACCATCGCAGTATTGACAAAGACATAAACGAAAAACGTCAGGCTGATCGAACCGGCGAGCAACCTGGAGTATGTGTCCGGTGCCTGAATGGCAATGTAGAGGCCTCGACCAATCGCGAAGATGTACAGACAAATCAGCGACAGCACACCGAGCAAACCAAGTTCCTCGCCCATTACCGCGAAGATGAAATCGGTATCGCGCTCAGGCAGAAATTCGAGCTGGGCCTGCGATCCGTTCGTCCAGCCCTTACCGAACAAGCCGCCGGACCCGATCGCGATCTTGGACTGGATGATGTTGTAACCCGCGCCGAGAGGATCACTGTCGGGATCAAGCAGGGTCAGGACCCGCTGCTTCTGATAGTCCTGCATGAAGTTCCACAGCAGAATTGCGCCGGGTACCGAGAGTACAGCGAGCCCGATCATGATTCGAACCGGCAGACCGGCCAGGACGATGACGATTACTCCCGATGCAGCAATCAGCAGTGACGTACCGAGGTCCGGCTGCCGGGCGATTAGCAGCGTCGGTACGACGATGATCACTGCGAGAAACAATAACTGGCCGGCTCGAGGCGGTATGGGCCGGTCGTGCAGATACCAGGCGGCCATCATGGGCACCGCCAGCTTCATGATTTCCGAAGGTTGAAAGCGAATGCCGAGATTCAGCCACCTGCGGGCACCCTGGCCGACCTCACCGGTCGTCAGTACCAGGATGAGCAGGACCAGTCCGGCGAGAAAGCCCCATGGCGTCCAGCGGCGCAGGAAGTCAGGCGGCATTTGCGCAACGATGAACATGCCAGTCAGCGCCACGCCGAGTCGCACGACCTGATTGAGCCACAGGCGCATATCCTCGCCGACGGCGCTGTACAGTACCACCAGGCCCAGTGCGCAAATAAGGAGTATGCCGCCGAGCAATGGTCCGTCTATATTGAGACGCCGCAAAACACGCCCGAAGTCCCCGAGCGGGGCCGATCTGCCGCTGATCAGTCGTTGTGTGTCACTGAGTCGCATGGCTGCCGTACCCGAGGTATTCATCCATGATCGCTCGCGCGATCGGCGCGGCAACCCGGCTGCCGCTGGACCCGTTTTCGACGACAACGGCGACCGCGATGCGCGGGTTGTCGAACGGTGCGAAGGCGATAAACAGAGCGTGATCGCGCAGCCGCTCCTCGAGGTCTTCCTCATCGTACTCGTCTTCCTGGGCGACGGAGAATACCTGCGCAGTGCCGCTCTTGCCGGCCATCTGGTAGGGAGCCTGGCCGCCAGTCGCATAGGCCGTGCCGCGAACGTTTTGCATGACATCGTGCATGGCCCCGAGCACGGCATTCCAATGGACCTCGTTGTCGATGCGAACGTCGCTGAGCCGTCTGGGGGAAACCAGCGTTCGTTCTCCACTTAACACATTTTCGATCGCTGCGACCAGGCGTGGTTCGTAGCGAATGCCGCGAGTCGCCAGTGTCGCTGCCGCGCTGGCCAGTTGTAACGGAGTCGCCAACATGTACCCCTGACCAATGGACGCGATGACGGTTTCCCCGTTGTACCAGCGTCGATCGGAAGGCTCACTGAACGACGCACGCTTCCATTCACGCGACGGAACGAGGCCACGATGCTCGCCGCTGATATCGATTCCAGTCGGCCGGCCCAGTCCGAACTGGTCGAGGTAGTAGTGCATCCGGTCAATGCCGATATCACCGCTGATTTCATAAAAGTACACGTCGCAGGATTGCGTAATCGCGTCGTGCAAATCCATCTCACCGTGCCCTTCCGGCTTCCAGTCGCGGTAGCGGTGTGTGGTATCCGGCAACATGAAGTAACCGCGGCAGACGGTCTTTCTCGTCAGATTTGTCGCGCCGGATTCGAGCGCTGCCAGTGCCAGCATCGGTTTTATGGTCGAGCCTGGAGGGTAGGCACCACGCACGGCGCGATTGAACAGCGGACGTTCGAGATTATTCTGAAGGTCGGCAAATTGCGTTGTCGACATACCGATCGCGAACAGGTTTGGATCGAATGATGGCGCGCTAACGAGTGCGAGAATCTCGCCGCTCCACGGATCCATGGCGACGACGGCGCCGCGGCGCCCTTCCATGGCTTCTATCGCCAGGAGCTGCAAATCGAGATCGAGGCTCAGATAGACATTGTGACCAGGTGCTGATGACTCGTCTCTGGGCAGTGAATCCGCCAGATTGCGAGAGTCTGAGGGTATCTGCCGGCCCAGTGCATTGGACACAACATGCCGATAACCGACGTCGCCATGCAGGCTGGCCTCGAAACTGCTTTCCACACCGGTCTTGCCAGTCTGCGCAGTGCCGGCATACGCGGATACATCCAGTCGCCCGAGGTCATGCTTTGACAATGCGCTGACATAGCCGACAGCGTGTGCAACCGCTGCGCCATTCGGGTAATGCCGAACCAGGCGTGGTTGAAAGTCGACACCGGGAAATCGGGGTCGCTGAATTGCGAAGTTGGCAATCTCCTCGTCGTTCAGCCGCACGTTGAGCGTGACGGGTTTGAATCGCGGCCCGCTCTCGCTGAGTTCCTTGAAGCGAGGAATATCCTCGGCTTCTATCAACCCGAGGGTCGTGAGGCGCTGCAAGGTGTCGTCAATGTCAGCAACCTGTTCCGGGATCAACTCGAGTTGATACGCAGGCAGGTTTTCGGCGAGTACACGACCTTTTCGATCCAGTACCAGCCCCCGGATCGGCGGAACCGGCTCAATCCGGACGCGATTGCCCTGCGATTGCGCCGCAAACACCTCGTAATCGAATACCTGTAGTTGCACAAGCCTGGCGATGACGGTGCTGAGCAACAAGAATCCGATGATCGATGCAAACATAACGCGCGCAATAAACAAGCGACGCTCTGAATGATGGTCCTTGATTGGCGATAACAGGTCCACGTTACTGGCCCAGTTGCACGCGCACGCGTATTCCGCGAAGTACGATCAATACGAATGGCCAGACGAGTGTTCCCGTAATCACCGGCCCCCAGTAGCCGACGGCAGGTACATCCACGCCGGCAACACCGTTGATCCAGAAAAGAAGGAATTGATACAGAGCAAGAATCGCAAAGACCGTGGCCGCCAGCTGCTGCATCGGAAATACGCGCATTAGCAAATGGAATCGAATCGTTATGAAGACGATGAAGCACAGGGCGAGCGCGTGCTGACCAAGGATTGTGCCTTGTGCAACGTCGAGCACCATGCCGATGATCCACGCGGAACCGACGCTCCAGGTTCGCGGCAGGATCATTGCCCAGTAAATAAGTGTCAGCGCAACCCAGTCCGGGCGAAACGCGGCCGCCCAGTCCGGCATTGGTACGACCATCAGCATCAACGCGAAGACGATCGACAGGATCACGGGTAGGCGGTGAAGCCCGCCGGCGCTACTCATCAGCCGGCTCCTCTTTATCTTGCAGGTTGGCCGTTGACGACCAGATCAGCATGACTTCGCGCACCTGGTCGAGTGACGCGGCAGGTACGGCGGTGACATCGGCAAACGGTTCCTGCGGAATGCGATTGACGGTATCGACAACCGCAACCGGGTATCCGGCGGGAAATGCCCCGCCCAGCCCGGAGGTGACCAACAAATCCCCAGGCCGGATATCGGCATTATTGGTTATGAAAGGCAGGTCGAGGCGGCCGAACTCGCCGGTGCCACTTGCTATCGTGCGCAGGCCGTTACGATTGACCTCGACCGGCAGGGAATGACTGGGATCGCTGATAAGCATCGCTTGCGACGTTGTCAGGCCGGTCTTGATTATCTGCCCGACGACGCCGGAGGCATCGACAATCGCCTGACCGTCATAGGCGCCCTCGCGTTCGCCGATGTCGATGACGATATTGTGTCGGTACGGATTGGCGTCAACGGCCATGATCTCAGCAACACGGATTTCATCGCGCACTTGCGAGCGCGCCTCGAGCAGTTCGCGCAGGCGTGCATTCTCGGCTTCGAGGGCACTGAGTCTCTGCAGCCTGGCGTTTGTCAGCAAGCGCTCGGCCTGCAGACGGCTGACTTCGAGCCGCAGTTCGCCGCGGTCCGAGGTGCCTTCGCGAAGCCACTCCCAGAGACGAAACGGCGCATCGACGACGATTTGAATCGGATAAACCGCCGCACCGATGGCTTTGCGGAGGGCGTCGAGGTGGTTTTGTCGGTGGTCGAGAACCATCAGGAGAATGCTGGCCGCCATTAGCAACAGGACACGAATGCCCAGCGCCGGGATTCGTGCCGGGTTGCTGCTACTGGCTCGCGAATTGACCATCGGGAGTTAGCCTAGATTGTGCTTTCGTCAATCCGGCCTGGTGTAACAACTTACTCCAGGCCAAATACGGCAGGCCCGTGCTCATCGATAAGCTCGATGACGCGTCCACCGCCACGGGCAACGCAGGTCATAGGGTCGTCAGCGATGACGACCGGCAGGCCTGTTTCTTCCATCAACAGCTTGTCAAGGTCCCGCAGCAAAGCGCCACCGCCGGTCAGGACGATGCCGCGCTCGGCGACATCCGCCCCGAGCTCAGGGGGTGTTTGCTCGAGCGCCTCTTTGACCGCACCGACAATGCCTTGCAGTGGTTCCTGCAAGGCCTCGAGAATTTCGTTGCTGTTTAGCGTAAAGCTGCGCGGTACACCTTCCGAAAGATTGCGGCCCTTGACCGAGATTTCGAGTACTTCCTGTCCCGGGAATGCCGAGCCTATCTCATGCTTGATGCGTTCCGCGGTCGCCTCGCCGATCAGGATACCGTAATTGCGGCGCACATAGTTCGTGATCGACTCATCGAATCGGTCGCCGCCAATCCTGACTGATGCGGCATACACGATGCCGTTGAGTGAGATCACCGCAACCTCGGATGTGCCGCCGCCTATGTCGAGCACCATCGAGCCCCGAGCTTCGTGCACCGGCATGCCGGCGCCGATGGCTGCAGCCATCGGCTCGTCGATCAAATGCACTTTGCGAGCACCAGCGCCCTCTGCGGATTCGCGAATGGCGCGACGCTCAACCTGTGTCGAGCCGTATGGAACGCAGATCAGCACTCTCGGGCTGGGCCTGAAGTAGCGCGAGGCGTGAGCTTTGCGGATAAAGTGCTGCAGCATCTTCTCGGTGACCGTGAAATCGGCAATGACACCGTCTTTGAGAGGTCGGATCGCCGTGATATTTCCGGGAGTCCGGCCCAGCATGTTCTTGGCCTCGGCGCCGACAGCTTCGACGGATCGTCCGCCGCGACCACTGTCCTCGCGAATCGCGACGACAGACGGCTCGTCGAGCACGATGCCGTGGCCACGCGAGTAAATCAGCGTGTTGGCAGTGCCGAGGTCGATCGAAAGGTCATTGGAAAAATAACCCAGAATGTTCTTGAACATGTGGGGGTAAGGTCCCGAAATAAGAATAACGCGCTAATCTAACAATGCGCACGACATTGCACAAGGCAGTGTGTATCATTGCGTGCGCACTCGCAGGGCGGCGAGTCACGCAAGTAGCAAAGCAGGAAATTCCCCGTGTCACTGGATAAGGATCAGGTTCAGCACATCGCGATGCTGGCTAGGCTCAAACTCGCTGATGGCGAGTTTGCCCAAACCGTAGAAAAGTTGTCGCGAATCGTCGATTTCGTTGACCAGCTGGGTCAGGCGAAGACCGACGGCGTCGTGCCGATGGCGCACCCGCTGCATGCGACACAGCGGCTGCGCCCGGATCAGGTGGTTGAAGTCGATGATCGCGACCATATCCAGCAAAACGCACCGTTGACCGAAAACGGACTGTATCTGGTGCCGAAAGTCATCGAGTGAACGATGAGCCAGGACCTGCACACACAGACTTTGACGCAACTCTCCGCAGGTCTCGACCGCGGCGACTTCTCCTCTGTCGAGCTGACTGAGGCGCTGCTGGGTCGCATCGAAACGCACGGGCAATCGCTGAATGCATTTGTAACGGTCACGGCCGAGCAGGCACTCGCTGCAGCGAAACGCGCCGATGAGGCGCGCGCGGCAGGCAATGCGGGTGTGTTGAGTGGCCTGCCGCTGGCGCACAAGGACATCTTTTGCACGCGAGATATCCTGACTACCTGCGGTTCGCGCATGCTCGAGGATTTCATCTCGCCCTACGATGCAACCGTCGTCAGACGGCTTGCCGATGCCGGCGCCGTTGTTCTGGGCAAGACCAATATGGACGAATTTGCGATGGGCTCGTCCAATGAAACGAGCTATTTTGGCCCGGTCAGGAATCCCTGGGACCTTCAGTGTTCCCCCGGCGGATCGTCCGGTGGATCAGCGGCGGCCGTCGCGGCGCGCCTGACGCCTGCCGCCACCGGTACAGATACGGGCGGATCCATTCGCCAACCCGCAGCACTGACAGGCACGGTTGGCCTGAAACCGACCTATGGGCGCGTATCGCGGTATGGAATGATCGCATTTGCTTCCAGCCTGGACCAGGCCGGTGTCATCACCCGGTCGAGCGCCGACGCCGCGTTGTTGCTCGGCGTCATGGCGGGCTTCGACGAGCGTGATTCGACCAGCATCGAGCATCCGGTGCCGGACTACTGCGCGAGCCTGTCCGGATCGCTCAAAGGCCTGCGTGTAGGCATCGTGCGGCAGCATTTTGATGAGGGACTCGATGACAAATGCGCGGCCGTTGTCAAAGAGTCGCTGCAGGTTCTCGAATCGCAAGGCGCGATACTGAGCGAAGTCGACCTGCCAAACCTCGACTTGTCAGTGCCGACGTATTACGTCGTGGCGCCGGCCGAGTGCTCCTCGAATCTGTCCCGGTTCGACGGCGTGCGTTTCGGCCATCGTGCCGCCGACCCGGAAGACCTGCTGGACCTGTATTGCCGCAGCCGCGGCGAGGGGTTCGGCGAGGAAGTCAAACGCCGCATCATGACCGGCACGTATGTGCTGTCGGCAGGGTACTACGACGCTTACTACCTCAAAGCACAACAGGTTCGACATCTGATCGCCGATGACTTTCACAAGGCATTCGCCGAGGTCGACGTGATCGCCGGGCCGACGTCACCCACGCCGGCATTCAGGCTGGGTGACAAAATCGATGACCCGATCACGATGTACCTCAACGACATTTACACGATCGGTGCCAATCTGGCCGGGCTGCCAGGCATTTCAACGCCTTGCGGATTCGTTGACGATTTGCCGGTGGGCCTGCATCTCGTCGGCCCGCATTGGGGCGAGGAGACGATCCTGCGCTGTGCACACAACTACGAGCAGGCATCCGCCTGGCATGAGGCCTGTCCGGAGGAATACCGGTGAATCGTTCCTTTGAGGTCGTAATCGGGCTGGAGATTCACGCGCAGCTCGCCACCGTGAGCAAAATCTTCTCGGGGGCATCAACTGCCTACGGTGCCGCGGCCAACACGCAGGCCTGTCTGGTCGATCTCGGCTATCCCGGCGTGCTGCCAGTGCTCAACGAAGAAGTCGTGCGCATGGCGACGATGTTTGGCCTGGCTGTCAATGCAACGATTGCAGAACGGTCGGTATTTGCCCGCAAGAATTATTTCTACCCGGACCTGCCGAAGGGCTACCAGATCAGTCAATACGAGTTGCCGATCGTCGAGCACGGTGAGCTGATCATCAGGGACGACACCGGCAATGACAAACGTATCGGCATTACGCGGGCGCATCTCGAAGAAGATGCAGGGAAGTCGATCCACGAGGGACTCGATAAATTCTCGGGCATCGATCTGAACCGGGCGGGAACACCGCTGCTCGAGATCGTATCCGAGCCCGAGCTCAGCTCGGCCAAAGAAGCTGTCGCTTATATGCGCAAGATCCACACGATTGTCCGCTATCTCGGAATCTCTGACGGCAACATGCAGGAAGGATCGTTCCGCTGCGATGCAAACGTGTCGGTACGGCCGCATGGCCAGCAAGAGCTGGGCACGCGCACCGAGCTCAAGAACCTGAATTCATTTCGTTTCGTCGAGAAAGCGATCAATTTTGAGATCGAACGGCAGATCGAGCTTATCGAGGATGGCGGTGAGGTCGTGCAGGAGACACGGCTCTACGATTCCGACAGGGACGAGACCCGGCCGATGCGCTCCAAAGAGGAAGCGAACGACTACCGTTATTTCCCGGATCCCGATCTGCTGCCCGTGGAAATCGATGCGGCTTACATCGAGGCGGTACGCGAGACCTTGCCGGAATTACCCGACGCGAAGCAGGAGCGCTTCGTCGATGAGTACAAGATCAGGGTTGACGATGCCGCCATCCTTACGGCATCCCGATCGCTTGCGGATTATTTCGAGCAGGTCGCGGCGGCAACCCGGGACAGACCGCAAGGCGTCGCCAATTTTGTTATCGGTGAACTGGCTGGTGCGCTGAATCGCGACGGACTCGGTATCGAACAAAGCCCGGTTTCGGCCGCCGCACTGGCGGGCTTGCTCGACCGTGTCAAGGACAACACGATATCCGGGAAGATCGCCAAGGAGGTCTTCGAGGCCATGTGGGCCGGCGAGGGCAGTGCCGACGAGGTGATCGATGCGCGCGGCCTCAGGCAAATTACCGACACTGCGGCCATCGAGTCCGTGGTCGACCAGGTCATCGCCGCAAACCCGGGTCAGGTGGCCGAGTACAAGGCCGGCAAGCAAAAACTGATCGGCTTCTTCGTCGGTCAGGTCATGAAAGCAACCGGCGGTAAGGCCAACCCCGGGCAGGTCAACAAGATTCTCAAAGACAAGCTGGGCTAAAACCATCTCACACGGGCTGCGAATAACGCGTAGCCGTTACCGCACTCGCTGTGTTATGCTGTGTGGCCTTATATATAAGAAAATATTTATATATTTATCTTATGCAAAACAGCACCGCACGACTGATCACTCATTTGAAGGCATTCGCCGATCCCATCCGGCTGCGACTGCTGGCGTTATGCGTGCGTGGCGAGTGCACCGTATCCGAACTGACAGAGGTCATGGCGCAAAGCCAGCCGAGGATCTCGCAGCACCTCAAGCAACTGTGTGAAGCCGGTCTGCTCGAGCGGTTCCGCGACGGGCAGTTCGTGTATTACCGCGTGCCACTGGGCAGCGAGCAGGCAGCACATCGTCGCCGGCTGTTCGCGCTATTACCGTCGGACGAGCCGAGCTACGAACGCGACTTTGAAAAGCTCTGCGGCCTGCGCGCGCAGCAGGGACGCGCCATACCCGAGAAAGCAGACGATGCGGACCGGTCTTTGTATCGTGCGCTGATTGAACTGACGGTTGCGATGCGGTTGGGTGATCTCATCGATATCGGCAGCGGCCAGGGTCGAATTCTCAAGTTGTTGGGCTCGCGGGCGCAACGTGCCGTTGGTGTCGACATCGACGCGGATGCCCGGCAGCTCGCACGCGCGGAATTGCTGCTCGCCGGTATCGACAATTGCAGCCTGCGCAACGGCGACATGTACGAACTTGCCTTTGCTGACGGCGAGTTCGATACAGTTATTCTTGATGACGTACTGAGTGGCGCGAAGCGGCCCGTGGCGGCACTCTCCGAGGCAAACCGAATCCTGAAGCCCGGTGGGCGTCTGTTGTGCCTTGCCAGGGCCGACGCTGACAGGGTCGACGGCCTCGAAAAACAACTTGCCGCCTGGTGTGCGTCTGCCGGTATGCGCCTGGCACCGCCGCGGCGAATTCCTGTCCGTAATCCACGCTGGCTTCTGGCTGTTGCCTCGCCAGCCAATCGAGAAAATGTTGCTGCCTGAAATGTTGATGACTCATGCCTGCTGAAAAGAATAAAGTCGAAGTGTCCTTTGAGTTTTTCCCGCCGCACAGCGAGACGATGGAGGCGATCCTGTGGAAGTCGGTGCAGAGGCTAAAACACCTCGCGCCCCGCTTCGTATCAGTCACCTATGGTGCCGACGGATCGACGAGGGAGCGCACGCACAACGCAGTGGAACGCATCGTTCGTGAGACCGATTTGACAGCGGCGCCCCATCTGACCTGCATCGGTGCGAGCCGCGGCGAGATAGAGGATATTGCGAGGGATTACTGGGACATGGGCATCCGGCATATTGTCGCGCTGCGCGGCGATCCCCCACGTGAGGCCGAGGGGTATGCACCTCATCCCGATGGCTACAAATATGCGTCCGATCTCGTCACAGCGTTACGCAAGATCGCCGACTTCGACATTACTGTTGCCGCCTATCCGGAGGTGCACCCGGAGGCACCGAGCCCGCTGTTCGATCTGGAAAATTTGAAGCGCAAACTGGATGCTGGCGCGACGCGCGCCATCACACAGTTCTTTTTTGACGCCGACGTCTATCTGCGCTTTCGTGACCTGGCCGCCACAGCCGGAATAACGTCGACGATCGTGCCCGGCATCTTGCCGATCACGCGTCTTCCACAACTGCTCCGATTTGCCGAGCAGTGCGGTGCGACCGTGCCCGAGTGGTTGCGGCAACGCTTCGCAGGCCTCGATGATGATGCGGATACGCGGCAGATGATCGCGGCAAATATCGCGATCGAATTGGTGCGCAAGCTGCAGTCCGAAGGCGTCCACGAATTTCATTTTTACACCCTGAATCGATCCGAATTGACGTATGCAATCTGTCACGCGCTTGGCATACGCCCGGACCAAGCGGCTGCCTGAGAGACTCGCTATGAATCGTGCTGAAAGAATCAAATTGCTGATGCAATCGCTCGAGACACGCATCCTGCTGCTGGACGGTGCGATGGGCACAATGATCCAGAGTTACGGCCTCGGCGAAGACGATTATCGCGGTGAGCGATTCCGCGAATGGGCGCAGGATCTTAAAGGTAACAACGATTTGTTGTCGCTGACGCGTCCCGGCGTGATCCAGGACATTCATCGTCAGTTTCTCGACGCCGGCGCCGACATTATCGAGACCAACACATTTAACTCGAATGCCCCGTCGATGGCCGATTACGGCATGCAGGGTCTCGTCGCCGAGTTGAACCTTGCGTCTGCGCGGCTGGCTCGCGAGTGTGCAGACAAACACGCGGCATCGATCGGAGCACCCCGGTTTGTAGCTGGTGTGCTCGGACCAACGAATCGAACGGCATCGATATCGCCTGATGTGAATGACCCCGGATACCGGAATATTCGTTTTGCCGAACTCGCCGCAACCTACGAAGAAGCAGCGATTGCGCTGATTGAAGGTGGCGTCGACTTTCTGCTGGTCGAGACGATCTTCGACACACTCAACGCGAAGGCGGCACTCTTTGCGCTGAAAAGCAGCTTCGCGCGCACGGGTGTGACTTTGCCGATCATGATTTCGGGCACGATCACCGATGCGTCGGGGAGAACGCTGTCGGGCCAGACGTGCGAGGCGTTCTGGAATTCGGTGCGGCATGCCGAGCCGTTTATGATTGGACTCAACTGCGCGCTCGGAGCGAAAGAACTCAGACCCTATATTGCGGAACTATCGCGCGTGGCGGACACGCGAGTCAGCGCGCATCCGAATGCCGGTCTGCCGAATGAATTCGGCGAGTACGACGAAACACCCGGGCAAATGGCCGAGATAATGAAGGAATTCGCGGCGAGCGGGCTCGTCAATCTCGTCGGTGGCTGCTGTGGCACGCGGCCGGAGCATATTCGCGAACTGGGCAGGGTGATCGCTGATCGGCAACCGCGTGTGGTCCCGGAAGTGCCCATGCGATGTCGCTTGTCGGGTCTCGAGCCCCTCAATATCGGGCCGGACGATTTGTTCGTCAATGTCGGCGAGCGTTGCAATGTGACCGGATCGGCAATCTTCCGCCGCCTGATCGAAGCGGATGACTATACGGCGGCTGTGCAGGTAGCTCGTTCGCAGGTTGAGAACGGTGCGCAGATTATCGATGTCAACATGGACGAGGGCATGCTCGACTCCGAAAAGGCAATGGTCACGTTCCTGGATCTGATAGCGTCGGAGCCGGACGTTGCACGCCTGCCGATCATGATCGATTCGTCGAAGTGGTCGGTCATCGAAGCCGGACTGCAATGTGTGCAGGGTAAGGCCGTTGTCAATTCGATTAGCCTTAAAGAGGGCGAAGAGGCATTTATCGAGCAGGCGAAGCTGGTGCGCGCCTACGGTGCAGCGGTCATTGTCATGGCCTTCGATGAAGATGGTCAGGCCGACACGGTCGACCGCAAAGTCGAGATTTGCACGCGCACCTATCAGATCCTGACCGACGTCGTCGGATTTGATAGAACCGACATCATCTTCGATCCAAATATTTTTGCGATTGCGACGGGCATCGAGGAGCATGCAAGCTACGGTCGCGACTTCATTGATGCGACACGTCTGATCAAGGACGCTTTGCCGGGCGCGTTGGTCAGCGGCGGCGTCAGCAACGTTTCGTTTTCGTTTCGCGGCAACAATGTTGTGCGCGAAGCAATTCACTCCGTATTCCTGTATCACGCGATTCGCGCAGGCATGGATATGGGTATCGTAAATGCGGGGCAGCTTGCGATCTATGCGGACCTGCCGACGGATCTTCGCGATGCGGTCGAAGATGTCGTGCTTAACAGGCGAGACGACGGGACAGAGCGATTGCTCGATGTTGCCGAAAATTACAAAGGCCAGGCGTCGGGTGCGAAGGCGAAGGCCAGGGATATGTCCTGGCGCGAGTTCACGGTCGAGAAACGCCTGGAGTATGCGCTGGTCAATGGTATTGACGAGTTTGTCGTCGATGACACTGAGGAGGCACGCCTCGCGGCAGACCGGCCACTCGCTGTTATCGAAGGGCCGCTCATGGCCGGCATGAATGTCGTCGGCGATTTATTCGGCGACGGCAAGATGTTTCTGCCGCAGGTCGTCAAGTCCGCCCGCGTGATGAAAAAAGCGGTCGGGCATCTCGTTCCGTTTATTGAGAAGGAGAAAGGCGGCAAGATTTCGTCGAACGGCAAAATCGTGCTTGCGACCGTCAAGGGCGACGTTCACGACATTGGCAAGAACATCGTTGGCGTCGTCCTGCAATGCAACAATTTCGAGGTGATTGATCTCGGCGTGATGGTCTCGTGCGAGAAGATTCTCGAGGCAGCAAAGCGAGAGCAGGCGGACATTGTGGGTCTGTCGGGTCTGATTACCCCATCGCTTGACGAAATGGTGCACGTGGCGAGCGAAATGCAGCGGCTCGGTTTTGAATTGCCGCTTCTGATTGGGGGCGCAACGACATCGCCGGCACACACGGCGGTAAAGATCGAACCCAACTACGACGGACCGGTAATCTACGTCAAAGACGCCTCGCGGTCAGTTGGCGTGGCACAAGCACTGATCGAATCCGGCACCCGGCATGAGCTTGTCGAGAAGACTCGGACTGATAATGCGAGGCGTCGCGAACGACATGCGGGCAAGAGCCGGCTGGCGCCGCAGCTGTCCCTGGCGGATGCGCAAGAGCGTCGGCATCGCTGCGACTGGCAGAATTATGCCCCACCGGCACCAGAATTCACCGGTACGCGCGTGTATGACGATATCGGGCTCAATGTCTTGCGCAACTACATCGATTGGATGCCGTTTTTCAATGCCTGGGAGTTTCACGGCAAATTTCCCGGTATTCTCAGCGACGCGATTGTGGGCGAGGCGGCAAGCAGCCTGTTTGCCGATGCGACTGCGATGCTGGATCGCATCATCAGCGAACGGTGGTTACAGGCCAGGGCTGTCGTCGGCTTCTTCCCGGCGAATAGCGACCATCATGATGACCTGCTGGTCTATTCTGACGAGGCGCGCAAGACAACGCTGACGCGTTTGTGCCACCTGCGCCAGCAGCGGGCGAAACCGGCCGGTCATGCGCAAAACTGTCTGGCTGACTATGTGGCGCCGACAACATCGGGGCTGAGCGACTACGTCGGGGCATTTGCGGTTACGGCAGGCATCGGCATTGACGAGCACGTCGAGCGATTCGAAAACGACCACGACGATTACAGCGCGATTATCCTGAAAGCGCTCGCCGACCGGCTGGCCGAGGCGGCGGCCGAGTATCTGCACGAGCGTGTACGCCGTGAGCTGTGGGGCTACGCCGCAGACGAGCAGTTATCGCACGATGAATTGATCGACGAGAAATACCGGGGCATACGGCCGGCGCCCGGATATCCGGCATGCCCGGACCATACGGAAAAACAAAAGATATGGGAGCTGCTGGATGTTGCGTCCAACATCGGATTGCAGCTGACAGAATCCTACGCCATGTATCCGACAGCAGCTGTCAGCGGGTTCTATTTTTCACACCCGGATGCGCGCTATTTTTCAGTCGGTAAGGTTGACCGCGATCAGGTCGGGTCATATGCACAACGCAAGGGCATGAGTGTTGCAGACGCTGAAAAGTGGCTGGCGCCGAATCTCGGCTATGACCCGAGTACCGCAAACGCTGCCTGACGGCGATTCGATCATGAACATCGCACGATGCGTGTCTTGCACTTGACCGCTGAAAGCACTACCGGTTGGCGACATTCAGGACTACGGTCCGCAATAGGTCGGCCAACTGCCTTTGTTCCCTTGCGCTGAGCGCCAGCAGGTCATCGCTGGCGGCATCCAGACGGTAGCGGATCGCCTTGTCTATGACCCGCCGACCGGCGGGGGTCAAGAATATCATGATGCTGCGGCGGTCAGTCTTGCCCGGCTGCCTCCTGACGAGGCCGCGATCCTCGAGCTTGTCGATTCGGTTGGTCATCGCCCCGCTGCTCAGATCGGTTTCGCGCGCAAGTGCCGTGGCCGCCAGGGCGAACGGCCGGCCCTGCCGGCGCAGGGCGGAGAGCACGTCGTACTCAAAAAGTTCCAGCCCAAGAGGTTCCAGAGCCCTGGTAGCTTCCCTGGAGAATGAGCGGTACAGGGTCATGATTCGAATCACCACGCCCAGCGACGCGGTGTCGAGTTCGGGTCGCTCCTCGGACCACTGCTCCAGAATATCGTCGACCGAGTCTTTTTCCATAAGTACCAATCAGTAGGTATTTTTATATCAAACTACTTGACATCGAAGTAATTTGGAAGATACTTCGAGAAAAGCGGAGCTCAACCCAGGCGGAAATTCTACATGCTTATACCCGCGGACAAAGCAGACCGACTCGAATTGCCTACCAGGGTCAAAACGAGAGCAGCTGACGGTGATGGCTTCTCCTGCAGAATAGCGCTGGCTGACCGAATTGCGACTCTGCCGAACATCCGCGTAGTGGAAGCGTCTTCGGATGCCCTGCCATGTCGTGTCGATGTCTATCTGGACAGAGAACACACGTCGGCTCATAAACAGCAGATACCCGTGCTTTTCTGCAGCATAAATCGCGAAGGCGTTGCTGTATATGGCCTGAGCAACTGGGAAAGGCACCAGGTCCTGTGCCACCGCTGGGGCAGGTTGGAGCGTGACCGTGTGGTGGTTTTCCTTCCAAGAGATGACGAAGAGCTTGAGGTTTGCTGGGCTATTCTGCAGCGGGCCTACAGCTGTTTATCAGAGACTTCGGCGCAATCTCCGCGGCTGCGAATGTCTGTGCCGCAATGGGATTTGCCGAGGTATTCACGCACGAAGCTTCAGTAATCAGTAAGAAGCTTCAGTAATCAGTAAGAGGAGTACTAGAAATGCGCCCGTTATACGACGAGTTCGACGATTTCGATTTCGCCGACAGTGCGGCTATGAATCGAGCACTGCGCAAACAGAAGCGTGAAAGACGCCGGCTGGTCGACCGTAGACATGCTGGTCCGGAAGACGAGGACGAAGTCGAAAATTACGAAGACTATGAAGACTACAGCGATTATGACGACTACAACGACGATGAATTCGACAAGTATTCCGGAGTCGACATGGACTACTGAGCATACGTCGGGCCGTGCGTCATGATGAAGCGCGGTGACTGGATTCCGGTGATGTCGAAAAGGGGGGCGTGATGAACGCCCCCCTTTTTTATTTGCCGGCACCAGGTCTCAGAACTCAATGGGCGAAAGATTGCTCTATTCAGAGAAAACCGAGGACAATCAGCAATGGCAAGTGATCCGAACCGATATCCGGACCACTCCTCATATCGAGCACCGCAACATCATCCGATACCAGGCAGTGATCGATCGGGATTCGTGCGAACGGCAGTTGTATCGGCCAGGTCGGGATTATGCCGAAGCCATCGCGAGTGTTCGTCAGACCAGTCGATTCGACCAGTTGCCGATAGTGCTCTGCCCACATCGTTATGTTCAGGTCGCCGATCAGGAGTTTCGGTCCGGCGATCGGGATCATGAGTTCGGCAATACTGGCGAGTTGCTCGTTGCGCGCATGGAAGCCTTCGGTGCCGAGCGGCGGGATCGGGTGCGTTGAAACGTAGGTGACGATCCTGCCGCTCACCGATTGCCGCACGACCAGTGAGGGGAAACCGTAGGGTGGGCTGTCAATGACATCCACGCTTTGGAAGGGAGTTTTCGCAAGCACGGCGATGCCGAAATTGTCGTGGCGCGGGATCGCATATTGATACGGGTAATTCTCCCGCAACATCTCTATCGTTGTCGTCCATGCATCGGTGATCTCCTGCAACACGATTACGTCGGGTTGCTCGGCCGCGATCAGCGCATGCAGTGCCTGTCTATTCGAGTTACCGCTGTATACGTTGGCGTGCAGAAGTCTGAGCTGTATGCCGTTGCTATCGGGCTGATCCGTGTCCGCGAGGTACCACATTGCCACCGGAAGGGTATTGATCGCCGTGAGGATCAGCATCACGCTCGCCCATGCACGACTGCGCAAGGCGAAAAGAAACAACGCGAGTATCGATGACGCGAGCAGGTACTGCAGGCGAAAGTGCGAAAACAACTCGAGATAACGGTGTAGCTGGTCGGCAAAGGTAGCCAGGGAGAAAACGACGGTGAGCAGTGCGGCTGCCTGCAGGAGGCCTACGAGGCTCGGTCGCCGTTTGGCTAGCCACATGCCGGACAGCCGTCACGCTTGGCCACCGCAACCGAGCGAAGCTCGCCACTCTGTGCGTCAAACAGTCGCAACGCACCGCGCCTGGACCCCATTCCGGCCAGGAATTTGAGCGCCTCGACCGCCATGAGCGTGCCGATCACGCCCGGCACCGGCCCGAGTACGCCATTGCCGGCGCAACTCTCCAGTGTTTCGTCGGCCTCTTCATACACACATCGATAACAGGGCGATGTAAGGAAATCGGGGCCGATCTCGAGCAGCTGGCCCTCAAGCCGGATAGCCGCACCCGATATCAGGCAGGTACTTGCCGCGACGCAGGCATCGTTGACCTGAAACCGGGTCGCGAAATTGTCGGAGCCGTCCAGCACCACATCGACCTTACGCACGGCATCCGCGAGTGCCACGTCGTCCAGGCGCTCGGTAATCGCCGAGAGCTGCACATCCGGGTTGGTCCGTGCCAGGTGCAGCAAAGCCTGCTGCGCCTTGAGCCTGCCCAGGTCTTCCGGGCCGTAGAGGATCTGCCGACCGAGGTTCGTGGCGTCGACCGTGTCGAAATCGCACAGCAGCAGCTGCCCAATGCCGGCGGCGGCGAGATAACTGGCCGCAGCGCAACCGATACCGCCAACGCCGATCAGTAGCGCGCTGCCTGCGGCGATACGTTGTTGACCCTCTTCTCCGACCTGGGACAGAGCCAGGTGCCGGGCGTGTCGGGACAGGTTTGAGGTGCCGGGCATGGCCCTAATCGTCGAGCGCGACTTCCAGAATCGTTACGGCGTCGACAGGTACGTCCTGATGTCCGGCGAAATTGCCCGTCGCTACAGCGCCGATAGCATCGACCACATCCATACCGTCGGCAACACGACCAAATACCGCATAGCCAAAATCGCGGGTGCCGTGATTGAGAAAGTCATTGTCTCGGAGGTTTATGAAAAACTGCGATGTGGCGCTGTCAACGACGCCTGTGCGTGCCATGGCCAGCGTGCCGCGAGCATTGGCCTCGCCATTATCGGCTTCGTTCTTGATCGGGTCGCGGGTCGGCCTGCTGGACATGGTTTCGTCCATGCCGCCTCCCTGAATCATGAAGTTCGGAATAACACGGTGAAATATGGTGTCGTTAAAATGGCCGTCAGCGGCGTACTGGCGAAAATTCTCGCAGCTTATCGGTGCCTTGTCGTCGAAGAGTTCGACCTTGATTTCGCCGTGGTTTGTCTTGATGGTAATCATGTTGTCTCGCTTGATCGAAAAATTGCACTGCTTACGCGCGGGTGTCCAGAGTAGTCATCGTAGCACTGGATGTGCTGCCAGCCATACGACAACAGTATCCTGGCCACCTGATCTTGTTGCTCCGCGCCATGTTCGAGCAGCAGCATACCGCCGTCATCAATGATTGCCGTACAATCCCGAGCCAGTATGCGTATGGAATCGAGGCCATCCGTGCCCGCGGCCAGTGCGGCCAGGGGCTCGGCGCGTAGTCGTTCGAGAGCCTTGTCGCCCGAAGCGACGTACGGCGGATTCGAGACAATGACCTTGAAGGTTCGGCCGGCAACGGGGCTGGTCCAGTCACCAGCAAGAAACTCGACATTGCTGATCATAAGCCGGTTCGCGTTCTCACGCGCAACCGCCAACGCATCCTGGCTGACGTCAACAGCGGTGACGCTACAGAGCTGACGTTCCCGTGCCAGCGCGAGCGCTATTGCGCCGCTGCCCGTACCGAGATCGAGCAGCGGCCAGTCCGCCTTGCGCGGAATATCGCGTAGCGCAATTTCAACGAGCAATTCGGTCTCGGGCCGCGGTACCAGTGTCGCCGGGCTGACAATCAGCTCCATCGACCAGAATTCCTTGATGCCTGTGATGTAGGCCATCGGTTCCCCCGCGAGCCGGCGACCAAGAGTCTGCCCGAGCCTGTCCAGAGCCGCGGCGTCGAGCGTGTCCCCGGGATGTGCGAACAGGTAGCTTCGCGGCACATCGATCGAGCGTGCAAGCAACAGCTCCGCATCGAGGCGGGCAGACTCGCTGACAGCGCGGAGCTGTGTCGTTGCGTCGTTGAGCGCCTTTTCAATCGAAACCTGTTCAGTCATGCGTAAACACCGATATGGCCGCGCACAAAAAAAATCACGTACACTCGCTGGCAAATCCATTCGGGACTATACGCCATGCGAGTCTATTCCAACGTGCTGGATATGGTCGGCCGGACGCCGATGCTCGAAGTCAGAAGAATCGATACGGGGCCGTGTCAGCTGTTTCTGAAGCTCGAGCTGGCGAACCCGGGCGGATCTGTGAAAGACCGCATTGGCATCTCGATGATCGAAGAGGCTGAGCGGCGCGGCGATATCAGGCCCGGCGATACGATCGTGGAGGCAACCGCCGGTAATACCGGCATCGGGCTCGCACTCGTCGCCGCCCAAAAGGGCTACCAACTGATCCTCGTTTTGCCCGACAAGATGAGCCAGGAGAAGATCTTCAACTTGCGGGCGATGGGGGCTGAAGTGGTGTTGACCCGCTCCGATGTCGCCAAAGGTCATCCCGAGTACTACCAGGATCTCGGCAAAACAATCGCCGCAGAGAAGAGTGCCTATTTCATCAATCAGTTCGGCAACCCCGACAATCCGCTGGCGCACGAAATGACGACGGCACCGGAAATTCTCGAGCAGATGGACGGCAAGGTCGATGCGATCGTCATGGGTGCCGGTTCCACTGGCACAGCCGCCGGTTTTTGCAAGTATCTGAACGAGCATGCGCCCAATGTCGACATCATTCTCGCTGACCCGGTGGGCTCCATCCTGGCCGAGTACATCAATACCGGCAATCTGAGTGACAAGAGCGGCAGCTGGTTGGTTGAAGGCATCGGCGAGGATTTTATTCCGAGCATCGCCGACTTTTCGAGAGTAACCAGGGCTTACTCGATCAGCGACGCGGAGTCTTTCGCGGCCGCTCGCAATCTGCTGCGCACCGAGGGAATTCTGGCGGGGTCGTCGTCGGGCACCTTACTGGCGGCGGCACTCAAGTATTGCCATGAGCAAACGGAAGCCAAACGGGTAGTGACGTTTGCCTGTGATACGGGCAACAAATACCTGTCGAAACTCTATAACGACTTCTGGATGGAGGACCAGGGTTTCATCGAGCGCGAGCAGATGGGCGACCTTCGGGACCTGATCGGGCGGCCGCACGACGAACATGCGACGATCACGGTGGGCCCGAGCGACGTGTTGACAACGGCGCATAACCGCCTGCGCAACGCTGGCTTTTCGCAGCTCCCTGTCATGGACCAGGGCAAGCTTGTCGGCGTCGTGACCGAAGAAACCATCATCCAGCATGTGTACGGCAAACCGGAACTCATGAATGCCCCGGTCGCTGATGCGATGCAGACGGCGTTCATCAAACTGGAGAAGGACGCGAGCGTCAACAATCTGGTCTCGATGCTGCAGGTACAGCCCTATGCTGCGATTCTCGATGGTGATCACTTCCTCGGTCTGGTCACGCGCTCCGACGTGCTGAACTACCTGCGACGGCAAATGTAGGAAACAGCCCTGCGGGCGCCCGACCGATCAAGCGGATAGTGCTGCGAGTTGATCCGCCTGGTATTCGTTGATCAGTGGCTGAACGACCTGATCGAGATTGCCTTCGAGGATTTCATCGAGCTTGTAGAGCGTCAGGTTGATGCGATGGTCGGTGACGCGACCCTGCGGAAAGTTATACGTCCGGATGCGTTCGGAACGATCGCCTGAGCCAACCAGTAACTTGCGTTGCTGCGCTTGCTCTGTCGCCTGGGCCGTGGTTTTGGCGTCCAGCAGGCGGGCCTGCAGGAGCGACATGGCGCGTGCGCGATTCTTGTGTTGTGAGCGCTCGTCCTGACACTCGACAACGATGCCGGAGGGCAAGTGGGTAAGACGCACGGCGGAATCCGTCTTGTTTACGTGCTGTCCACCTGCGCCGGAGGCACGGTAGGTGTCGACACGCAGATCCGCCGGATTGATTTCATCTGCTTCAACCTCATCGGGTTCCGGCAGTACGGCCACGGTGCAGGCGGACGTATGGATGCGACCCTGGGACTCTGTTGTCGGCACGCGTTGCACCCGGTGCGCGCCCGATTCGAACTTGAGTCTGGCGTAAATGTTGCTGCCCGTAATGCGGCTGATAATTTCCTTATAACCGCCATGTTCGCCTTCGCGAGCACTGAGTATCTCTACCGACCAGTTCATGTGCTCGGCGTACTTGCAGTACATGCGGTACAGATCGCCCGCGAAGATCGCTGCCTCGTCGCCGCCCGTGCCGGCGCGAATCTCGAGGTACACGTTGCTGGCGTCGTGAGGATCTGCCGGGATCAGCGCCTTTTGCAGATCCAGCGACAACGCATCGCGACGTATCTGAAGGGCATGCAATTCCTCATGGCCCATTTGGCGGATCTCGCTGTCGGCATCTTCCGCCATCTCCTGCGCGGCCGCGATGTCTTCGTCGAGTCCTTCAAGGTCTTCGAACAGCTTGACGATAGGCTCGACACGGGCATATTCCTTCGACAGGTCACGAAACTGGTTCTGATCCGAGATCACGCCCGGGTCCGCGAGAAGGCCGGCGATTTCTTCGAAGCGGTCACGAACCGATTCGAGCTTGAAGCGAATGGATTCCTTCATATCAGCACCGCTCAATCATCATCGATGCCGAACAGTTTGCGCGTCGCATCGATAATTTCATGTTCCTGCGCCTCGCCTGCTTCGCGCAGCCGCACGCTTGGCTGGTGGAGGAGCTTTTTCATCAGCGAGGCCGTCGCGAACTCGATGACCTCGCGACTATCCACCCCCTTGTCGAGCCGCCGCTGCGCTTTGCGCAGCACCTCGTCACGTATCGCCTGACCGTGTTCGCGCAGGGCGGTAATGACAGGCGAAGCCTGCTTCGCGCGCTCGATATTCAGGTAGCGGCGAATTTCTTCGTCGAGAATGCGGTTGGCATCGACCGCCGCGGCCTCACGACTGGTCTGGCCTTCCTGAATGACCTTCTGTAAATCGTCGATAGTGAACAGATAAATATCGCTGAGTTCCGCGACGCTCGCTTCGATATCACGCGGTACCGCGATGTCGACCGCAAAAACCGGTTTGTGCTTGCGGGTCTTCATCGCGACTTCGATTTGTTCGCGCGTAATAATGGCGTCGGGACTTGCCGTGGAGGTAATCAGGATGTCCGCTTCGGGCAGCGTGCCCTCGAGTTCGGTCAGAGGCACGGCGTATCCGCCGTACTTGCTGGCGAGGCCCCTTGCCCGCTCGACATCCCGGTTCGCAACGAACAGCCGGCCTATTTCTTTTTTTGTCAGATGCTTGGCAACCAGGTCGATCGTCACTCCTGCGCCGACCAACAGCGCGGTGTGTTTGTCGAAACGCGCGAAAAATTGCTGCGCAAGCCGGACGGCAGCCGAGGCGACGGACACCGGATTGGCACCGATTTCGGTGTCTGTGCGAACTTTTTTCGCGACCGAGAAAGTGTGTTGGAACAGGCGGCTCAAGTGCTGCCCTGTGGTGCCGGCCTGCTGTGCCTCTCGAAACGCGTCCTTCAGTTGTCCGAGGATCTGTGGCTCGCCGAGCACCATCGAGTCAAGGCCACATGCCACGCGAAAGATGTGCCGAATGGCGTCGTCGGCATCGAGCGTGAACAGCGAATCCGCGAAAGCCGGGTCGAGACTGCGCTCACTGCGCAGCCAGGACCGCAGACGTTCCCGTCCGCCGTCACTCGTGATGACATAAAATTCGGTGCGATTGCAGGTCGACAGCAACACCGCCTCGTCCACACCTTCAATATCTGTCAGGCGCGCGACAGCCCGGCCGACCTCGTCACCCGCGAAAACGACTTGTTCGCGAATTTCAACAGGTGCCGTGTTATGGTTCAGCCCGAGTATTTGCAGCCGCATAGGGCATAATTGTAAGCGAACTGACGGCTCAGTTCCTTGTCTGTGATACCTATACCCGTCAATAATGCTTGGCTCTTGCGCCGACGAATAGAGTAGTAATGCACGACTTCCGTAGACGATTCCCCATTCTTCCATTGCTTGCAGCGGTGATTCTCGCGACCTCGTCCGTTTTGCGGGCCGATGACACGGGTGAGAATACGGCCTCCGCGCATCTGCTGGAGGCAGAATTAGCGCTGCACGGCGACGACTATTTGCGGGCTGTCCGCGAGTACCGCAAGGCGGCAGAACTCAGCGACAGCGTTGAAATTGCTCGCCAGGCGACCCGGCTCGCGTTTGACTTCGGCTTTGACGACGATGCGGTTCGTGCGGCCAGCCGCTGGCATGAGCTCGAGCCTGACAGCGATGAAGCACTGGTATTCCTCGGTCAGGCGCAGTTGCGCGATGGCGACATTCGTGCAGCGCGGCGCAGTTTCAGTGTCCTGATCAAACGCGGCGACCGCCCGCCCGAGGAGCGAATTTTCTCGCTGCTGGGCCTGATCACGGAGGAAGACCCGGAGCGGTCGGATGAACTGATGCGCGGGTTGGCGAAACCTTACGAGGATACTGCTTTAGCCAATTACGCGATGGCCGCTACGGCACTCCAGGCCGAGGATCTCGAATTCGCGAGGGAGCGAGCGAAGCGCGCTATTGATCTCGACCCTAAATGGATCAAGGCCAAACTCCTCTATGCTCGCGTCATGCTCCTCGAGGGTGACGCTGACAGGGCGATCGACTATACGGCGCGCATCATTGGTGACGATCCGGACCCCGATCCGGATGCGCGCATGGAACTGGCGCTCATGTACATGACCGCTGGCCGTGATGACGACGCGCTAAGTCAGGTCAATCAGGTTCTGCTCGAACGGGCATCGCGTACCGACGCATTGCGGATGATGGCGATTATCAATTTTCGGCAGAACAACCTCGATGCGGCCTGGGATGACTTCGAGGATTTGCTCTCGAGTGGCGATTACACGGCGGATGCGTTGTTCTACCTGGCACGCATCTCCGATTATCGTGGGGAAGTCGACAGGGCCATCCGCTTGTACTCGCAGGTTGTGACCGGCAAGAATGCGATTACCTCGCAGCGTCGCGCCAGTGCGCTGATCGCATTTCAGAACGATGATCCTGAGGCAGCAATCGAGGCTCTTGACGACTTTGCGGATGGTCGGCCGCGCTATGCTGTCGATATGGTGCTGGCCAAGGCGCAGTTGCTCGCCTCCTTAGGGCGCCATCCCGAAGCACTCGTGTACTACGAAAAGGCCGTCGAATATCGTCCGGATAGCGAAAACGTCGCGCTCGGCCGGGCCGAATTGTTGTTGCGCATGGATCGCCTCGACGACTCGATCCGTGCCTATCGGGCCGCGGCGAAACGCTGGCCGGAAAGTTCCGTTACCCTGAACGCGCTTGGTTATACCCTTGCGGATCGAACTGATGAGTACCGTGATGCCGAGAAATTCATCCGCAAGGCGCTGAAGTACGACCCGGATAGCCCGGCGATCATTGACAGCCTCGGCTGGGTGCTGCA
>JAOTVR010000190.1 GCA_029863305.1 Gammaproteobacteria bacterium | reverse complement strand
TTTTCTAATATGCGAATTTTCTAATAGGAATGCGACTATATTAGTCAAAGGAAAAGAAATTCTATCGCGTGGGTGAGGCGTTCGAGCGGTCGTCCGGTCAAGGCTTACGCGGCGAAACAAATGACGACTGGAAGCGCAAAGTTCCAATTATGAGGGATACGAGAAAGATTGCGGGGCAGCGCCTGCTGGTTGGACGACTTACCGCTCTGCATTTGACACTTGCCAGCCCGAGAACATAGGCAAGGCCGAGTAGCCCGAAAAGAACAACGGTTTCATGTTGTAGCTTGCTCCCCTACTCGTCGCATCCTGGCGAGCAAGACCCAGTGCTTGCCGGGGTTCTCCCATGAGTCCTTCAGCATGGGTCGACTGTCGATCGCCTCGAAGCCCAGCCGCTCGTAAAGTCGAAGGGCCCCACTGTTCGCATCGGAAACAATGAGGCTCAGCCCCCTGCACGCTTGCTGTGCTGCCAATTGCCCGGCAATGCTGAGTAATTCGGTCCCGTATCCTTTGCCTCGATGCTCGGAATACGTCGCCAGTGCGTTTATGTACCACGTAGCGGGCACGAGATCCTCGAGCTGTTGCAACGGTACGAACATCTGTGGCAAGTCGTCGAAACGATCGACTTGCGGTTCAACCGGCAACGGATACCCGATCAACGCCGCAACAACACGGTTGCCGACCTCGTGAATGACCGTGTTGCGGTAGGAAAAAGCGCCACTCTCTCGCCGCGCGCGCTGCTGCCCAATGTCCCACGGAGAAATCTTCTCGTCAGCCATATTCGCCCAGAGGTAATGCGGCAGACCTTCGCCAGCAATATTGACGAGCTCGGCCATTGCCGGCGTATCGTCCAGAGTCGCCGCGCGATATGGCGGTTTCAGTACGTTGCTGATCACGATCAGGCGGCACGGCGAACGGTCGTGGACGCCGAGCCGTCTTGCTGCGGCGTGGACACGTCTTTAAATACCAGCATGTCCAGAACTCTTGCCGATGCGCCAGGGTAAAAGCCTGTCTCCATCTCATAGGTCAAAGGGTTTCTGAACGTCCCGAAAAGCATGTCGATAATCGGCAGGTCCGAATAGTTATAGCCGTGCACGCCCCTGCCATGATGGATCGTGTGGCTCTCCGGACGCTGCACCAGGTAACCGAGCCACCTCGGCGTATTGACATTCGTATGCTGGAAAATCCCGAGGAACATCGTGATAAAGAGGAAGATCGTTACGGCTTGCGGGCTCAGGCCGACAAGCAGTGACAGACTGAGACTCCCCAGGAAAGTAAAGCCGGCAGCGTCGAGTGGACTGAAATAGAACGCACCGAATGCGTCTATCCTCTCCGCACTGTGATGCATCTGGTGAAAGGACCGCCACAGCCAGTTAGTCTCGTGCATCGCACGGTGCCAGGCATAGAGCACACATTCATAGACGAAGATTCCGACCGCGGCACCCCCTATGGCGCCGACACCGCTGAGATCAAAGATCTGGTACTCGGCCAGGTAGCTGTCCCACACCAACGGCAGATACGACGCAATATAGAAATAAGCGATGAACGAGCCAAGTGCGCGCGGCACCCAGCCTCTGACCTTCGGCAACAGGCGGCCGGGTGCGATCGCCTCCCACAAGATCAACGCAGCGTAAAGAGCCAAAACCCCCAAAGAGATGGGATCCAGCAGTATTTCAAGTGGTGTAGGCATCAGCGTCCCTCCGGATTTCGTTTTCTCAGGATCACGGTCCGGTATATAACCGACCGGTTGGTGTGTATTATGCTAGGACGAGTCGTAGCAATGTTCTAGTGGACGAGTGGTACTTTTTTCAAAATTTCCTATTAATACGTTTTATAACAATGTTTTATTGACGTTCTAGCGAGCCAGGAGACGGTCGGCAGCGATGTATAAAAAAAGAAACCAGACGGTAGGTACAGTAATTCAGCCCCGCGAGACCAGCCGATGGGCGTGAAAGGTCAACAAACACGGGAAAACATTCTCGCCTGCGCGGAACGGATCATTCTTCAGCGCGGCTACTCTGGTACGTCCATCGACGACATCATTAGTGAGGCCTGCATCACCAAGGGAGGCTTCTTCTATCACTTTGATGGAAAAAGCGACCTCGCAAAGCAACTGATGTTGCGCTATTTGGAGCAAGACAAGGTCTTCTTTGACTCACTGCTCGAAAGAGCCATAAGTCTCACTGAGGACCCGCTGCAGCAGCTGCTGATCTTTCTGAAGCTGATGGCCGAGGCGATGGCCGACCTCCCCGGAACTCATCCAGGCTGTCTTGTCGCGTCATTTACCTATGAGTCACAACAATTCGACGACGAATTGCGGAACCTGAACTCGCAAGGCGTACTCGCGTGGCGCCGCTTCTTCATGGAGCAATTTGATCGGGTCGCCGAGAAATACCCACCGAGAATTGACCGGCCGCTGGAAGAACTCGCAGATATGCTAACCACCGTCATCGAAGGCGGCATTGTCATGTCCAAGGTGCTCGACGACAGGCACATACTGCCGTATCAACTGCTTCAATACAGGAACTATATCCGACTGATTTTCTCGAATTCGTAGGGGCAAACAAAGGCACACCAGCTCTGCACCGCCGCGCCATCGCCGGTGTCGATCCTGACTTCTGATCCATTCCTGGCACCCCCCTTCATCCGACCGACGCGAAGCTTCGACTTGAATTGACCGAGCTTGTTGAGCGTCCGCCTTCCCCGGACCAGCCGGTCAAGGCCGAAGCCGGGCCCAGGAAACAACCGGATGCGGTGCGGTAGAGAAAAGCACTTGTGGAACATTCTCTGCTCGGGCGGCAACAAGCCATGGAATCAAGGCACTTCCTGATGAGGCGACACCTAACTCCCCCCTGTTTTCACAGATGGCCCATATATGGCGCGTCCGACAAGGCGCTATTTGAACAAAGCAGACTGCCGTGAAATGGGTCACACAAGAAAGGTTCCTGATTATGTATGTTTTTTTTCTCGCGAGGATGCACTGCGGTCGATCGATGCCGCATCTCCTCATAACAGGAGCTAATCATTCATGGGTGACCCGAACACCACTTCCGACGAAACGCTCCGTCTGCAGACTCTGAATTCGCTCAAAATTCTCGATACGCCCCAGGAGGCGCGTTTTGACCGCATCACCAAGCTCGCGCAGCGGCTGCTTGACGTAC
>JAOTVR010000018.1 GCA_029863305.1 Gammaproteobacteria bacterium | reverse complement strand
CAACCTGGAGGATGCTGAACCAAGGGGGGGGAGGTTACTCAGCTTCCTCGACTTCAAGCCCTAGCGCATTGGCCCTTTGATTAATGCGGTCACGGTGTTGCGCCTGGAATTTCTCACGCTCCGGATCGGAGTCCATCTGGCGCAATTGTTCACGGTATTGGTTACGTTCCTGCACGGTCATGAACTCACCGCCATAGATCGGACCCTGTCCCGGTGGTACGAGATCTTTACCCTGCGACAGAGCGCGCTGTTGCATCTTCTGCTCGTGCTGCGCCTGGATTCTCTCGCGTTCCTGCTGCGTATTCGCACTACTGATCTTCTTGCGATACTGCTTGCGTTCCGCCGCGGTCATGAGCTGATTGCCGTAAATATCCTGATCCCTCATTTTCGAGGCATCCTGCATATGGATTCGATCCCGATCCCGGTCTTGTGCCGCGTCATGAATACGATCCCGATCCTGCATGCGATCTCTGTCATAGCTCCGGTCACGATCGGCCTGTTGCGCCCGGTCGCCTGCGTGGCTGCCCTGACCATGTCCCTGCCCTGCAAAGCTGGACATGGACGTCAGCGCGAGAATCGTCGCCACGATAATGCTGATTGCCACTCTTAGCCTCATCACCTGTTCCTCCTCATGTCGTTTCGAACCTGATCGCATGTCTCCAGACTGTCTGTGCCAAGCGAGTGCGGAGCCTGTCGATCCTTGATGATCAGTGTCCGACAGCAGTGTTTCGGGGTGATTTCCGAAACCTGCAAAATTGTTACAAGTTGTTTCCGCCGACGGAGGGGAGCCGGCCAGGGCCTTCGCGATTTAACGCATCGGCTGCAACAGATACACGCGCTCGAGCTGCCTGTGCGGGCGCTGCAATATCCTCGGTGGTCCTGGCGGGTATCTTCGACATCGCACGCTCGGTCATTGCGCTGATCGTCAGGGATGGGTTGACACCGGGATTTGCCGGTACCACCGAGCCATCGCAGATGATCAGGTTCTCATAACCGAACACATGGTGATCCGCGTCGACGACGCCGCGTGTCGCGTCGCTGCCGATCGCTGCACCACCGAGGATGTGCGCGGTCGTTGGGATGTTCGCAACCGCCTCGAGTAACATACTTTGAGCAACCCCGCCGGTTTGCTCTGCGATCCATTCGGCCGCTTTATTGCCGGCATCGATGTAGGTGGGATTCGGCTTTTCCAGGTCCTGTTCCGTGCCAAGCCGAACGCCTTTGCCGAACCAGGGCCTTTTCGCTCGGAAGGAAATCGCGTTGTCCAGGCTTTGCATGACCAGCAGCACCACGGTCTTTCGCGACCAGCCAAACGGCCAAAGCGTTTTCAGAAAATTGATTGGGTGACGCAGTATGTTGCCGAACAGGCAGAACACGCGGGTCCAGCGTGTGCCATCACCAGTAATCAGCGTAAAGAAGAAGTTCATCACATCACCTTTCTCGCCGTAGGAAACAAGTTCAATATGTGTATCCTTGTCAGTATGGATGCTCGAGCTGATCGCCACGCTCCGCCAGGTTTCGAGTGCATCGTCAGGCAAGCTGACGGCCAGGACCGATTCACTGTTGGTGCGTACAAGCTGTCCGAGCCGGTCGCTGATATTGGGCAGCGAACCACCATGTTTACAGCTGGCCAGCAACCGGTTCGTCCCCAGTGCGCCAGCTGAGACGATCACGCCGCGAGCCGTGAGCGTCTTCTTTCCCGAACGAAACAAGCCCGGCGACCGCATGGAAAGTTCGTATCCGTCGCTGCCATCAGCAGCACCCAGCGGCCGGATATCGGTAACCTGTCGGTCCGGCAATATGACAGCGCCGTTTTTCTCCGCGAACCAGAGGTAATTCTTCATCAACGTGTTCTTGGCGCCGACGCGACACCCCACCATGCAGGCGCCACATCGGATGCAACCTGTTCGATCCGGGCCCTCGCCGCCAAAGTACGGATCGGAAACTGTTTTGCCGGGCTCGCCAAAGTAACAAGCGACGGGTGTCCGCCGAAACGAGTCCTCCCTGCCGATACTGGCGGCGTAATCCCGCAGCAGTTTGTCCCCCGGACTGTCGAACGGAACCGTGTTGACGCCAAGCATTTGCTCGGCGACGGCATACGGTTGATCGAGTTCCTGTTCCCAGTCGCCGAGCGCAGCCCATTGCGGATTTTGGAAAAATTCCTGTTTCGCGCGATACAAGGTGTTGGCATACACAATGCTACCCCCGCCAACCCCGGCCCCGCTGGCGATAAAAACGTCCTTAAAGGGCGTCATGCGCATGATGCCGCGCAAGCCGAGCAATGGCGCCCACAGGTAACGGTTCAGTTGCCAGCCGGACTCGGCGAAGTCCTCATCCTCAAAGCGACGTCCTGCTTCAATGACGCCGACCTTGTAGCCTTTCTCGGACAGGCGCAGCGCCGATATGCTGCCACCAAATCCCGAGCCGATTATTAGCCAGTCATAGTCCACGATTGTTTTCCGCTCGATTATTTTTCGGGAATTCCGATGGTAATCTGTCGAAGACATGAAAACACAAGTGCACACCGGCTCCTACTACGCAGCTACCGTCAACGACGTGACAGACTTTGCGCCGTTGGTCGGAGCACAAACCGCCGATGTCTGCGTTATCGGTGCCGGCTTTACCGGGATCTCAACCGCGTTGCACCTGGCCGAGCGCGGTTACGACGTGCATGTCGTCGAGGCGAACAAGATCGGCTGGGGGGCATCAGGCCGTAACGGCGGACAGATTATCGGCGGTATCTCCGGCGAGAAAAAAATTGCAGATCACATTGGTGCGGACGGCAGGGAAATTATTCGCGATTTGCGTTGGGCCGGTCATGAAATCATTCGCGAGCGCGTGGAAAAATACGCGATTCAGTGTGACCTGAAGTTCGGCTACCTCGACGTCGCGATCAAGCGGCGGCACCTGCGGCAATTCGAAGCCGACTATCACGAGCTGCAAAGTTACGACTTTCCCCATGAAATCAGGATGCTGTCGCGCGACGAGACGCGGGAGACGATCGGCACGGACGCGTATATCGGCGCACTGTTGAACATGGGCAACGGCCATCTGCACCCGCTGAAAATGTGTGTGGCTGAAGCCAGGGCCGCGGTTTCACTTGGGGCGAGAATCTACGAACAATCGCCGGTCCTGAACATCGAGCATGGCGCAAAGGCAAAAGTCCTCACTGAACAGGGTCACGTATCAGCCGACGCCGTTGTCATTGCGGGCAATGCGTATCACGCGCTGGAACGGAAGCTGCGCGGCATCATGTTCCCCGTGAACAGCTTCATCATTGCAACGGAGCCGCTTCGCGAGGAAGTTGTCGCAACCATCAATCCGCGCGACCTCGCCGTTTGTGACCCGAATTTCGTGCTGGAGTATTTTCGCCTCAGCGCTGACAAGCGGCTGTTGTTCGGTGGCCGCTGCAACTATTTCGGCAGTGATCCGCAGATCATAAGAAAGAACCTGCGGCCGAGAATGCTGAAGATTTATCCACAACTGGCCAGTGTCGCGATCGACTACGCCTGGGGCGGCAGCATCGGCGTTCCGATCAACAGGGTGCCACTGCTCGGTCGAGTTTCCCCCAACGTCTTCTACTGCCAGGGCTACTCGGGCCACGGCGTCAATGTCACACACCTGGCCGGCCGCATCATGGCGGACGCAATCGGTGGGACCCTGGAACAATTTGACCTGTTCGCGAACATCAGACCGGTTACCGTTCCGGGCGCGCATATGCTGAGCAAACCCATGGTTGCGCTCGGCATACTGTACTACCAGATCAGGGATCGCCTGTAGCCGGTCGCCGGCCTGGCGGCAGGCCCGGGCACCTGTCAAGCGTTTGCCGAAGCGCAGAAAACACTCGCGAACAAGCACCTATAGCACGGATGTTTATACCTATTTACTTGCCTCAGACCCCATGCAATAAACGCCCCACGAGCGAAAAGGTACAGTTTTTCAACAGCAGGTACGGCAGGGACCAGAGCATGACAAATTCACAGATCGCAGGCGACACCAAGTACTTGTTCAAGCGGGATAATACCTGGTGGGTGAAGCTCGCCGTGCCGCGGCCGCTTCGTGACATTCTCGGCTACGACATGCGGCGCTCGCTGCATACGCACGACATCGAAGCGGCTCGGGAGGCGCGCTGGGCCGCCATCCAGGAATTTCGCGATGAAATCGAAAAGATTCGTGCCGAACAGGCCAGTCAGCGCTCCGGTACCGTTGCGCCCCTGGCCAAAGACCAGGATGGATCCGGGGAAACGCAGCATGGTCTTCGCCAGCTGGACCAGTACATCGTCGAAATCGTCAGCGATTCCGGAGAGGGTGCGCAGAAATGTGGACAGGTACTGGGGCTGGTGAGCGGCAAGATGGGTAACGGTGTCTGGACGGTAGAGATCATACCGGCCGAGATCCAGCCGCCCGCGCGAGAACGTCAGGGCGCCAGCGGCATTCGCGTTCGCGTAGGATCGAAAGAAGTGACCAACATGGGCAACGAAGCCGACATGGTCGTCGCGTTTAACGAGCAGGTGCTTTATTCCCGCATCGATAACGGCGCTTACAAAAAAGGCACGATCGTTTTACTTGAGAGCATGTGGGCCGAAGATCCCGATGAAAAGATCCGCAAGCAGTATCAGGAGGCGCTCGCCGATTTCGGCGCGCAGGGACTGGTCGTGCACGAACTGCCGATCCAGAAGGAATGTCTCAAACTCGTACCCGACCCTCGCAAAGGCAAAAACATGTTCGTGCTCGGGATGCTCTGCCGAATTCTTTCCCGCGATACCGACATGGCCAAGAATGAAATCGCGAATACGTTCAGACGAAAAAGCGAGAAGGTCATCGAGATTAACCATGCCTTGTTCGACGCCGGCTACGCTTTTGCGCGCGAAAACCTGGACTACGAAATCGAAATCCCCACGGCCGAGGAATATCGCATGGAGTCGGCCGTGGTTATCAATGGCAATACGGCAGCCGGATTGGGGGTCATGGCTGCCGGCATAGAGATGGTCGCGATGTATCCGATCACGCCGGCAACTTCGGCGTCTCACTATCTTGCCGAAGATTTTCGTTTGACCGGTGGTTTCGTCCACCAGGCCGAGGATGAGATCGCGGCGATCGGGTTTGCGATCGGTGCGTCCTATGCCGGCAAGACAGCCTGTACGATCACATCCGGCCCCGGCATGGCGTTGAAGACCGAGATGATCGGCCTCGCGGTCATGGCCGAGGTCCCGCTCGTGATTATCGACGTGCAGCGCGGCAGCCCGTCTACCGGTCTTCCGACCAAAGTCGAACAGGGAGACCTGCTTGCGAGCCTCTATGGCGCGCCGGGTGACTCACCCAAAATCGTTATTGCTGCGGCCACGATTTCGGAGTGTTTCCACTTCGTCGTCATGGCGCGCAAGCTGGCCGAGTCATTCCGCACACCGGTGATCATGTTGACGGATGCGAATCTCGCCACCGGCGTTCAACCGATTGCACGGCCCGAAGTGACTGACGAGTGGTTTGCCGCACCACTGGACCAGTCGGCCTGGGACGAGGACGTGTCGCCATACGACTGGGACGAGACTACAGGTCTGTCAGACAGGCCTATCCCGGGCATGCGCGGCGGCGAGTACATCCTGACCGGCCTTGCACACAACCGCGACAGCAAGATCGCATACGACTCCGCGTCGAACCAGGAAGGCATGAATATGCGCAGCCGCAAGCTGACGGCGCTCGGCGCAACGATGAAGCCCCCCGAGATCCATGGTGATCCCAGCGGGGACCTGCTGATCGTCGGTTGGGGTTCGACGTTGGGGGCCATCGAGGAAGCGGTCGATCTGGCGAGGGCACAGGGAAAGAAAGTGTCCTCGACGCATCTCAGATTTCTGTCGCCCCTCGAGCCCGGCCTGAAGGAGATTTTTTCGCGCTTCAAGAAGGTCATGACCATCGAGATCAATTACAGCGACGATCCCGGTGCGCCGCTGATCAACGAGGAAAACCGCCGTTATTCGCAGCTTGCACTCGTACTGCGGGCGCATACGCTGATGGATATCGGCTGCTGGTCCAAGGTTCCGGGTCACCCGCTGCAGCCTGGCGCCATCGGCAGGGTCATTGACGCAAATCTCACGGAGACAGAAGGAGCAGAAGCATGTTCGGCTTAAAAGGTGACTGGTCCCTCGAGGTCAAGGATCGATATTTCACGTTACAGGATTATTGCGGTGCGGAGCCGCGTTGGTGCACCGGCTGTGGCGACCATGGCATCCTGGCCGCGGTACACCGGGTCTGCCGGGACGCCCAGATCAAGCCTGAGAAGACGGTAGCCGTATCCGGTATCGGTTGCTCGAGCCGCCTGCCGCATTACATGAACACCTACGGGTTTCACGGCCTTCACGGACGTGCGTTGCCGGTCGCATGCGGCATCAAGTCGAGGCGCCCCGACCTCGATGTGTGGGTTGCAACCGGCGACGGTGACTGTTTCTCGATTGGCGCCGCCCACTGGATATACGCCCTGCGTTACAACATGGATATCACGCTGCTGGTATTCGACAACGGCATTTACGGACTGACCAAGAAACAAACATCCCCGACCACGCCTCTGGATGTGCCGACCAACACCCATCCGTCGGGCGCGTTGTTGCCCCCGCTGAATCCGCTGTCCGTGACGCTTGGCGTTACCAATATCTCTTTTGTCGCCCAGATCGTCGACTGGAACGCACCGCTCCGGCACGAGGTGATCAAGAAGGCGCACGAGCACAAGGGCACCAGCTTCGTGCGGATTATCCAGCGCTGCCCGGTTTACGTGGAATCGATTGGCAAGTCCCTGCAGGATAATCCGGCGAGACTGAAACTGATCACACACGAGAAAGGTGTGCAGGTCGACGATGCGCTCAAGCGACTGTTCCCGAACCACGCCGAGCATGACCCGTCGGATCTCGCTGCCGCCCGCGCGCTGGCGCAGGACGAGTCCGCCCTGCCGCTGGGTATTCTCTATCACAATCCCGATGCGCCCCGCTACGACCTGATGTCTTCGGTCGGCCTGGGGATGAGCGTCGATGACAAACTGGCGGGAATGAACAAGGCACTGGATCACTTCGCGATCTAGCCCGGAGCAATAATGAACTCCGTATCGGAAAATAAAGACGACACGCTCGCCACGGACGGGACAAACGGGGGTGCCGACGCAGATGTAATCAACCTGCTCCGCCGTTTCCACTATGGCGAACCCGCGGCCGCGGCGAATACCACAAAACCGGCTGGCGCGGTTTTGCCTGCCCTGCTGAATCCGTACCGCGATGCGTCTGCCATTCGTTATCAGTATCCGCTGTACCTGATTCCCCCTGACGGCAAGACCCTGCCGGTACTCGCAAGACCTGCCAGCGAGCAGCTTGCCGAGGCACTTGACACGCTCGCGCCCGCGGCCGAAGACGCAAGGATTCTGAAGGATAATCTGCCGTGGATAGAGCGCTATCTGCGGCAGCATCTGGACGGTCCTGATCCCGTTGATGCCCCCGGGTTGTTTGCGAAGGCGGCGGCGGCACTGCAGAAGCAACTCGATCTGGATCCGGCGAACCGGGAAAAACTGGGTGCCGAGCTCGACAGACTCGCGGACACGATAGCAGAGGGCGCGCAATTCCTCGCTTACGGACCGCGCGTGTCGCTGCACCTGATGTTGCATGCGATTCGACACCGCCATGGCCAAAGCCGTAAGCAACTTCGCCAGCAGATCGACAAACGCATTCACGGACTGCAATCGCTGCTGGATGTCGAAAAGGCCAAGTCAGCGGACGCGAACCAACCCGGAAGTGTCACGAGCCGCGTCGGGCCGGGGTCGCGTCATTTCGAGGCCGACGCACTGTCCGGAATACTCGATCAGCGCACCCACGGCTCGATGGAGATGCCGGCTGAGCGGCTCCGCAGAATCGAACTCGCGCTCAAAGACCTGCGGGACTGGGAGGATGGCCCCGTGCTGGTCAGGTTCGTCGGTCAACTGGACGATCCCTGGTTCGCCAGGCTGCCCGAGCTGGAGCTGGTTCAGAGCGACGACCCATGTGCGAAGGCTGCCGAGGTTTTCAAACGCGACGCCGCTCGCTTCGCACGCTTGTTTGCCGCGCTCCGAATCGCGGCACTTGAAATCGACGGCAACTACGATCCGGCAATACACGACTCCTGGTTCGCCAGTTTCGACTGGCAGGTATTTTCGAACGAAGAGATCCAGCTCGTTACCCGCGTGGTGGCGCTGGTATCGGCGGACTACCTTGCGGGCGACGGCCTGCCGTCGTTCTCGCATCTGCTCGGGTCGCGTATGCCGGTACACATACTCAGCTGGGTCCGTGCCTACGATAATCCAGGCGCGAAACCTGGCGAGGACCCCTTCGACTCGTATCGATTCGAGCTCGCCTACTTCGGCATTGGGCATCGCCAGGTCGTTGTCGCGCAAACCTCTGCCGCACGCCACGATGACTTGTTAGCGGGGTTTCTCTGCGCGCTGGACAGCAATCGCGCGAGTTTGCACCTGATAAATCGCGGGACCCAGACCAAAACCAGGAAACCGCTGCTCGATGCCTGGTTCGTCGCGAGTGCCGCGCTGGAGAGTCGCGCCCACCCGTTCATTCTCGTCAATCCGGATGCCGGTGACCGTGCTGCTGAGCGCGTCAGCTTCGGTGGCAACCCGCAGGCCGAAAACGACTGGCCCGTCGAGAAGCTCGAGTACCGCAACGCCGAAGGCGAACTTACCGAGATGGACCTTGCGTTTACGTTCGCCGATTACGCGCTGTTGATGCCGGGACTGCACGAGCACTTTCGAACGGTACCCGCTGGCTTCGAGTCCGACGACCTCGTACCGATCGATCAATATCTGCAGGCCGGGGACGAACGGCTCGACCACCTGGTACCGACGATTTGGGCAATTGACGATCAGGGTGTGCTTCTCCGGCTCGTGGTGTCGCGCGCCCTCGTATTCGCGTGTCGCGACCGGCTGAATTACTGGCACACGCTGCAGGAACTGGCCGGAATCCAGAACTTCTACGTCGAACAGGCGATCGACCGGATCATCCAGGAGCAACAGGCGGCGATCGACGCTGAACGCGAACAACTTTTGAAAGAACACCAAGAGCAATTGGAAAGTGCTCGCTCGGAAGCCGCCGGCGAGGCGATGGGACAACTCGTCGACGTGCTGATGGGCGCCGACCTGTCAGGCATGGTCGCCGGTGGCGGTCCGCTGGCCTCGATGCCGGCCGCGGCGCCGGCAGTGACGGGTGCCCCGGCTGAGGAGGTGGCCCCTGAGCCGGAGCCCGAGGCAGCAGAAGAGGCCGAAGAGGAGATCAGTTTCGACGAACCCTGGCTCGACACGGCGATGTGTACGACTTGTGACGACTGCATGAGCATCAACAAGATGATGTTTGCGTACAACGACGACAAGCAGGCGATCATCAAGGATCCCAGGGCCGGCTCCTATGCCGATCTCGTGGCGGCAGCCGAAATCTGTCCCGCCAAGTGCATCCATCCGGGCAAGCCTCTGGATCCCAGTGAGCCAGGCCTCGATGAACTGATCGCCCGCGCCGCACCGTTTAACTGATGAACAGTCTGCTCGTAGCGCCAGCCATAATGGTAGGAATCGGCCTGTTCTTCGGCGCGATTCTCGCGATCGCGCAGCGCTTTTTGAAGGTCGACGAAGACCCTCGCATCGAGGCCACGAATAACTTGCTGCCCGGAACCAACTGTGGCGCCTGCGGGCAGCCCGGATGCCTGCCGTTCGCAGAAAAACTGGTGGCCGGTGAAGTCGATCCCGGTCAGTGCACCGTGAGTACCGATGAGGCCATCGAGCAGATTGCCGAGTATCTCGAGGTCGATGCGGGCCGTGCCGAGAAGCTGGTTGCCCGCTTGCGCTGCAATGGCGGCCACCTGCAGGCCCACCAGATTGCTGAATACCAGGGCTTCGAGGGCTGCCGCGCGGCGGACATCGTGTCGGGCGGTGGCAAAGGATGCGCCTGGGGTTGCCTCGGGCTGGCGGATTGCGAGGCCGCCTGCACATTCGACGCTATCCACATGAACGCCAATGGCCTTCCGCAAGTGGACACCGAGAAATGCCGCGCCTGCCCGGATTGTGTCGCAGCCTGCCCGAGGGACCTGTTCGAACTCGTGCCACTCAATCAGAAGCTGTATGTGCAATGCAATATCCCGCTGGCCGGGGAGGCCGCAACGCGACTGTGCAAGGTCGCCTGTGATGCTTGCGGCAAGTGCGTCGCGGACGCGGCACCCGGGCTGATCACCATGCAAGGCAACCTTCCCGTTATCAATTACGCCAGCGGCGGCGAGGCAAGACCGGAAGCGACCTTTCGTTGTGCCACACGGTCGATCGTCTGGCTCGAGCGCGAACAGTTTCAGGAGCAGGAATCGAGAAAGGCGGGGACAGCCTGATGGCCGGTCTGCGTAACATCGCGATCCGCTGGTACCGTGACGTGTTCGGTGCGCCGGCCGGGTCTGACATTCGCGAGGAGGGACTGAATTGCGTGCTCGACGGCAACAGCGCCGTCGCATTGTCAGAGGCAGGCATGGCCAGCCACGCCGTATTGGGCGGGTCGTTGCCATCCGCCGACTCCGATGCCGTCTGGCTGGATGAACTCGACCAGGGCGGCACAAATCTCTTTGGCGAAGCACTCTCGGCACAAACCACCGAGGGGCCCCGCGGCATCGTCGCTGCAGCGACCGGCCTGGCGCTGGCCGGCAGGCGCGCGACCGCGTTCCTGTCCGGCACTGATATCGGCGCGGCACAGGACCTCCTGATATCGGCCGCCGGCAAGCACGCTCCGCTGGTATTGCACGTCGCGACACGCGCGGCGGCAGCACACGGTGCGGCTCTCGGTAGCGGCCACGAGACGGTTCACCTGAGCGCGGATGCCGGTTTCTTCCTGCTGTTCGCCAGCAATGTACAAGAGGCTGTCGACTTCACTTACATCGCGAGGCGAGTGGCCGAAGAATCGCTACTGCCCGGCATGGTTCTCATGGACGGCGAACAAACCGCGCTTGCCGTCCAGGACGTGCGGCTGCTGTCGCCGGCCCAGGTCAACGGTTTCATAGGCGCGGCACGTGAGCAAATAGTGGCACCGACGGCGGCGCAAAAACTGTTGTTCGGTGAGATGCGCCGGCGCGTTCCCGCCTGGCACGACCTCGACGAACCCGTGCTCATCGGCGCCCTGTTCGAAAAAGAGAGCTTCGCGCTCGGCGCGTTGGCGCGCCGGCCGTTCTTCGATGCTTTCGTCGAAGACTCTTTACGCGCATCGTTCGAACTCTTCGCGCGCAAGACCGGCAGACACTACGACACGATTTCCCGTTACCGGCTTGACGATGCGAAGACCGTACTGGTGGCACAGGGTGCCGCGGTCGAAACAGCGCGGGTAGCTGCGGATTGCCTGCGTAATCAACACAGGATCAAGGTGGGCGTCGTCGGCATTCACACACTGCGACCGTTCCCGGGCGCCGACATCGTCGCTGCACTCGAGGGGCGAGACCGCGTGTTCGTGCTCGAACGCACCGATGCCGCGATGGCTGCTGAGCCACCGCTGACGCGTGAACTTCGCGCCAGCATGGATCGCCTCGGCGGCAAACGACCCGCGAGCTGTTCCCCCGTCGTTTACGGTGTTGGCGGTTTGCCGTTACGGGTTACAGACCTCGTCGAGCTGTGCACGCGTGCTGATACAGATTTGACAGCACCGCTGTTTCTGGGACTGGCCTTCGACGATACGTCCGGCGAGCAACCCAAACGCGCAGTGCTGCTCGACGCACTGCGCCGTGCCTATCCGAACGCCGCCGAATCCGGCATCCGTGCAGCAAAAGACGCATCGGTACCGAATCCGAAGAACTCGCTGACGATCGCAATACGCCGTGGCAAAGGTGACATTGGACTCCTCGGCACGACCGCTGCGCTGCTCCACGCACTCGAAGGCGGACGGGTACGCTCCCGTCCTGGATTTACATGGGAGCGCTGGTCAGCTACCGATACCGACTGGCTCACCTGCGGCGATGAAACCCTGCACGACCCCGGCGATGACCTTGTGGCCGACGTCACGGTCGACGTGGTGCGCGGTGAGATAGTCATCGGCAGCGAAGCGAGGACCTTTCGCGTGCCGCTGGAGAACGACGCCGTGGGGACGGAAGCCTTGCTTGGCGGACTGTTCGGTGTCCTGATCAAAACCGGGCTGCTCGACCACAAGACGCGCCGGATAATCGCCGCGCGCAACAGCCTGATCGACGCTGACGACGAAAATCGCAGTGACAAGATCATGGCCGATTTCCAGGCCGGCCTCGAACAGCTTGTCGAAGCCGACAGCCACAACGTCCCCGCGGCCGGCACACCGGATCGCTGGCAAGGTGAGGCACCGGCAGCGGTCCGCCATCTCGGCAGAAACGACGACAATTTCGCGAGCCTGCCCCGCTTCTGGGACCAGACCGGCGTGCTCTACCGTGACGGCCGGACGGATAGCCTGACGGCGGACCCGTTTCTCGCCACCGGTACGATGCCGCCGCTGAGCTCGACCTTTAATGACACCAGCAACGCAGGCGGCACGTTACCGACTTTCGACCCGACGCTGTGCACGGGCTGCGGCAAGTGCTGGACGCACTGCCCGGACAGTGCGATCGGCGTCGTCGCATCGACACCCGCAGCTCTCATCGACGCGGGCATAAGCCGCACCGGCGCAGAGCCCGTGCGCCAGATTGCATCAAAACTGGCATCGCGCATTGTCTCGAGCTCCAGGAAAAGTGATGCGGTGGCACCGACGTTTGGCCAGCTGCTCGAAGACGCCTATGCCTGGCTGAACGACAAGATGCCGCTTCCGGAAGAACGCAAGCAGGCGATTCAGGAAGGTGTCGAGAAGATTACTGCGGCGCTCGGTGCCTTGCCCGTCGCCGTCACGGAACCGTTTTTCTCTGCTGCCGAGGCGCGAAAGAAAGACAGCGCGGAACTGCTGTCAGTCGTGATCAACCCGGAAGCGTGCAAGGCCTGCGGTATCTGTGTCAGCGCTTGCGAGCCCGAAGCACTGCTCATCAACGGTCAGGACGCGGTTTCGGTCGAGCAAGCCCGCCAACTTTGGTCGGTATTCTCGACCACCCCTGACACGCCATCGGAGTCGCTCGAACGCGTTGCCGAACACCCTGATGTCGGCAAGATGGCGGCCATCCTGTTATCGCGCTATTGCCAGTTCGCTCTTGCTGGCGGCGATCCCGCGGAAGCCGGCTCTGGCGAGAAAATGGCGGTCAGGCTGATCCTGTCCGCGACCGAGTTCCATCAGCAACCTATCGTGCAACGCTTTGCGAAATCACTTGCCGAAGCGGGCGAGTCAGTCTCCGCGCTGATCAATGAAACACTCTCGAGCACGCTGGCAGTGGAAGATCTTGATGCGGTCACCGAGAAGCTGAAACGCACGACGAGTCCGCGCGTCGATCTCAAGGACCTGGCCGAGGGCGTCGGCAATGCAAGCGGCGACCACTCGATTGATACCGACCATCTGCTTCGCCTGATCGAACTGTCCAACCGTATTACAGCGGCACAGCATCGCCTCGTTGAGGGCAAACATGGTCTCGGCCGCGCCCGTTATGGCCTGACCGTCGCCGGCGGCAGCACCGCCGCCTGGGCCGGCGCGTTTCCGCATAATCCGTTCCAGGCACCGGTACTCGTCGATATGACCGGTGACGCCGCACAGCTCGCTGCGGGGCTGGTCGAGGGACACCTGGACGAGACTACCGAACTGATCCGTCTGCTGCGTCTCGCACGCATTGAAATCGATCAGCCCGACGGCGCCGACTGGAAGCGCGAAGCGCTCGCGAGCCTGCAATGGAAGGATCTGAGTGACGAAGAGCTGGACGTCAGTCCACCGCTCGTGCTGCTCGGCAGCGACGAGATGCTCGCCGGGCAGGGGCTGAGCCAGCTAATCTGGCTGCTGAATTCGGGTCTGCCGGTCAAGGTGCTGGTTCTCAGTGAGCTGGACGTCGGGGATCGCCAGGTGCGCCGCAACAACCCACGAGGACATCTCGCGCTACTGGCGTTGGCGCAACGCAACGCGTTTGTTGCACAGACATCGATCGCCGATCCCGTGCACCTCGGCGAGAGCATGCTGCAGGCACTGCGCTATGAGGGCCCCGCCCTGATCCAGGTCTACGCCCCGAGTCCGTCGAGACATGGCTTCCCGAGCGGGCAAACGATTGCCCAGGCGCGACTCGCGGTCGCGAGCCGCGCATTACCCTTGTTCCGTTATGACCCCAACGCCGAGGGTGTATTCGGGTTGCGCATAAGCCTTGACGGCAACCCCGCATCGGGCGACACGCTCGCGCCGGGCCAGGACGGGGAACGACTTCTGACGCTGGCCGACTGGGCGCTCGGACAAGAACGATTTGCCTCGGCATTCAAGCCACTGACCGCAGAAGCGGCGGCACCCACGCCGTTCGACGAGTGGCTGCAACTGGACGCGAAGGGTCGCAAGGGCAAGACGCCGTATATCGCGACTGGCGATGATGAAGAAGAGAAACGTTACGCTGTTTCGCAGGTGCTTGCGGATACTGCCGACCAGTGTCTCGCGAACTGGCGCACGCTGCAGGAGCTCGCCGGCATCGTCACACCGTTTACCGAGCGACTCGAGCAGGAAATCCGTGCGCAGCTCGCCGACGAGCACCAGGCCGCGCTCGATGCTCAGAAACAAGCATCCGCTGCAGAGATCCGGCAAATCCAGGAGAAGACACAGGCCGAGATTGCGAGCAAGATCCGCAGCCGCCTGCTGCAGCTGGCATCGCAGAAGCGGGACTGACAGCGATGAAAGCTCTCCGCTTCCTGCGCCGCAACTTCGAGCACGGAGTGCATCCGGCTCATCACAAGCAGCAGACCGCAGACTTGCCAATCCAGCGCGTGCCCTTCGGCAAGCACTACGTCATGCCCCTCGGACAACATATCGGCGTGCCAGCCAAAGCTATCGTTGCAGCCGGAGAGCGTGTTCAACGCGGTCAGCTGATTGCAAAACCGGGCGGCTTCGTATCCACAGGCCTGCACAGTCCTGTCACCGGCACGGTCAGGGAGGTCGGAGACTATCGCGGTGTCGACGGACGGTTTGCGCCCGCGATCGCGATCGAAGCAGATCCGTTCGCGACCCAGCAGGTCGACGCCAGCGCCGCTGTGGACTGGCAGTCTCTGACGCTCGAGGAATTCATCGAAGCCGTACAGATCGCCGGCATCGTCGGCATGGGCGGTGCGGCGTTTCCTGCTCATGTGAAACTCTCGGTGCCCGACGGCATCAGGATCCGGCATTTGCTGATCAACGGTGCGGAGTGCGAACCCTACCTGACTACCGATCACCGGCTGATGGTAGAGCGGCCCGAAGCGCTGCTCGAAGGCGCCGAGATCGTGCGGCAAAAGCTCGGTGCCGAAGAAACCGTCATCGGCGTCGAGATGAACAAGCCCGACGCAATCGAGATCATTCGCAATCATATCCGGCCGGGTGACCCGGTGCGTGTCGTCCCGCTCAAGGTCAAGTATCCGCAGGGCGCCGAAAAGATGATGATCAAGAGCGTCTTCGGCAAGGAAGTGCCTGCCGGGCTGTTACCGCGCGATGTCGAGGTGAACGTCAACAACGTCGGCACTATCGTCGCGATCGCAGACTACTTCCTGCGCGGCATGCCGCTGATTGAACGTGTCGTGACCGTGGCGGGTCCGGGCGTAAGCTACCCTGCCAACCTGATTGTGCCGCTCGGGACACCTGTTCGGGACGTCGTCAAATTCTGCGGTGGCCTCAAGCCGGGCAGCCGGGAGATCATCATGGGCGGGCCTATGATGGGTCGCCCCATCGCCAGCCTCGATGTGCCAATTTTGAAAGGCTGCTCGGGTGTCCTCGTGTTTACCGAGGAGCAGACGGCCAGGCGCAAGGAGTACCCCTGCATTTCCTGTGGCCGATGCCTCGAAGCCTGCCCGTACTTCCTGAACCCATCGCGACTGGCGCGTTTGTCCAAGTCGCGCATGTTCGATGAGATGCGGGCGTACCACGTCTTTGACTGCGTCGAATGTGGTTGCTGCACGTTTGCCTGCCCGTCGAATATCCCGATCGTGCAGCTCATTCGCACGGCAAAAGACGACCTTGCACGCCGCAAGGAGCCCGACGCGTGAAGAAAACCGACCCGGATCTGTTGCTGTTCCATGCGCCACTGCTGCGCCAGGGGATGACCACGCCGAAGGCGATGCGTGACGTGTTGTATGCCTTGGCGCCAGCGACGGCCGCATCGATGTGGTTCTTCGGTCTCAGCGCGGCCCTGATTCTTGGCGCCTGCATTGCCGGCGCGGTTATGGCGGAGTGGCTGTTTGCGAGCCAGGAAGCTCGCGGCGAGTCGCTTCGAGACGCCAGCGGCATACTGACGGGACTGTTACTTGGTCTCACCTTGCCCCCCGGCCTGCCGTTGTGGATGGCATTTCTTGGAGGCTTCGTCGGCATCGCCCTCGGCAAGGTGATCTGGGGCGGCCTCGGTCATAACCTGTTCAATCCGGCCCTGCTCGGCCGTGCCTTTCTGCTCGCGACATTTCCGATCGCGATGACCACCTGGGTGCCAGCGGTCAGTGACGGCGGCTTCTTCCAAGTCTACGCGGGCAATCTCGCACTGCCATTCATGCAGGCACCCGTCGACGGCGTCACCGCCGCAACCCCGCTCGGCATGATGAAATTCGAGCAGGAAGTTACGCCGCTCACAAACCTGATGTTTGGCAAGATCAGCGGATCGCTCGGGGAAACCAGCGGCCTTTTGCTGTTGCTCGGCGGCGTTTATCTTTGGCTCAGGCGGGACCTCGACTGGCGCATACCGGCAAGCATCCTGCTCAGTGTGCTGATCTTCTCCGCTATCTTGAGCCTCGTTGATGCGGTGCGTTTCCCCTCGCCCTTGTTTTCGGTCTTCTCGGGCGGTTTGTTACTCGGGGCGATCTACATGGCAACCGATCCGGTTACCTCACCGGTCACACCACGCGGAGCGTGGATCTTCGGCATCGGTGTCGGTGTCCTCGTCATGTTGATTCGCGTGTTCGGCGGCCTGCCCGAAGGTGTTATGTACGCGATCCTGTTGATGAATGCGGCAACCCCGCTGATTGATCGCTACACGCAACCGCGGGTGTTTGGTCGCGGGACTGATTCGAAATGAACGCACCCACGGACAGCGGCGCTTCCGGTTCGATGCGGCTCGTGCTGACGCTGGCAATCGCCGGGCTGGTATCGGGCATTGCGATCATCGGCATTTATGAGTCGACGTTACCGACGATTACCGCGAACAAGGCTCGCGAGCTGCGCGAGGCGGTTTTCAAGGTACTGCCCGGCGTCAGCCAGATGCAGGCGCTCGTTTACCGGGATGGCGAACTCGTCGCAGTAGATAGACCGGACAAGGATGAGCCCGTTGTTTACGGAGGTTACGATGAACACAGCGCATTCGTGGGTTATGCGATGCCCGGCGCCGGCCCCGGGTTTCAGGACACGATCGCACTGCTCTATGGTTACCGGCCAGACGAGAAAAACGTCGTCGGCATGGAAATCCTGGAGAGCCGCGAGACACCGGGGCTGGGTGACAAGATCTACAAGGATGCCGTATTTGTCAGCGGCTTCAGTGCCTTGTCCGTAGAGCCGGAGATCGTTGCGGTCAAGAAAGGCACGAAGAGTCGGCCGAACGAGATTGACGCGATTACGGGTGCAACCATTTCTTCCAAGGCCGTTGTCAGAATCATCAACGAGACCCACGCCGATTGGTCGGCGCAACTGCCGGAGCCAGGGTCTGAGCCGAGGCTCGAAGCGACAGAGACTGCTGGAACCGAGGCAGACCAATGAAAAAGAACGAGTTCCACGAAGAATTCATCAAGGGCATCTGGCGCGACAACCCTGTGTTCGTCCAGGTTCTGGGGATGTGCCCGATGCTCGCCGTCACCAACTCGGCGATCAACGCGATTGCGATGGGAATGGCAACCTTCTTCGTGCTCGTGGGATCGAGCTTCCTCGTATCGACGTTTCGTCACCTGATTCCGAAGCAGGTACGCATCTCCTGCTTCATCATCATCATCGCGACCTTCGTGACCATTGCCGATTATACGCTGCTCGCGCTCGTGCCGGCGGTGCACAAGGAACTCGGTGCGTTCATTCCCCTGATCGTGGCGAACTGCCTGATCCTGGGACGGCAAGAAGCCTTTGCATCGAGGTACCCGACGAAACTCGCAGTAATGGATGCGATGGGCATGGCGAGCGGTTTCCTGCTCGCGCTGCTCTCGCTCGGCTCCGTCAGGGAGATACTCGGCGACGGCGCACTGTTCGGGATGAAGCTCTTCGGCGAGAATTTCGAGCCCTGGGTGATCATGATCCTGCCGCCGGGCGGCTTCCTGACGCTGGGCGTCATTCTGCTGTTTTTCAACTGGTTCAGGCTAAAGAAGGACGAGTTCCTGGAAGACGTCGCCGCGGCAGAGAGAGGTGGTAACTAATGGACAACCTTCTCTGGATCTTCATCAGTGCGTTGCTCGTCAATAACTTCGTGCTGACCTATTTTCTCGGCTTGTGTCCGTTCCTTGGCGTGTCCGGCTCGCTCGAAACCTCGGCGCGGCTCGGGCTTGCGACAACGTTCGTGATGCTGGTGACTGCGGTGTGCGCCTGGGTACTCAACACGTATGTGTTGATTCATGCACCGTATCTGCGGCTGATCTGCTTCATCGTAGTCATCGCGAGTACCGTGCAGTTTATCGAGATGCTGATCAAGAAACTGAGCCCCGCGCTATTTCGCGCGATGGGAATCTTCCTGCCGTTGATTACAACGAACTGTGCGATCCTGGGTCTCGCGATATTCGCGACCAACCGCGGCTACGGTTTTTGGGAAGGCATCGTTTATGCGCTCGGCGCCGGTATCGGTTTTACGCTGGCGCTGGTCCTGCTTGCCGGCCTGCGCGAAGAATCGGAGTTGTCGAACATCCCGAAATTAATTAAAGGCACCGCGATGAACCTGATCATCGCTGGCGTTTTGTCGATGGCGTTTATGGGTTTTGCCGGGTTGTTCAGTTCGGCCTGAGAGATTTGTACTGAGATGATGACTGGCTATCTTCTTTCTCTGCTCGCCATCGTTTTGCTGTGCGCGCTCTGGGCAGTTTTCCAGGTGTGGTTGTCGCGACACGATCCTGATGCGAAGACGAAGTCGATGAAGTGCGGCGGATGTGGTCGCCGGGACGAGTGCGACCAATAAAAAGCAGAATGTCCCCGGTCAGCTTGTACCGTACATCTGGTCCGGGGTCAGCACCTCGGGAAAGCGCTCTCTGAGCGCACACCGCGCCTTGTAGCAAAGATGGCAGTGATCGGCGTAGCCGTCCTCGTGGGCAAGGCCATATCGACGAACGATTTCGGCGGGCCCGCCTGCAAGCAACGGGCCGACGACTGGATGCTTGTCAGCATCGTAGTCAGCCATGATGTCTGGTAACGGCCGCTCAAGCAGATTACCGATAGAAATGCCCTGGCAAATGTGCAGGTTGCCGAACGGGTCGACATGCACGCGCTCTGGCTCGCGCAGATCTTCCCACGGGCACTCGGTGAACTGATCCCACGGCTTTGCTTCGACGCGCGATGCGAGCTTTTCCGCGGCGCGGCCTCTGTACAGAACGGCCGATTGGCCAGCCGGCAGTTGACCTGCGGCGGCCGGCACCTCGAGGGCCTCGGGTTCGGCGACCGTGATGAAGTCCACCGGCATGCCGAGTTCTGTTGCGACACGGCGCGCGGTTTCAGTGAGTTCCGGGACGTCGTCGTTGCCGTGATAGACATCGCTGCTGATCGACAAATCCTCGACCGGGCCAACAAACGGCTTCAACCACTTCGCGGCCTCGATGTCCGAGGTCGCCCAATAGGCGTTGGTAACGATGCCGACCTTGAAGCCGGCGTCTTCGGCCATTCGAACGCCGGCGCTCAAGGTCTCGTAATAAAGAAACGCCTCACCGCCCTCGAAATAAATCCACCTGATGCTTCCGAGCGCTTTGGCCTGATCGAGTATGTGCTTGATGGTGTCGACCGTCATCGTACCGGTTTGCGATGGCCCACCCCAAACAAAACAGTGATCGCACTCGTAGTTGCACTCGTAGGTCAGCAACAGGTGCAATCCTGACAGCGGTCTTGTTTGAATCCTCTTAGATGAACCGGTCGGCATACAGGAAACTATAGCTGACAAACGATGGTCAGCGCACGAAACCCGCCTCAGCCAGGACGGTCAGCAAGCCAATCTGTATCGCCAGATGACCGTCCTTGTTTTGCCATGACTCGGCGGGTGAATGTGCGTCCTCGCTATTTCCGCCGCGACTCATCGTAATTGCCGGAATCCCCAGCGCAATCGGGTGATTCGCATCGGTCGACGATATCTTGAGATCTGGCTCGATTCCCAGCGCCTGCATGGCGGCTGCGGCGCGGTGCACAAGTGGTGAGTGTGAATCGCCGCGAGCCGCCGGACGAGTACCGATTCGTTCAACGTCAACGGCAAGTTCGGGACCTTCCCGTCGCGCTGCGTTTTCTGCTGTTAGCGCAGTCCGTACAGCGGCCTGAAAAACCGCATCGATTTCGTTGAGTTTGTCCTGACTGCCGGAGCGCAAATCAACTTCCATCCAGGATTCGAATGCGATCGAATTGATCGACGTTCCTCCGCCGATGCGGCCGACGTTGAAACTGGTCTTCTCGCCATCTTGCGTAACAGATGGCGCAGCTTCGACAAAAGCGGCAATCGCCCGACCCAGCGCATGGTGTGGGCTTGCCGTGCCGAAGGCACCCCAGGAATGACCGCCAGGCCCTCTGTACGTGACGCGGTATCGGTGCGAGCCGACGCCGCCAAACACGATGCGACTCGTATCACCGCCATCAACGGCGATCAATGCATCGATTCTCGGGCCGCCTTCGCGAAACAGGTGCTTGACGCCGCGCAGGTCTCCGAGCCCCTCTTCGCCCACGTTGCCGACGAAGAGAATGTCTGCGTCGGTCTCGAGGCCGGCATGCTGCAATGCCCGAAGCACTCCCAATATGACGACCAGGCCACGCGAATTGTCGCCGACGCCTGGCGCATGCAACGTATCACCGTCGACCCGAACGGTGACATCGGTACCCTCCGGGAAGACCGTATCCAGATGTGCTGTGTAGGCAACGACGCGTTTTCCCGTTCGGCCCGGGCGCCGGCCTATGACGTTTCCGACAGCGTCGATCGAAACATCCGTCAGACCCGTGTCGCGCAGCAGTTCCGCAAAGCGAGCGGCCCGCTTTGCTTCACCGAAGGGCGGCGCCGGAATCTCGGTGAGCTCGATCAGGTCCCGAATCAGATCCGACTCAAGCGCAACGATATGCTCGACCGCGCTCCTTACCGCTGTACTCGTTTTCAGGTCGGCGATTTCCTGCACATGCCGGTCGGCCACCACGAAGGACTGGTCCTGATCAGTAGCAACTGACTGCACCGACATGCAGGCCGGCGTGGTTGCGATCGCGATGGCACAGACACTTGCTCTGGCCCGGATGGACAGTTTCATTCGATGCTCCTGGAATCTTCTGACAATACATGATCTCGCACGCTGTTTGCTCATGGACATCCCTTTCGGGACTCCGGCAATAACAGCAAAGCGCGTTCATCGGCAGAGGAAATTCAACCGCAGTTTCCGTGATCGGTTCTTCACTGCCGCGAACGTGTGCGAGTGGATTGGCCAGCCGCTCAGTATCGCTCTCCGCCCGGCTATTGTTTCGCCCGAGACCCCATGGCAATTCTTCGTGGTTCAGGCAGCCAAAGACTGGCGCAATGGCCTTTTCGATTTGTTGTCTGTCAAACCGCGAAGGCAATAAGCCTCTCGTGTTTGCCGGGTCCACCAGAGATCCGCGCATTGAATCAGAAATCTATACGGGCATGATCGTAGGCAAAGAATCCGCCGGAATGCGCTGGTTTCAGCTCATCTATGACGTGCAGGAGTTGCCTGGCGGCATTTGTTGGCGAAAATAATTTCCTTGAGTCCAGCCGCCTTGTGAAAGGACAGGATAAGGCAGTTTCCACCGTGCCTGGATGTAATGCCACGACAACGGACTCCGGAAGAGACCGCGACTGCTCAATCGACGCCGTCCGAACGAACATATTCAGTGCCGCTTTCGACATTCGATAGGAAGCCCAGCCGCCAAGGCGATTATCATTGATACTGCCCACGCGCGCGGACAACGCGGCGAACACGGTCTTATGCTTGCGTCGCAGCTTCGGCAGAAAATGCTTGCCGGCCAGTGCTGGCCCGATTGTATTGACCGCAAGTACGTCGGTCAGCGCCCTCGAATTCAAATCGCTCAGGCTCTTTTCCGGCTGGATCACCGGATCGCGGTGGAGGATGCCGCTGGCAACGATAACGAGATCCAGCGGTCCGTTCGCCGATGCCATCGCGGCCGCGTTTTCAATTGACGCCTCGTCGACGATGTCAATACGGTGGTCGTGAACGTTCGCTGCTGGCCAATGGACTGGCGAGCGTGAAAACGCGTAAACGTTCTGAACCTCACTGTCGGCCGCGAGCAACTCGACGAAGCCACGACCGATGCCGCCGCTGGCGCCGATTACGGCGACGTTAGCGTTTGCGTGCAGAGATGGAAGTAGCCTCATCAGACAGGGAGCCTCGATTGCTGCGGACGTTAATCTGCCGGCTGGCAGCTTGAACAAACAAAGATGTTTCGGCCACCCATTGACCTGCGACGAATTGGCGTGTCGCAGCGATGACATGACAGGCCCTCACGTCCGAACACCCAGAAACGACGCTGCCGGTAGGTCAGGCCATTCGCTTTAAGCCGAGCGGCAAGAGTCGGCGCAACCGTTACACCGCGCGTGCGGTAAGACCGGCGGCTGATTTGCAGCGTATTCCTGGCGATCCTGTTGCGCTTCGCTGACGAGAGGTCGGCGGGCTTTCTTGAGGGCTCGACGCCGGCGGCCCACAAAATCTCTGAGCGCAGATAGTTGCCAATGCCGGCCAGAAATGACTGATCGAGATAGAGGCTGGCCAGTGCACGGTTACGAAATCGATCTGATTCGAGGCGCATTGCAACTTGCTCGACGGTCAATTCTGGCGCAAGGATGTCCGGCCCGATACGTCCCAGGAATGCATGCTGCGACAGCTGCTTGTCGGTAAGCACTTCGATGTCCGAGGCGCTGTAGAGCAGAGCGCTGTGCCGCTCTGTGTGCAGCGCGACTCGCAGCGAGCGATTCGTCTTGGGAAAGCTCGGACGACGGGTGGTGTACCAGCGTCCATACAGTTGATTGTGGCTGTAGAGCGTAAGGCCGTTGTCAAATCTCGTGAGCATGGCTTTGCCGCGGGTATTGACGCCCGTGACGGTACTACCGGTTAGCAGGCGCTCGAAACGCTGCAGTGCCGGTAGCCCGAAGGTAACCTCGGCAATCGGCCTGCCAACCAAAACCTTCGCCACCCGGTCAGCTGCCAGACGTATTTCAGGCCCTTCGGGCATTGATTCTTCTCCAGCGCCGACAACGACGCGAACAGTATTTCACAGCGTCCCAATCCCTGATCCATTTGCGCCGCCAGCTAAACGGCAAGCCGCACGGTTTGCTCGGCAGATTGCTCTTCGCGCTCAATTCGACCGTGGGACACTAAATGCCGAGCGCCGACTCGACTGCCGCAACCAGCTCATCGTCGTATGGCTGCGTGCGTGGGCTGAATGCCGCGATGAACTTACCGTCGCGCCCGATTAGGTATTTGTGGAAATTCCAGGTCGGGTAGGTACCGGCAGCCGCAGCCAGCTGGTCGAAAAATGGATGTGCTCCGCTTTTCTTGACCTGAGTTTTCTCGAACATCGGAAACTTGATGCTGTACGTCAGGCGGCAGAATTCCTGGATTTGTTCCTCCGTACCCGGCTCCTGACCCAGGAAATCATTTGAAGGAAAACCCAGCACCACCAGGCCGTCTTGCCCGTATTCCTCATAAAGGCTTTCGAGCCCCTCGTATTGCGGGGTGTTGCCGCATTTCGAGGCGGTATTGACGATCAGCAGGACTTTGCCTGCGTAAGCATCCGCAAGATTGACTACCTCGTCGGCAGCGAGCCGCCTGAAATTCTGGTCGAGCAGCGGCGGCTCGCTAGCAGATGCCGTCGCAGAAAATACAAGTACCGTTAACCCTATTAGTAATCGCATCGAAAACTCCGATTCAGAGAAATTTGTGAATGGGCGCTGTGCCGGCATTGCGGGATACGCCGCCGGTTGTTCCGGCTTGAGGGCAACCGACAACAGGATGGCTGCGCCAACGACAGCAATGACGAACAGAAGCTGGAACGTTTCAGCATGTCGGGCGATCAACTGGCTCATAAGCATGCAATTCCGGTTTGGTATACCTGAATAGTGCATGCTCGCGACGCCAAAGTGTGTTTCGTTTTGTAACGATTGGGCGTGAGGTAGCCAGGCACCGCGTTTACTAACGCCGGTCACCCCGAAATAACTTGTTACAAGACGCCGTTGCCTGTGTTGGCCGAATAGCTCACAGTAGCCGCATGGTATCCGAACCACTGGCAATCCAGGCTCGCGGCGTCTGTCGCCGCTTTCATGAAGGCGAGCGCGAGCACATCGTGCTCGACGGCATCGATCTGGATGTTCACCGCGGCGAGACCGTGGCACTTCGCGGCAGGAGCGGATCCGGCAAGTCGACGCTGCTGAACATCATCGGCGGCATCGACGCACCAGATGCCGGTACCGTAAGCGCTGCAGGCATCGATCTGACAGGACTTGCGGAACGCGGCCGTACACTGTTTCGCCGCGAGCACATCGGCTTCGTCTACCAGGCCTTCAACCTCGTGCCAACGCTGAACGTAGCGGACAACGTGCGGCTCGTCCTCGAGTTGAACAATGTGAACTCTGTCAAAGCGTCGGAGCGCATCAACGAACTCCTCGACGCCGTGGGCCTCGCCGATCGGGCCGGAAGTTTTCCGGACATGCTTTCGGGTGGTGAACAACAGCGCGTCGCGATTGCGCGAGCGCTGTGTCATAAACCGGCCGTACTGCTGGCTGACGAACCAACGGGCAACCTCGACGACGCTACGGCAGATGCCATGCTGGCACTCATCGACCAACTTGTTCGCACCAGAGGACACACGATGCTGATCGCCACGCACAGCATGCACGTCGCTTCGCACTGTGATCGTGTGCTCGAGCTCCACAACGGCCAGCTCGAGGCAAGCACGGGGCGATGATACCGGTCACCTACCGCGCGAGCTTTTCTTACCTGCTGCGGCACCCGTGGCAGCTGGCCCTTGCTCTGCTCGGCATCGGCATAGGCGTTGCCGTTATCGTCGCCGTGGATATCGCCAATGCCAGCGCTCGCAAGGCCTTCCTGCTATCGATGGATACGATCACTGGCAAAGCGACGCACCAGGTTATCGGCGGACCGCGCGGTGTCAGAGAAGACGTCTACACGAAGTTGCGCGTCAACCATGGCGTCCGTGCAATCGCGCCTGTCGTCGAAGGCACGATCACGATCGACGGTATGACACTATCGGTACTCGGTATTGATCTCTTTGCGGAGCGCGAGATTCGCGATTTCACGGGCGAAGCGCATACACGTGACGCGGGTGCATCGGATCGCAGCACCTTCTTCGCCGATTTTTTCCTCACGCCTGGCGCCGTCACGACTTCGAAACAGACGGCGGAGGATCTGGGACTCATTGTCGGCGACGTCTTCGAATTGCTCGCAGACGGCAAAACGCGGCGAGCCGAGCTGCTGGCGGTCTTTCCCGATGGCGGCAACAATGCCCTTTACCGCTTGCTCGTCACCGATATCGCCACGGCACAGGAGTGGCTGGGCCGAGCCGGCTGGCTCACCCGCGTCGACGTGCGCATCGATCATAATGACGAGGCTACCTTGTCAGCTCTCGAGGCCGCGCTGCCCGACGGTGCACAAGTGCTGTCCGCGGCCGGCCGCACGCGCTCTACGTCCGAGATGAGCAAGGCTTTCATGACCAACCTTACGGCCATGAGCCTGCTTGCGCTCCTCGTCGGACTGTTCCTCATATTCAATAGCGTGAATTTTTCTGTGCTGCAGCGCCGCGCGCTTATCGGTGTGCTTCGGGCGCTCGGGCTTACGCGTCGCCAGTTACTCGCGATGATCCTCATTGAGGCCGCGCTCCTCGGTCTTGTCGCGGCCATACTCGGCGTTGCGCTCGGCATCATGCTCGGCGAACAGCTCCTCCACCTCGTGGCGCGCACGATCAACGACCTGTACTTCCGTGTCAACGTGACGGGCGTCGGCGTCGACGCATTCTCTGTGGCCAAGGGCCTCGTCGCGGGAGTCGGCGCTGCGCTCCTGGCCGCCGCCTTGCCGGCGATCGAGGCAACCGCTTACCAACCTCGCCTTGCGATGATGCGCTCGGCACTCGAGCGACGGGCGCGCCGTGCCCTGCCCACCGTTACCCTGACCGGTATCGGGCTGATGATCGCAGCCGTCGTATTGATCGTCTTCTCGGGCAAAGACCTCGTGGCGGGGCTCACGGCCGTGTTCCTCATGATCCTGGGCTTTGCGCTTTGCGTGCCATTAGTCGTGCGTTTCGCTGCGATTGGCATGGCTCCCGCGGCCGCTGCCCTGGGTGGCACCACCGCGCGCATGGCTGTAGCGGGCATCGCATCGGGCATCGCGCGCACGGGGATCGCGATCGTCGCGCTGGCCGTTGCCGTGTCGGCGACTATCGGCGTCAGCATCATGGTCGACAGCTTTCGAGGCTCGGTTGGCGAGTGGCTCGAGCAAACGCTTCAGGCCGATGTATATGCCGGCGCACAGCGCGGCGCCATGGATCCGGCGTTAGTCGCGGCCATCAGCGATCTCGATGGCGTTGAGGCCGTGAGCACGCGGAAGCGCGCCTGGGTCGAGGACGCGAACGGCCAGACTCAGCTGCGTGTTTTCGAGATGCCGCGCGCAAGCTATGCCGGCACCGAGATTCTCGATGCAGACCCTGCCGCGGTCTGGCCCGCGTGGGAGAGCGCCGACGCGGTGCTTGTATCCGAACCCTATTCCTTTCAGCATGGCGTCGGTGCGGGCGACAGCATTGTGCTGCCCACCGGTGGCGGCCCGCGGGAATTCTCGGTCGCGGCCACGTTTCAGAGCTATGACATCAATGCGAGCGGCATCATGATGAGCCGCGCAACATACCTGCGCCATTACGACGACGACACCATCGATTCGTTGGGCCTCTACCTTCACAACGAGGTCAGCGCCAACGAGATCGTCGAACAGGTCGAAGCACTGAGCAACGACTGGCAGGCACTGTACGTCACCTCCAGGGCTGGCCTGCGCCAGGAGTCGATGCGTATATTCGACCGTACTTTCGTGATAACCAACGTTCTCTACTGGCTCACCCTTGGTGTCGCTTTCATCGGTATTCTGTCAGCCATGCTCGCGCTGCAACTGGAGCGCGCCCGCGAGTCCGCAACACTTCGCGCGCTCGGCATGACGCGTACGCAGGTCGGCGGCATGATCACGGCGCAGACGGGCATTATTGGCCTGTTGAGCGGTCTCGCCGCAGTTCCACTCGGTATCGTCATGGCCTGGGTACTCATCAAGGTCATCAATCGACGCGCCTTCGGCTGGCAGATCGATATGTCGATCGCCCCGGACATCCTGCTGGTTTCCGTCGCGTTTGCGATGGGGGTGGCGCTGCTAGCAGGAATCTACCCGGCGTATCGCGCTGGCCGAAGCCAGCCCGCCATTGCGATGCGTGAGGAATAGTATGGCGGGAACACGATTCCGCATGATTGCGCTCCTCGCCGTCCTCATTGTTGGTCAGGTGCATTCGGACGAGACTGCAGAGCCGCCCTCACAACTTGCGGACCTCCTGGGCAGCGCTGCGGACGCGCGATTCGCCAGAGCCCTGGAGCCTCGGGCGTTCGCCTTTCCGGACGATCACGGACCGCACCCCGCATTCCGCAACGAGTGGTGGTACGTCACTGGCAACCTCGATGACGAAGCCGGCCGGCGCTTCGGTTTCGAACTCACGATCTTTCGTTTTTCGCTCGCGCCGACCGTGCCCGCATCCAGTTCGGCCTGGCGCACGAATCAGGCCTATGTCGCCCACCTCGCCGTCACGGATGCCGAGGATGATAGCTTCTATGTTGCGCAACGCTACTCGCGGGGTGCGGTCGGCCTTGCCGGCGCGCAAGCAGCGCCATTGCGCGTCTGGATCAACGACTGGGAAATAGCAGCGCAAGCGGGCACGGAAGCCTGGCGCTTGCGCGCAAGCGATGACGCCATCGCCGTGGATCTCGAGTTGACGGCATTAAAGCCGCCCGTCCTCAACGGTATTGACGGTTTGTCGCAGAAGTCGGCTGATCCGGAGAATGCATCGTATTACTACTCGATAACGCGCATGCAGACTGAAGGCCAGTTGCGCATCGGTGAGCGCGACTACACAGTGTCCGGTTTGTCGTGGCTCGATCGCGAGTGGAGTACGAGCGCACTCGCGGCCGACCAGGTTGGTTGGGACTGGTTTGCGCTGCAGCTTGCCGACGGCAGTGAGTTGATGCTCTACGGGCTGCGTTTGAAAGACGGCGCCTGGGACCCGGCTAGCGCTGGCTCCTTTGTCGATGCGCACGGCGCCGCCTCGCACCTCACGGCGAGCGATGCCGAAATTACCGTGCTCGACAACTGGACGAGTCCCGAAGGCGGCGTCTACCCATCCCGTTGGCTCCTGCGAATACCGCGCTTCGACCTCGAGCTGACAGTGACCCCGGTCATCAGCGACCAGGAACTCTTCACCACAGTGCGCTACTGGGAAGGCGCGGTGGACGTGGAGGGAAAACGCGATCAGCTGCCAGTCGAGGGTCGGGGCTATGTCGAGCTAACAGGCTATTCATCGGAATGATCGCTCCTTGATCGATCAAGCGCTGGTCGTGTGTTGGGCGATGAAGCTTTTCGCTGCCTGGAAGATTCGATCTCGCCTCTCGCTGTCAAGCCTGTCCAACGCCTTAGGCATTAGTGCCAATCGTGGATTCGTGGCAAAAAAGTCGCGATGCTTGTCGATGAAGCGCCAATAAAGCCCGTCGACCGTGTCACACCAAGGCCCTTTCGAATAGTCGCTCATTTTCAGAAGATAATTGGAGCCGCAAATGTAGGGCTTGGTCGCAAAGATGCCGCCATCACTGAAGACACCCATGCCGTATACGTTCGGACCCATGACCCACTCCGATGAGTCAACGAACATCTCCATGAACCACCGATGCGCCGATTGCGGCCGAATCTCGCAAAGGGTCATGAGGTTGCCAAGTACCATCAGTCTCGGAATGTGATGCGTCCACCCGAGTCTCTGGGCGGTCTGTATCGTATCGTCGAGCGGCGGTATGCCGGTGGTGCCGTCGTACCATGAGTTGGTCAATTCCCGCTCATGACACCAGAAGTTGCTTGCGTCCTGCGTTTCGCCGAACTGCCGATACACACCGCGCACAAATTCGCGCCAGCCAATTACCTGCCGAACAAAACCCTCCAGGCTCTGCAGCGGAACGTCATCGGCGCACACTTCGACCTTCCGGATAATTTCCATGGGCGTCAGAAGCCCCAGATTCAGGTACGGGCTGAGCATGCTATGGAAAACCGTAGCGGATCGAGATGTGATCGCGTCCTCGAAAGGCCCGAACTGCGCCAGCCGTTGCTCGATAAAAGCGTCGAGCCACTCTATCGCCTGCTTACGCGTCGTCGGCCAGCGAAAATCCCGGGCCGATCCGGGATGGTCCGAAAACGCACGCGCCACGATCTCGATCACGTCGGCGACGTGCTTGTCGGGCTCGGGCCACGGCACGTCCGGCGGCACGACGCTCTTGGGCAGTCGCTTGCGGTTGTCGGTATCGAAACTCCAGCGACCGCCCTGCGGTTCTCCATTTTCATCCACGAGAATTTCGAGTCGTCGGCGTTGCCACTTGTAGAAGTCGCCCATGAGCAGGCGTGACTTCCCGCTGACATATTCGGAGAAAGCCTCACGGGTGCACGTAAACATCGGCGTGGCCAGTTCCTTGCGGGTCAGCTGGTGTTCTGCGGCAAATTCCGCAAGTCGCCGTTCCATTGCTTTGTCCTCGACCTCGAAGTACTGCAGATCGGTTGCGCCAACGAGCTTCATCACCATTGCGAGTTTGGTCTCGTATGGACGGCTATCGGTAGCGTCCAGCTTCAGGTAATGCACTTCGTACCCGGCCGCCTTCAGTTCTTCGGCATAAGCGCGCATCGCGGCCAGAAAAAGCACGAGCTTTTGCTGATGGTGTTTTTCGTACGTACACAGACCTGCGTCCTCTGCCATGAAGACCGGCGTGCTGTCCGGCGGCGGCAGGTGCTGCAGGGGAAAAAGCTGATTGCCGAGAATTACAAGCAAGGAATCACATCCGTTCTCAGGATCAGGACAGGTTATTGTTCATGGCAGGCGAAGCATACTAACTCCAGGTGGTCACGACGCTTTCTGTTACGACTTGTTACACGCCGATCGTCAGAATAGATCACAATCGTTGTCCGGCTTTGCCTGAATTCGACCACGACGTGTTGTCTGTGCCGGTCAACCAGGAAAAGAAATTTACCGCCCAACTGATGAGCTCATTCATGTCGATCACACCACATCACGGCAGGTCGAAACAATCGGTCGGCTGCGCGATAGCGCCGAAATCTGACGGCAACCCCGAAGGCAAAGGCGTCAGCGGGTTCTTGCTGGACTGGTACCGAAGTCAACCACGTAACATCGTGGCGAAACCGCGGCAACAGGTGCTGGCAGAATTGTTCACATCCATGCTCGCTTTGTCTGCGACGTTCAAGTACCGGCCGGTCGCAGAGCGTTCGAACTACCTTTATTGGATAGACGGGCAGTGGTCACTGAGCCTGATCGCACCCGAAGAATGGTCGGACGAACGGCGCGCAGGCTTCGTCGGTGAGTTCGTACTGCAACGCGATATGACCTGGACGATTACACCTTCGGTTAGCCTGATCGCCAGGAAATCCGTTTCCGACGCGCTGCGCCGATTCTACGACGCGTTTGTCGACACTTTTGACACCGACCGATCGTTCGAAGAAATACTGCCCTTTCATGTCCAGTCCATGCCTTACTATCAACGGCTATACGCCAGTGCACTGAGCCGCTCGATGCGTACCACAGTGACATTGGGTGGTCAGGCCTCAACAACCTGCCGGGAGTGGTACATGTCGCTTCCGCACCTGAAAAACGTGTTGCCGGCTTACGGGCCCTAGCAGGATGTACCTGGCAACATTTTCGTTATTCTTTGGAGTTCTGCTGATGACTTCTGCCGACACGCCGCTAGACGCATCCGACTCTCATTCTGATGGAGGACTCTTGCTCACCGACTTCACCGCGAGCAGTTCCGACCTGGGCTGGTACGTGGTGAATGACAACGTCATGGGGGGACGGAGCGAGGGCGATTTCGAGCTGGAACGAGGGGAATTGTGCTTCACCGGTCACACCAACACGAATGGTGGCGGTTTCAGCTCGATCCGCACGAAACCCATGCAGCTGGATTTGTCGAATCACGCCGGAATCCGATTACGTGTAAGAGGCGATGGCCGTCGCTACACCTGGCGACTGACAAGTGCCGCGCGCTGGCGTGGCGAGCAGGTCAGTTACTGGGCGGATTTCGACACCGCCAGTGACACATGGCGCGTGGTCGAAATTCCCTTCTCACGCTTCGTTCCCAGGTTCCGGGGGTATCAGCTGGATGGACCGCCGCTCGATACGCGACAGATCACGGGCATGGGCCTTATGATCTACGACAAACGGGACGGCCCGTTTGAACTGTGCCTGGCCCAAGTGCACGCCCGGTAAGGGCTCGGGGCGCGAAACAACGCAACAATGATCAAACCCTCCCGGCGATGACGCTCATGCCGATGCGCCAGAGAGAAAAGGCTGACCGCGAGTAATGGTAGTCAAAGCCGCGGATTGGCTATTGCTCCCACCCAACGCCCATATGCCACCACTACGCAGCGAAAAGGTTCGAGCGAGCCGTGTCTGTGATCAATACGACCGACGGATGCTTGAGTCGCCGCTCGGGTGAGATCGCGTAGAAGCGCTCCTTGATCTCATCTGTTTGTCCGATTACTGACATCCGGAAACAAGCGCGATGCATACATCGATGCATTCCTGAGCAACCTGATCAACTGGGATTTTGCGGCGAAGAACTTCGTGGCCGACCGCGCTGCCGCATAAGCGTGCCGCCACTGGCGAGGCCCGACAGGAACAAGGTATCGGTCGCTCGCAACGTGTTGCCGCCTGTCATGTCGATACCGCTCCCGACCAGCTGCCGGCTGTCCGCGGGCCAGACCAATACACGGTCCTGGGAAGTTCTCGGCGCCAACCCAAAGATCATCGATATCGACAGCGGCAGATGCGACGCTCCCTATTAGCAACAACAGAAATGTGCAGAGACATCGGTGAATACCAGAACTTACCACGGCGGCTTTTCCCTGCAGTTGAGCTTGGCTGCAGGATCAGGAGCAAATAGGGAAATTTCGATGGCAGAAGTCAGGATGAGCGAACCGCACTTGAGGTTTACCGTCGAATGGGCGCTTATTGGTAGAGATAGACGGCGCCCGAGTCGATCGAATCGTTGCCTGTCTGGTCGCCGCCAACGCCGGTGGCTACACTGTCTTCCAGCGGCGCACCAACAAGCAGTGAGTTGCCGTCAATGGCGATTGCCGAGCCGAATTCATCTCCGGCATCAGTGTTTGATGCCTTCAGATAAGCGATCTGGCTCCACGCGCCCATCGCGTCACGCTCGAACAGGTAGGCCGCACCAGCATTCGGCGCACTGTTATCCGATGGATCGCCACCGGCGCCGACTGCGTTGCTGTCTTCGAATGCGCCCACAACGAGCAGGTCGCCATCGAGCGCGATTGAATGTCCGAACTGATCCTGGCTGTCCGTGTTGGAGCCCTTCAAATAATTTTGTTGACTCCAGTTGCCCGTCACATCTCGACTGAATATGTAGGCTGCACCCGAATTAAGCGCCTTGTTGTCGGCCTGAAAACCATCGATACCTCGAGCCGCACTGTCTTCCAGCGGTGCACCGACGACCAGTGTGTCGCCCGACAGGACCAGTGAATCGCCAAAGCGGTCGCCACTGCCGGTATTGGACGCTTTCAAATACGCTTGCTGGCTCCAGTCGCCGACATCGTCACGTGTAAACACGTACACGGCGCCTGCCTCGGACCAGCTGTTGCTGGCCTGGTTACCATCAATTCCAGTGGACTTGCTCCGTTCATAAGCCGCGCCAACCGCCAGCGTATCGCCCGAAAGTGAGACCGCCCCGCCGAATCGGTCGCCCGCGTCCGGATTCGATGCCTTCAGATAGGCCTGCTGCGTCCAGAGGCCGGCTGCATCCCGGGTGAACACGTACACGGCGCCCGAATCCGGCCCGTTGTTGTCTGCCTGATTACCGTCTACGCCAGACACCAGAGCGTCCTCGTAGCTCGCGCCCACCACCAACGTATCGCCGTCGAGCGCAACGGAGACACCAAAGCCATCGACGGGGTCCGTATTCGACGCTTTCAGATAGGCCTGCTGTGACCAGATTCCGGTCACATCCCGTGTGAATATATAAACCGCGCCGGCATCAATAGCACTGTTGTCCGAGTCGTCGCCGTCAATACCTGCCGCTGCGCTGTCTTCTTGAAACGCACTCACGGCGAGCGTGTCGCCGGACAATGCAATCGCATGGCCGAATGCATCAGAGTTTGCGGTGTTCGATGCCTTTATGTACGCCTCTTGCGTCCACGTACTGGCTGCATCGCGCCCGAACACGTAGACGGCACCGGAGTTGTCGGCGCTGTTGTCGGCCGAGTTGCCGTTGACGCCTGTCGCTGCGCTGTCCTCACCGCCTGCAACGACCGCCAGTGTGCCGTCCGAGATGGCGACGCGCGCGCCGAAGCGGTCGTCGGCGCCGTTGTCAGCCGCCTTAATAAACCATCGCGGCGCAAGTGCGCTTGCACCATTTCGACCCATATCCACTGTGTAGGACTGGCTGCTGACTCCATCCTCGGCAGTAACCGTCACCGTGATCACATTATTGCCTTCCAGCAGGTCAATCGGGCCACTCGGCTCACCCGGCGAGCCGGCGATGCCATTGATGGTTAATGTCGCGTTTCCATGCGTCGGCGCGGCCATGATTGCGGTAGTACGGGCGAGGTACGAGGCCGTGCCGGTATAGTCGAAAATCGTCGGCTGGAAGATCTGATCGAAGTCAGCCGCCGAAGCGGTCAACTCGGCCAGGCTGGCATCGCTGCTGATCACCGGCGGCTCCGGGTTGAATCCCGTCCGGGACGACGAGTTGCCGCCACCGCCGCAGCCAGTCAGGGCTGTGGCAAGCACAGCAGAAATGAGAGCGATTCGGCCGAATCCGTGCATCGTTGAGACATCCCTTGTCGTAATCGCAGCAGCCAGGGGCGCAACGCTAGGATATTCGGGCGACTGTTTCAGCCGATAAAGTCACGGATTGGCGTGGCTGCCAGGCAAGTCGGGCCGAAAACGTGACACAGATCAACTTTCGAGAAAGGGTGCCGTGCATCTGTCGGGACGACCCCTGCCTCCCGAGGGCAACCCGGATTGGCGGCGTTAATCGGGTGTGTCGGAGAAAGTCGGCCTTCGCGCAAGCGTCGGTAATTGCGAACCTTATTCCGCCAAGGAATACTCTACCCAATAAACCCCTCTCAGCTCGTCGACCTCGAATCCCGTTGCCTCATCTTCCGGGTACAGCGTGTTTATCTGCGTCGCAACGTCGGCAGCCAGATTTCTACCATGGCAGGCGAGACAGATTGGCTGGATCATAATCGGTTCGACGTAGCCCTCCCGATCGTTCGCCAATGACACCACCTGTGGCGCGTGATCCTTTTCCTCGTCCAGGTACGCTTGCAGCACAACATTGACCCACTCTGGAGCCCGGTTTGCCGGGTTACGAAGTCGGTGACTCGTGCGGCCAATCTTAACGCCCCCAACTGAGAGAGAGTCTGCGATTGTGGGGGCTTGCACCTTGCAGACACTGATTGCGTGCGAGGGTCCCTTCTGCATTCCGGCCATTAGCGCTTGTTTGAGCTCCGTCTTCATCGGCGCCAGCAGTGCAGCGCCACGTGGCGGTCCCGTCTGTGCCCTGCCGGTATCGTCCTCGCCATGACAGCCCACACAGGCCTGCCGGGACAACCCTGCGTTCCTCGATTCTTCGGCAGCGCTGGCCAATGCCCAGAACATCAGGGTAGTTAAGAATATTAGATTGCGCGCACGCATCACCAGGAATATAGCAAAGCGTAGGTCACGAAACCGTAGCGGACTTGGGGTAAACACGATATCAACGGATTTTCGCAGCTCTTGCGCCGCCGGCGCGAATGAGGTCAATAGCAGCGAACACCCAATGCCGGCCGAATGCGAAGGCGCTCACCCAGATCGTTCAAATCCCAACCCTGCATAGGACGAACACCGACTATCTGATCGGTTCCGATCCGATATCCGATTCAGCTTTTGTCTCATGTTGCCCGTGCCATGCGGGCAATAGACTCCCCATGAGCGAACCGCATACCGCATGGGTGGAAAGGAGGTGTCCATCATGAAAAGCAGCCGAATTCTTACAGGGCTCGTGTTGTTGGTTGCCGCCGCCTGCGGCGACAGCGATCCGAACAGAGCTCCCACTCCCTTGCCCGTGGTCGCTACAGACGACGTTGTCGTGGTCGGCCCGATCACGGGCTTCGGCAGCGTGACCGCTAATGGTGTCGAGTTCGACACCGCTGCCGCGATCGTCTCAATGGATGACGAACCGGGAACCGTTTCCGATTTGAAGATCGGCATGGTCGTGTCGATTGGCGGCACGATAGACAGCACGACCGGAGTTACACGGGCCAACGAAATCACGTTTGTCGATGACGCCGAGGGTCCTGTCTCGAGTATCGACAGGGCAGCGGGAAGTTTCGTCGTGCTGGGCCGAACGGTCTTCGTCGACGGACTCACGGTATTCGAAGACGCGACGTTCGAGGACCTCGAAGTCGGCCATGTCGTCGAGGTCAGCGGTCTGTGGAAACACCAGCAGCAGATCCAGGCGGCTTACGTGCATCGCACCGCCAACCAATTTGCAGCGGGCATGACCATGCAGGTCAAAGGGGAAATTGCTGATCTCGATATTGGCCAGCAACGCTTCCGCATCGGCACGCAATCCTGTGACTACTCCGCAGCCATGCTGGAGCTGGGCGGCGCCGACCTCGCCAATGGCATGTACGTCCAGGTGACCAGCACGGCCATGATCCAGAACGGCCATATGTTGGCCAACATGGTTCAGGCACGTGATCGGGACAGAGACAGGTACCGGCTATGTGCCGGCGAGTGCCTGTACGAGCTGATCGGCTATGTGACCGCGTTCAATTCGGCAATCGACTTCGAAGTCGATGGCCAGGCGGTTACGACCACATTAGACACGGTCTACGTGAATGGGACCGTGGATACCCTGGAACTGGATGTCAAGGTGTCGATCGACGGCACGCTCAATGACACTGGCGTGCTCGTGGCCGAACGGATCGTGTTTCACCTGCCGTCGCTGGTCGAAATCAAGGCCGATGTCGAAGACCTCCTCGCCGGTTACGACGTGGTCAGGTTGCTCGGCATCGACGTTCAGACGAACCAGTTCACGTTGTTCCGCGATCACACGGCGTCCGGCCCGCCAAGCTTTGGGTTCGAAGACCTCGCCATCAACGACCGCCTCGAGATTCGTGCCGTCCTGGACGGCGATCTGGTCATCGCGACCCGGCTCGAGCGTGACGACCCGCACGACGTGGTGACGCTCAAGGCGCTGGTCGAATCGATCGATCGACCGAGCATCACGATGCTCGGGGTCACCGTGACATCCGACGAGAACACGGTATTTCAGAACGCCGCGCACGTGGAAATCGACGCCGATGAGTTCTTCGCACTTGTCGATATCGACAGCATCGTCAGGTCCGAAGGCACCTATGACGGCACCTCGATCCTGGCAAGCAAGATGTTCCTGCGCGTCTGTTTGAACAACTGCTTGTGAAACAAAGGAGCCTGATCCGAAAAGGAGGTGAGTCAGCCACCAGAGAAATCGTTGCTACGGCGAGGGGGAATGCAAACCTGCTTTCCTCCCGCAACAACAGCAAAACCTTGAACACAACATCGCGGGGGTAGGCAGCGCTCGCGGTAGCAGGCGCCGGCTCGAAACGCGGTGATTTCGCAGGAGGATGCACTTATGTGTCTAGCAAAACTCAAGTCGCAATCAATTGTACTGGTGGTGTTCCCGGTGCTTTGCTTGCTGGCCGGCAGTGTCGGCGCGGACCAGGATTTGACCTGGCCGGTCGAAGCCGACCTGGTTTACAACGATGTAGATCTCGCGCAGGTCTGGCACGATTCGGGCGGCGATGCAGCCATCTGGAACACCAAGGATGACCTGAAAATCTCCATCAATCCCGGTGAAGGCCTGAGGATCGAGGAAGTGGCGATTCACGTCGTCGCAGATCCGGCCGACTTTTCCGCCATTCTCGACAAGAAGGGAAGACCGAGACTGAGGCTTTTCGATTACCAGACCCTGTACCTCGAGGAGACCGGGGAACTCGCCACCGAACATCTGGAGGTGATTCCGCTGGACGTCTTGAGAGAACAAGCCAACATTTGTTGGGGAATTCCGGAGAAATGCCCCCCTAACCGCTACATCGTTATCGCGGCAGACCTCCATCTAAGAACGTTCGACGAGTTCGGGAACGAGGTCTGGGAGAAACTGCCTGAAACCACTTATGCCGAGAACGTAGCCGCGTTCGACCGGTATCCCGGCAGCACGGGCGATGCGATTGGCTGGGGTTTCTACGTCACCTATCCACTCGCCAAGGTCGAGCCAGGGCACTTCGTTGACGCCAACGTGAACGGCCTGGCGTATGAGACTGTTACCCAGTCCGGGACAACCGGTGACAACGGTCAATTCTGGTATTTGCCGAATGAGCACGTTGCCTTCTTCGTGGGCAACCTCTTTCTCGGTGAGGCGCTGGGTGACCGCGCCATCTCGCCGGCTGGCCTCTTCGAGGGTGCCGACCTGGATGACGATCGAGTACTCAACGTGGCCCGGCTGCTGCAAAGCTTCGACGCAGACGGCAACCCGGCGCAAGGGGCGATCAACATCACCGAACCGGTGATCGCCTGCCTGAACAGCGCGATGACCGGCCTGCCTCCAATCCCGGCGCCGGAAGACTTCTTCGCTGACGACTACGCAGTCGGCGCACTGATCGACGCAACGCTCGCGGCTTGTGCCGGAGACGTCGAATTGATGGCCGTCACGAAGGAGGAGGCGCGAGACAACCTCAACGCCGGGACCAAGGCCGGCAATCTCATGAAGAGAAATCTCTCCAAGACGCCTGGAATGAAGAGCGACAAGGCTAAGATCGAGATCGTGCCGATATACGTTCCGGCGCTGCGGGCGGATGGAGCCCCGACCTCGGTGGTCTACCACGATGAATACGACCAGGTCATCGAAGAGCGATTCGAAGCCAAGCCCATCGTGGTTTCTTACCTCGACGAAGTCGAGGGCACGGGTTCTGCCGACGTCTTCGTCGCCATTTCAAGAGACGATGGCGACACCTGGAAGCGCAGGAACCTCTCGAAAACCGCCGACAAGTCGTCCCTGCTCGGGTATCCGGGCAAGTCCTGGAAACCCATGCTCAAGGTCAAAGACAACAAGATCTTTGTAGCCTGGACTGACAAGTACTGCCACGGCGGGCGGCCCGGCTATGCCATCAACGTTTGTCCTGACACGACGGGTGACGGGCTGCCGGATCCCTGCGACGTTTGCCGCGAAACTGACGAAGGTACGTTCTGCACGGCTGACTACATGGGCGATGACGTTTACTGGCAGGATGACCTGTTCGGCGTCGGCGGACCGCAACGGTCGGTGGTCTATGAAGAATTTCCCGAGATGGGCGAGATTCCCTACAGCTGCGTCTGGACGGCTCGCGCGGTAATCGAGCCAAATGGCAACATTCAGTGGTTCAAGCCCGAACGGCTCACTTCCGGTCGGCGCGATGCCTATCAGCTCTTTGCAGGAGCTGGCACCGACGTCGCGTTCGCGATCGTCTGGCAGGAGGATCCGAAAGGGCTGCGGCCGGGCGAGGGTGAAGGCCCTGGCGACGGGTGGAGCGGTGCACGCTCGAGCAACAAGACCGACATCTGGTACAGCTACATCACGCTCGACGACTTCGGCACCGTAGACTACAACTACCCCGCAGGCGGGCCCGGCCACGACAGCGACTTTGTGGATTGGGATCCCGATCTGGCCGGACGCGTCAAAGCGTTGGTGCCGATGTCCCTGCCGGTGAGGGTCTCCGACAACGACGTCTGCAGCCTGGAGAACATGGATCCCTCCGGTGGCAGCGGTGAGCACGATTACGACGAGGAAGGCCAGGGTACCCACCGGTACTGTGGCGCCCTCGAAGGCATCGGCACGGCCGCGGCACCTGGAACCAATCTGCTGTGTGCCTACACGGTGGAGAAGACCAACCCCAAGGGTGAAGTGCACAACGTCTGTGTGACCGCCGACGGTCGTCTGCTCGACGGCAACACCGGTGCGTCCCGTGCCAATGTTTTCCTGCAGCCGTACAAGAAGCCCGACGGTACCAAGAGTGCGTGGGCCATCGTCGGTTACGAGGAGAGCAAAGGTGTGGGCATCCCTCCGGACAATGAGGAACACGACTGTGACACAGATTCGGAGGATGAGCACGATGCCAAGTACAAGCCCGACGAGGGCAAGAACGTCATCTACCACAGCTTCGACTTCCGGAATCCGGAACTGGTCGGTGGCGGTGGCATCCTGAACCTGCCGGAGACCGACGCAGCCGGCAACCCGGTCTACGTGGTCGACGAGTTCGGCGCTCTGCTGCTCGACTGGAAGGGCGAGCCGCAGCTTGCATACGAAAACGCACGGCGGGTGCGCTTCATCAGCCAGCCCAAGTCCAGGAAGGGACCCTCGGGCACGGTGCTCGTAGCGCTCTACCGCCAGGGTGAAGAGGGCAAAGGCAAGCCGGCAGACATCTTTATGCGACGAGCTGTCGCTTCGCCGAGCGGCAATCCCTATGCCTTCGGCAACTTCGTGCCTGGTGTCCAGAACATCAGCAGCGTAGAGCCGACCCTCGAGTGGCAGGATCCGTTCGATCCTGAGAAACCCGTCAAGATGCTCAGGTGGAGCTGGAGCCCGGCCAACCTGGCAGATTCGTCGGCGAAGCATCCGCGCCTCGATGCAAAAGCGCATCGCGGAGCGATCAACGGCGACGACCTGCTCATCGGCTACAGCTGGACGCCAAATTGGGGCCGAGCGGCGAACGACAAGTACGACTTCTACGTCCGGCGCTCCTTCAACGGCGGGCAGTCGTGGACGACCGATCCTTTCGGCTCGGAGATCGATCACAACGTGGTCTTCAGAGTTCCGATCGAGGATTACGACACTCAGACCGTAACCTGGGATGAGGAAGTGGTCACCACAGCGTACGGGGCGGGAGAATCGGAGCCGCCGCGCAACGTCTCCAACCTGCGCAACAACCGTACCAGCGTGCTGGAGCCGCGGCTGGTCAAGACGCCGGGAACGATCAAGACCAATGGCGTTGTTCGTTACGCCGAAGACAATTGGAATTCGAGCGTTTACCAACTCGCGTTCGGCCTGGAGTTCAACCAGAACCAGCTGGCGGACGGCATCGAGTACCCGCAGATGCCGCTCGATATCTACTACAGCCGAACCAGGGACAAGGGACAGCGCTATGAAAGCGTCGTCGTGACCCCGCAAGGTGGAAGCGGCAAGCCTCAGGACGGCTGGAATGCGCTGGCAAAGGACAAGCCCGAACAGGGTGGGGCCCAGCTTCGCCAGACGCCTGATGGCTCACGGATGTACAGCATCTGGCTCGAAGAGAGTGAGCAGGGCAGCGACATCATGTTCCGCAGAGTTGACTACCGAGGCGTCTCGGATTGAGGCGCGAGGAGGAAATCATGAAACGAGGTAATTTGATTCTTACCATTGTGGCCGGCGCGCTCCTGCTGCTGGCTGGCACCACAGTGTGGGCCGCCAAAGGTGGCACACCGGGTAAACCGCCGGGCGACGAGCCAGCGCCGCCGCCCGCCGATGCCGAATTATTCTTCTGGCGGTGGGGGCACATGGATGGCCCGCACGACTCCAGCATGGCGCTGGGCATCTCCCGCGACGGCAAGACGGCCGTGGGCTCCACCGTGGTCGTTGACTTCGAGCGTGCGTGGCGTTCCGACATCGATTGGGCCATAGCCACCGATGACGCGCTGCCGCCACTCTACAACGAGCTGCAGGTCCAGGAAGATATCGGCATTATCGCGCCTTCGCGGCCAAGCGCCGCGTATGCGTCCTCCGATATGGCCTACTTGCCGGCCTATGACCTGCCCAACCTGAACCTCGACTGGGGCGGCTCGACGCCGGTTGGAACGTATACCCTCGGCACCGTCTCCTACGGCGTTCAATGGCTGCTGCCAGTGCTGGATTCGGTCGACGAAGGGGACTACGCGACCATTCCGGACTTCGGCGGCGGCATCTCCGAGATGCAGGCGATGGACGTGACGACCGACGGGATAGTCATGGTGGGCTATGGCAATAACAAGCGCGGTCCACTCGCGTTCCGTGCCGACATGACTGATCCCCTCCTGCCGGTCATCAAGACACTGTCCATCACGGACTCCGTCTACACCGAGCAGACACTCCAGTGGTCAAGAGCCGAAGCCGTGTCCGCGGATGGAATGATCATCGCGGGCTACGGTGGCACCCAGCGCGGCAACCGCGCATTCGTCACGCAGGTTATCGATCCGAATACCGACCCGATTACTCTGCTGAGCGTGGTCCTGCCGAATCTTGATGGCGGCAAGTTCGCCGAAGCCTACGCGATGACGCCTGACGGCCTGATTATCGCCGGCCGCAGCGACAGCCCGAAGGGCCCGCAGGCCTGCATCTGGTTCGTTGACGGCACCACCGGCGAGTGGGTGGCCAAGCCCCTGGGCGGCCTCTCCAAGAAGAAGCTTGACAGCGTTGCCACTGGCGTCGCCTACAAGATCGGTTCGACGGCCGGCGACCTGATGGTTGTGGGCAAGAGCAAGAGCATTCTCTATCCGTCGGAGGCCTTCGTGTGGACCGGCAACCCCGTGCTGGAAGACGACGAGATCGGCTACCTGTACGACCTCGAGTACATCCTCATCAAGACCGGTGCTGCCGAATATTCTGGCATGGGATCCCAGTGGATCCTGAACGAAGCCACGGGTCTCTCGGCCCTCGGCGACCGGATCGTCGGTTGGGGCGTCAACCCGGAAGGCGGCATCGAGGCCTGGGTGGTCACCGGGTATCCGTTTGACGTGCCGGAGTTTACGCATGAATGACGGCAGCCAGGCGCGGTCCGGGCGGCAGCGGATGGAATCGCCGCCGGCCGGACTCCGTCTCGAGGGGCGGCGCCTGTGCTGTGGCCGCCCCTCGCCTTTGTTGCGGCGCGATAAGCGCAAGACTAAACTGATTCTTACCAATACTTCAGCGACGTCAGTACTGTGCCAAGGTATAAGGTCCTGCTTGTAGACGATCACGCGGTCGTCCGACGCGGTTTACGCGCTGTCCTCGAAGACGAGCTGGGCAACGTCGAAGTGCAGGAGGCGGGAACCGCCCGGGAGGGCATCGAGTGCCTCCGGCATGACAAACCTGACGCCCTTATCCTGGACATAGGACTGCCGGATCGGAACGGCCTCGACGTTCTCAAGAGTATTCACTCGGAATGGCCGGATCTCCCCGTGCTGATACTCAGCATGTTTGACGAAAGCCAATACGGGGTGAGGATGATAAAAGCCGGCGCGGCCGGATATGTGACCAAAGCAAGCGCACCCGAAAACTTTGTCGCGGCGGTGAGGAAAATATTGGGTGGCGGTCGATACATCAGCTCGAATCTCGGAGAGCGGCTCGCGGCGAATCTATCGGGTCACTGTGACGAAGAGCCTTACGACGTGCTGTCCGACCGGGAGTACCAGATATTCCTGTTGATAGCGTCGGGCAAAACGGTATCGGAAATTGCGCACGAATTATGCCTGAGCGTAAAGACCGTTAGCACACATCGAGCCCATGTTCTCCAGAAGACGAACATGAAAACCAATGCCGAGCTTACCCATTACGCATTCTTCAAGGGTCTTGTACAGTAAGGTAACGGCGCAGCCAGCGATATTATGCTATGGCCTCTGCGAAACGTGTGCAGCGGGCATGTGTACTTCCTTATTCCTTGCCGCAAGTTCCGGGGTCGGGATAACGATGTCGAGGCATGCGCCGCCCTTGTCGCCTGTGCAAAACGTCAACTCTCCGCCAAAGCCACGCACCCTTTCCTTCACACCCAAGAGACCGAAGGAGTGCACCTTTTGGGGCACGGCAATTTCTATTCCTACGCCATCGTCACTGACCCGCATCGAAAAGACTCTCGGTGTCAGCTGCAGCTGAACATCTACCTCGCTGGCGTTTGCATGACGGACGATATTCGTCAGCGTTTCCTGGAAGATTCGAAAGATGGCGACTGACAGTTCCTCGGATAACTTTATTTCCGCAGGCTCGGTCTTGATGTTACATGCGATTCCCGTTCTGGAGGTGAACTCTTCCGCCTGCCATTCGATAGCGGCGGAAAGCCCGACATCATCGAGAATAGCGGGTCGCAGCTCCGAGCAAATCCGACTTATGGAATTGACCGTTGCAGTGATGAGTCCACCCATCATGCGGGTTTTCTCTCGCAACTCGCCCAGCTCTTCTGGCAATCGCTTACGCAGCCAGCGCACGTCCAGGCTCAATGCCGTCAGAACCTGGCCTAACTCGTCATGTATTTCCCGCGCTATTCGACTGCGTTCCTCTTCCCGTATGCTTTGCAGGTGCGCAGTCAACTCTCGTAAGCGCTCGCCGGACTCTTTCAGGTCCTTTTCTGCACGTTTGCGTTCCGAGATATCCTTGAAATCCTCAACAATGCCGATAATCGTACCGTCCGGATGTCGGTAAGGAGTGGCTGAAACGATACAAGGCACTGACGTCCCGTCCGGACGTACCTTATCGGCGTCATACTCGACGTATTGGTCACCATCAAGCACTCTGGCCAATGGACATCCGGGCGTATCACACTTGTCGCCCCAGAATACTTCGTCGCATTTCCTGCCGATGATTTCGTGCTTGGGCAAGCCAATCAATTTGGCAAAGGTATCATTTGCCCTGAGCACGCGGAAATCCCTGCCTACTATTCGCATTCCGTCGGCAGCGGTTTCGAATACCTGATCGACCTCGGTCAGCGCCCGGGTGGCGGCATCCTCGGCCCGGCGACGTGCCTTGACTATGCGATTCGCAATGATGGCAAAAGCCATAAACGCCCCGACTACGGCCAATCGCATCCAGAGTTCATGCCAGGTCGGCGCGAATACGGCCTCAAAGAGGTCGGAATCTGCAAAAAACAGTACATGGTTGCTCGCCTCGAGCAACCAGAAAATAACGCTGATAACAAGGCCGGCGATGATGAGACCGTTTTCCCCCATCCTCCAAGAGTTGCGGTTTGCTCTCATCGTTACCTCCCGGACGGAACGCCCGAACCGTAGGTCAAGACAACACCGACCAAGTCAATCCGATCGAAACCCTTCCGCCGGGGCATCGCAGCCCGGCGACCTTTGGGTTCCAGGGGACGTCGCGAGAGACGTCTCGCAGGAAGCGAAAACCCGCGGCTCTGAATGCCTGATTAAGATCAGATTTGCCATTGTCCGATGTTTCACCAAATTGGATTGGCAAAGAACCTGTGTCAATTCGGAGATGTACTTAAGGCGAACTCGACTGCGTGGGAGCGTCGCCCTCGGTGCGAACCTGCGACCGCTGCCTTCGTGGTGTTACGCCTGACTAATGCGAAAAGCGGTCGCGACCGGTATTAATTGGTGTTTCATTGATAGACAAATACGGAAAGCCAAGGCAAGAGGCTGCCGTGCTGAGCGTCTGCTTTTTCCCGTACGGCCGCTTGAGCGTGCGCTTCGGGGAAATGGTGGAAGCCTGCTAACGGCCAATAGCAGGCGTCGGTGTGGTAGGTTTGTAAATGTCCGCTTTACTTTCAAAAGGTTCTTCTTAGGTCGAAAAACGTAATCACCTGGCGGCGAAGAATGAAATCCAATAAGTACACTGAGGCAGCACCTCGTTTGTTTGAGGTTATTCTCGGCGTTATTTCCGCTTTTCTGAGTATCATCTTCGCGGTCGTCACGGCCGCACCGCTTATCCTCGTTGTTCAAGGAGAATGGAGCGATAATGACGCGACAATTTGGCTGGTGATGACTGTCCTATCTGCTGCATTAACATTCTTCTTTTCGTCCGTCGCATGGAGAACCTTAAGCGGAAGGCCGCGCCGGCACGGAGGCGGGTTGCTGCCGCCTTCATTAATCCTCGCCTCTGGTGTCTTTTTTGTGGGGACGACTGTGTGGTTCGGTGTCGAGGACGTGATTGACGCCTGGGAAGTTGGTGTAATTGAGACCCTCAAGCGCCTATATGATGTATGGGAATTTCTCGCTCTTTCAGTGGCGATGTTGGCGTGGGGTATTTTTCGTATTCGAAATCGTGTCCAAGTCTGTCGAAATTGCGGACATCCATACGAACATCAATCTCGTAGTTGTGATGAATGCGGTTACGAAGTCACACCTAAAGAAGAGTTTTACCCTGCATTGTGGAGTTACGGGTGTCCTCGATATGAGGACTGTCGAGAAGTAATGACCTTTGCGGACGATGAATTGCGATGTCCCGTTCACGGCGGAATTTATCGAATCGGGGAGCAGGACCGCGGAATTCCTTCGAAAAAAATATTCAATGTCGGCACTCACCGTCTGGACCACATACGCGGAGTCGTAGACGAAGACGTCGGAAACTACTCAATCATGGCTTGTCCAGGATGCAATCCCAGAGGATACTATTGCGATCCAAACCTACCCGGCGGGAATCCAGCTTTCTCCATGTACATGCGGAATGATAAGGAGGGAGCCACATTGACCGCGTCCTGCCGAGCATGCGGTCTCGACCATGATGAATACGTAAGGTCGCTGGCAGTCGATGCGGAAGAGTACTTGGACAGCGCCTGAATGATTATTGGTTGCAATCAGGCGTGACCGTCCGCTAAGTACATGGACTCCTCCAGTCCAGCAGACAGATTTTCCGATCAGAACTCAGACGCGTTTGTATATTCGGCCTTGATGTGGAGACGCTATCTCCTGGCCCACTATGTATACGCACCCCGGCTCCTCTAAGGGTCAAAGGGCTCTATGGCCTCAAACCGGTGTAGGTTAGGCCGGAGGAGATATCTTTAGGCAGCGCGCGCAGCAGTGAGGCAAATCCCTGAGGAATGGTGATGCCAAGCTCGAGCAGAATGCCGCGCAGGTGGTTCGATAATGCAACACACTCCTGGATCAGCAGCTCCCGCGCTCGTTGCAGAGCTTGTAGCCCTTGCTGTTCCACCGTCTTCATCGGTGCATCTTTGATGTTCGGCCGGCGTGCCGCTTCGGCAACGGCCACGAGTGATGGCTCCTGTTTACCCAGGAACTCCGCAAACTTCTTGCGAGTGAGCGAGCGATTAAAAAGCTCTTTGCCTCGGCTAGATATTACCGAGACCTGAATGACGTTCTTTGCAAGATCGACGCCAACTGTAGTTGAATACGACATGTATGGACTCCAATAGGGTTTTGGTCGACCTTCCAACCTAAGAAATTAGGTTGGAGGAGTCCATACATAGGGTCACAAGCCGACATCTTACTTCAGTTTGTTCGATCGCCGGCTATGCGATGTGAAGCAGTCATTCGAAGGCCAAAACTTTGAAAACTCCGTTTGAACGTCTGCTCTTTTCAATACCAGTCGCTCGTTCAGGTTCCTGGCGACCGACGGCAGTCGGCCAGTAGCGGACGCCTATTGTATTGCCGTATGGCGGATTTCGTTGTTCTGCAGATATTCACGCAAAGCAATTAGGTGCTGCTTGTCTTTGTCACTCAATCTAATCAATTTATACGCTTCGACGTACTCCAGGCGAACGAATCGAAGTGCTTCAAGTTCTTCGGCAGATTCAATGAGTGCGGCAGTATCAAAGTCACCGATGCCCCAATGAGTGCCGAAGGTAATTCGGTCATTCAGCATCGAAACAACGTCCAACCCATAATCTCGGAGGCGAATTTTCTTGCCTTTCTTGCAGACTTCACCCCAAGCCTCGGGGCCGCAAAGAACATCTAGATCATTACTGGCCTTGATGATACCTCGTACTAAGAGCGGGCCGCTGCCAAATATCGCGTAGTCGCAAGGAAGATCGAGGTTTCTGAGGTACTCAAATAAATGCTCTGCCATTTCTTCGTTCGATATTGGAATGTCAGCATCGGGTCAGTAGGAGAAATTATAGCTCAGGCCCGACGACCGTCGCGTCACGGCCAGAAGCGGAAACTGGTTTTGGTCGGCGGGGTCGGTTATTTGGCTCTATCCAGAGCCCATTTACCGCCACCGTGGCAGGCGATGTGCAGGAAAACCAAGCTATAGAGAATTGCGGCATCGCCACCGTTGATAGCAGGAAAAAACTCAGGGCCGAATCTGAAGCTCCAATGATACTGAATGTAGGCAACCGCCATGGTGCCACTGGAAAGAAATGCAGCCCAGCGTGTCTGAAAGCCGATCGCAATCAGGACGCCGCATATCAACTCAATCATGCCCCCTATCCACAGCTGCGAGCCGACGGCCGGCTGGTACTCCGCCAAGAAACCGAAAATCTTTTGAACGCCATGAAATGTGAAAATCGCGCCGGAAACGATTCTCAGCGCGGCATACGTGTGGTCATTGTACTTTGATAGAAAGTTCATCTGAATAGCGCCTCGCTCACAGAGTTGGAATTGTGACCTGATCATCCATTACTTTGGCGACAAACTGAAGTCCCCTTTGGGTCAATAGCAGAAATTGTAGTTCATTCCAGGCGACCGACGGCAGTAGGCCAACAGCGGTCGCTGATAATTCGAAAGACCACCAAACCGACAGTAACAAGTGCCCCCTGGATAAGGACAGCATGGTCTCAACGATTGGCGTCGACCAATCCCCGGATTCTATAGTTCAACTATCGGTCTGAACCCGCCGAAGATCAGGCGCTTACCATCGAACGGAATGGGGTTCTTCTTTGGGTCCATGCGCTCGTCATTTAAGTCGTCCGACATCATCTTGTTCATAGCGGCATCGCGCGTTTTCTTGTCCGGCCATTCGATCCAAGAGAACACAACCGATTCATCCTTTGTCGCTTGAACCGCCTTGCCAAAATCGGTGACCTTCCCTTCGGGCACATCGTCAGCCCAGCACTCGACAACCCGAGTTGCACCATATTCAGTGAATATTGTGTCGACCAACTTGGCGTACTCTGTGAATTCCTGCTTATTCGAGGTTGGTACTGCTATCACAAATCCATCGATGTAGCTCATTGTTGTACTCCTGCAGTTCGAAGCGGCAAAAGGTAGTGGTGCAAGCATCCAGACATTGACCAGATGCGTCCGATCGCGCCCGAGCCAGCGACCGCTAAGCGTTATTAGCCGAAATTATATCCTGAACTTTGCAGTCGTCGCATTCCGGCCAGATGCCGCCCATCAGGTTGAACTGTCACCGCGATAGATGACTCCTATGAGCACTCCGAACAGCCCGAACTGTAGCCCTAGATAAATGGTTTCCATCATCACGAACAGTGGGACGTCCTGGATTGTCTGTTTTGCGATAAACGCGAGCACATGAGATGTCCAGAAAAACGCGCCTATCGGCACCACAAACTTGAGTCCGCGAATAATTCCGGTTCCAGCGATTTTGAACATCGGAAACAGTAGTGAAAGAAGTACACCCTGCGCCAGAATCGTAACGAATCCGATGGCAAAGTTTGGTTCGCCCTCAATGTAGCCGAACCTCCGATATTGGTTCTCAAACAACAAAATGTGCCAGACCACGGCAAGTGTGAACGTGCCGACGGTATAGGCGACTGTACCTAGTGCGACCTTTCTCGTTTCCATTTCAGCCCCCCATCACCTGCTCAACCCTATTCACGGGTCAAGCTTTCTGTCAGTTGGCCGGTCATCCTCTACGGCGCTTTGGGGTCACAAGCCGTCATATTACTTCGGACTTCTCAACAGGCTGCGTTGCGACCTGAAGCAGCCGATGAATCGAATTGTGAGTCGCTGCGTGACCAGGTCACACCCAATGCCACAACGTAGCCAACAAGCATTAGTCCGGAGTTAACGCCAGATGCGATGACGACGATGTCAGGAATAACAACGGTTCCTGCAAATCTCTTCTTCGAGTATTGAAGTACAAATCTAAACGCTACAGCAACGACCAGAGACGGATGCCGACGCAGTGCAATCAACGCGACCAGCTAGCCCAGACCCGTTCTCACCGGCTCCGAGTCTGGCCTGAAGTCAGCTGTGGCCCTTACACAGGAGATATTGCCATCCCGTTACTTCCCTCCCTTTCCACCTTTTCCGCCACCTTTACCACCTCCGCCTTTGCCACCGCCTTTCGCGGACGAAATATCGATCGCGTATACAAACGAGTGCGGGTCCTGATTGAGAGGCCATTCGGCCAGCGTAAGCGTGCTCACGTAGGCGGTGGTGCCGTCCGGTGTGATGCGCGGATGATGTACGCCGTAAACCCTGTAGCCCGGGTTGAGCTGGAAGGGAAGGTCTACGGTCCACAGCTCCCGCCCGTTCCGGCTCGCGAAGGCCTTCACGAACCCGGGATAGCCGTAGATACTCGTGTCGCTCCCGGCGAGGATCAGGGTCGCCCCGTCGGGGGTAACCGATGGTCGGCCCAGACTGTAGCCGGGATCGAAGAACTGCCACTTCCGGTACTGGGAGTGGGGATCGTATGCCTCCAGTTTGGCCGAACTGCCGACGAAGTAGAGCGTGTCATCCGGACCGATCTCGACGTTTAGGGTGCCGGTGGCCCAGTCCCCCGGATAGTACTGCCACAGCGTGCTCCCGTCGGTCGGGTCGATGGCCTTTACGGTCAGCCCGAGGCTGCTTGGACCGTAGATGGTCCCGTCCGAGCCGATCGCGGCCTCGGCTGACCCCCTGGAGTTGGCGAGGCTGGCGGTAAAGAGCTGGTCGCCGCTGCTTGAAAAGGCATAGAAACTTCTTTGGCCCTCCATGCTGGCATAGATCTGATCCACCGGTTGGCCGGGACCAGACGGCCCGAACTTCATCTCGACAGCATCACTGGCCTTGTCGGTCATCGCGGGATTGCCGGGGTTCGACCATATGACGGTACCCGTCAGCGGCTCCATCGCAAAAACTCCGCTGAGCTCGAAGGCACCGTAAAGAAGCCCGTTCGGGCCTATGGTCGGCGCCACTCTGATGTTGAAGCCG
>JAOTVR010000099.1 GCA_029863305.1 Gammaproteobacteria bacterium | reverse complement strand
CCCACGCGAATGTCGGCGTCTTTCTTTTCGAGGCTCTTGATCGTGTCCTTCTTTTTGACGGAGGCACTGTCAGCCGGCATTGCTGCCAGCAAGCCTGCAGTCAACAGCAAGATCACGAGGCGCGCGTTCATTCGGACGCGTCTCCCACTGTCGCTGCAATGTCATAAATGGCCGCCAACGCAAAGCGCGCCTGAACCGCGTAAACATCGAGCCGCTGTTTCTGCGCTTGAAGTTCGCCTAGCGCGATTGCCTGCAAGAATGCGCGCTGCTCGGACTTCGCCACATCGACCCGATTTTTTATGCCCTCGATGCGCGGCCCCAGTCCGTAAACGCGCGCACTGATCTCATCGAAACGCAGCGGTTCGTTTCGCATTGTGTCGTCAATCTGTCGGCGCGAGCGTTGCGTTTCCACCAGCGCTTCGCCTGTCTTACGTACATCGCGGCGTATGCGCCACAATCGATCCTTGAAATCGCGCTCGAGTTCCCACTGCAGGACGCCTTTCAACAACAGAATCTTGTCGCGGACCTCATCAGCCTCGGGGATGTCGGCTGACAATGCGGGTGTGTTTTCCAGCCCGGTTATTTCGCCCCACATTTCAAACTCGTGCTTGCTGGCGAGCGCCAGCCAGTCATTGCTTTGTTCGATATCGTTCAGCAGAGAATCGAATTCCAGCTTGCGATCGACCATTCCATCGAGATCGGCGCGGGCAAGCGTGTCCTCGACTTGCGGCAATCGCTCCGCGTACGCCTCAAGCCGTGTTTCGAGCATATTCCGGTAGACATCGATATTCTGTCGCCATTGATCCAGGTTGTTCTGCAGATAGTTCAGGTCGCGATAATTCTTGAGTCCTTCCTGAAACTCATGCGTCGCCAACAGGTGATACAGATACCGCGCCTCCGGGCCCTGCGGCAATTCCTCGAGTCGCCAATACCAGCCCGTGCTATCGAGCGGATCGTCAGACAGAAACTCGTCGAATATATCGCCGGACTCGATAAAGCCAATCGTCCTGTCAATGCGATTGGTCTCTTCGTAGAACGCCTCGATTGCATTGAGGTAGTGGTCCGCCGCCTGACTGATCGAATCAAGTTTGGCGAGCGCATACGGGATCGCCAGCATCGACTCCTGCACCGCAGAATCGAGCAGATCGCGGCCTCTCAGCTCCATCCATGGCACCAACGCACGACGGTAGTTTTCGACTTCGGCGTCCGCCCAGCCAACGCCGAGCAGCGCCTTGTTTGAAAACGGGCCCTCGAGCCTCACGCGTTGTAATGGCGCCTTCGCGGCGAGCGGCTGGCCATCCTGCAAAAGCGAATAACCGAGCGCCAGGTTGGCCTTGTCACGCAGCGAGGTCAGCTCCTCGTTGAACGGGTCGAGGTCGCCCAGTTCATCCAAAATATCTGCGGCCGCACTGACACGACCGCTGCGTACCATCGCAACGCCGAGATTGAATTTCGCGTAGCTGGCCCACTCCGTCTTGCCTTTCCAATTCTGCAGGAGCTCGATTGCACGGTCGTACTGACCGCTGTCTATGTATACCTGTGACTGCAGCATCTGTGCTTCCCGCCACAGGTTGACCGGCAGGTCTTCGCTCAGATTGGATAGCGCAGTTTGCGCCTCGTCAAGATAGCCGCGCTGCAACCAGATCTTTGCCAGGAAAAACCACGTGCGGTCGCGGATTTCCTTATCGACGTTATCCGCGAGTAATCTTTCGAAGATCCCGGCGGCCTCGAGATGATGGCCGTAAGACAGGAACAGACCGCCCAACAACAACTCCGCCTGCTCGGCATATTCAAACCTGTCCAGCGGCTCCGACTGTTCATCGGCAAACCATTTGTTCTGTGCCGCCAGCAAGCGAACAATTGCGGGAAAGTAGTCCTCTTGATAAAAGTAGAAAAGGACCTCGCCGTAAAGCGGGTCCTTGACGACAATCGGATCGGGACCGTCTTTAGCCGCCTGGGCCGGTGGCCCTGCCGCTATAAAAAACAGACTCAGGACGACAATAATGGAACGGCATCGTAACAACGATCACTCCCATTCCTTGATGACGAACTCCGGTTGCTGTTTTTTCACCCGGTCCGTGATTTCAAGCTCCATGTACTTGGCGCCAATACCTTTGTTGAACGTCATGGTCGCGCCTCGCCGGTAATCACGCGTATGCGGACCTGATCCGGTGAAAACAGCGATCAACTCATGGTCTCCTGTCTTGAGGTTCGCCATGTGCACGCGATGCACGCCGCCTCGTACAAGGGCGCCGGCCTCACGCTCGGTATACAGGTAGTTGGCGACTTCCTTGCCGTCGATCTTGAGATTTACCGAATCGATTTCAAAATACTCACCGACGTCCATTGATATGAAAAACGCGACTTGTGAATTGGCTGGGAACAACAGCTCTTCTTCAAGCAGGAACAGGTCTCTGTTGAGGTCGAGGACTTCCTTCTTCAAATCCTGCACATCCTCGTCCAGGCTGCGAAACTCACTGCGTGAATCAGCTGCGGCATCTGTCGTTTCAGTGTTCTGTGCGACAGATGTCACGGATAGCGCCAGCATCATGCTGGTCGCAAGACTGATTAGTAATCGTTTTGTCACCATTGTTCTCCTGCGAACCGACCCCGACAGATCACTCCCGCAACAATGAGCGAATCTGATCGAGGTATTTCTCTTCATAACCCGGCTTGTAACCATGGTGCACGTAGCGAATCGTGCCCTCACGATCGATGATTACCGTAACGGGCATCGCGTCGACTTCGTATAGCTTGCTGACTTCTTTGCGTGAGTCGAACAGCACCGGGAAGCTGACGCCCAGTTCGGAAACCATGTCCATGGCCTTGCTCGAATTGTCGTCGATGTTGACGCCGAGGAGGCTGAAGCCTACTCGCTGATAGCGCGAATACAGCTCGTCCAGCAGCGGCATCTCCTGACGGCACGGACCGCACCAGGTCGCCCAGAAATTCACCATAACGACGTCGCCACGGTATTCGGAAAGCCGCAGGTTCTCGCCACCACTGCTCTTCAATGCAAAATCCGGCGCGGACTGACCGGTGAGGTCTGATGACGCCAGACTGCTTGCCGCAATAACGCCGAGCGCGAGACCCAGCAAAATGTTCCTTGATTTCATTTTCTCATTCCTTGTAATGTCAGCCAGGATTGATCCGTGTCCTGGCGCGGCACAACTCGACATTGAATGGTGACAGTCCGAGGGGCCTCGAGGCCGTGACTGAAGTCACAATTGCCCGCTCCTGTCTCAACATAATGGTCACCTGCGAAAGCGCCCAAGCTGCTGAAATTCATACCTGTTCCATTCCTCGGTCAGACCGGCGCGCCGCGCAATCGTTACAGATTACGTTAAATGGCGGTTAATTCCAGATTATTCCGGGCACCGTTCAAGCCCGGCCCTGGCCACTGACGGGGCGCGCTACTGCGCCTTCAGCAGATACACTATGATAGTTCTATCTGGCTGAATTTAAAGTGAATATCCGTCTCTCTTCGGCGACAATCCGGTGCTTTTTTCGCCGGCTGCCGCTGTCATTCAGGGATCCGTCGCCTCGGGACTGTCAAACGGTTGCGCTTCCGGCTGTTGCAGTCCGTCGGAGTAGTAGATGCGGCCGGCGTCGTCGATCACGATGCTTTCATAATCGGGCAGCGTAGCGATCAGGCGAAGACCCTGGTCAACACCCATGACAAATACCGAGGTCGACAGGGCATCCGTGATAACGGCATCGGGCCCGAATACCGTGGCACTATGCACGCCGCTCGCCGGCGAGCCGGTACTCGGCTCAATGATGTGGTGGTAGCGAATATCGCCTTCCTCAAAATAGCGTTCGTAATCTCCGGATGTCGAGATCGCCTCATCTTCGAGCGGCACCGAGATGGCAACCTGGCCATCATTGCGCGGATCCCGAATTCCAACCATCCACGGTTGACCTCGCCGGTCACCGAGCAACCGCGAATCCCCGCCAGCCGTAACGATTGCGTTTCGTACACCACGGACCCGCAGGATATTCACGCCTCGCTCCACGAAGTAGCCCTTGGCGATACCGCCAAGATTGATGCGCACGCCCTCGCGCCGAAAGCGAACGGTTCCGGCGGCCCGATCCAGTTCGACAAAGCGGTAATTGATGAACTCGCGCTCTGCCGCAACGGTGGCCGAATCCGGGCGCTGACGTTTGCGAAAGTCGTAATGCTGGCCAACGCTCTCGTAAGTGATATCGAAAGCCCCGCGGGTCAGCACCGAGATATCCAGCGAGCGACGAATAATCATGAAGAGCTCGTCGCCGGCAACGACCGGCTCGCTTGCGGCCAGTCGGTTGATGGTCGAAATGCGGCTGTCTTCGACATAGGTGCTCATTAGCTGGTTGATACGTTCGGCTTCCCGAAACACTTCTTCGACAAGCTGGGCGCCGACCGCCGCATCGTCGTGCCACAACGTGACGCTGACCTCGGTGCCCATCATTGGTCGTGCATCACTGACCCACTCTGCCCGGATGGGCATTGAAATCGCGAAGATCGCCACGATAACTAGAGTTCGTTTTGTGCGAGCGTTATGCTGCGATCTTCGAATATTCGACAAGGAGCGGGACAGTGACTTCATTCCTGATATTCCTGGCAGTCTTGGCTGCGATTGTGTTCTGGGGCATCGGTATATACAACCGGCTCATCAACGAACGCAACCGGGTCAGAAACGCATTTGCGCAAATCGACGTTCAGCTGACTCGTCGCTACGACCTTATTCCCAATCTCGTCGAAGCCGTCAAAGGCTACATGAAACACGAGCGCGAAACGCTCGAAAACGTGATCAAGGCGCGCAATGCAGCGTCCTCCAGCCTGGATGCCGCAAAAGCGGATCCGGCCAACGCCCAGGCGATCAAAGAACTTGGTGCCTCGGAAGGTGCGTTGACCAGCGCACTCGGTCGTTTGTTCGCCCTGTCGGAAGCTTATCCTGATCTCAAGGCAAATCAAAACATGATGCAGTTCCAGGAGGAACTTGCCAGCACCGAAAACAAGGTCGCGTTCTCGCGGCAGGCGTTCAACGATGCCGTCCTGCAATACAATAATTCGGCGCAGAATTTCCCGAATAATGTGATCGCAGGCTTCTTCAGTTTTGAATTGGCGAGTTTCCTGGATATTACGACGGAAGAAGTGCGCGAGGCGCCCGACGTCTCGTTTACCTGATCTCGGGCACTTTTCCCGGCGATCGGAGCTGCGTTGAATTTCTTCGATGCACAGGACAAGGCCCGCCGCACATCGCGGCGCCTCGTCCTCGTGTACCTGCTGGCGACGATTCTGATCGTGCTCGGTGTCACACTGGTCGTCGGTATCGCCCTGTTCAATTTCACCCAGGCCGGCTACGGCGTTCCGGCCGGGACCTTCGTCAGGCAGCAGGCACCAGTACTGATTGGCACGGCATTGCTCGCGACGCTTTTCATCGTCGGTGCAACGGTATTCAAAACAGCCTCGCTCTCCTCAGGGGGTGGTCGCGTTGCGGCGGACCTCGGAGGAACCCTGGTCTCGCCTGACGTGCGCGATCCGTTGCGGCGCCGGCTGCGCAATGTCGTCGAGGAGATGGCTATCGCGTCGGGAGTGCCGGTTCCCGAGATCTATGTTCTTGAGCAGGAAAGTGGCATCAACGCATTCGCTGCCGGCTATACGCCGGGAGACGCAGCAATTGCCGTGACGCGGGGCACACTCGAGTTGCTGGATCGAGACGAGTTACAGGGTGTGATTGGCCACGAATTCAGCCATATTCTCAACGGCGACATGCGGCTCAACATTCGCCTGATGGGCGTGCTGTTCGGCATCATGGTGCTCGGCCTGATAGGGCGCATGATTCTTCGGGGCGGCCATCATGCGAGCCTTGTTTCGAGTCGGCGCGGCAGCAAAGGCGCACCGGCCGCGCTCATTATCGGTCTCGGGCTGGCCATACTCGGCGGCATCGGTGTGTTCTTCGCGCGCGTCATCAAAGCCAGTGTGTCGCGGCAACGTGAATACCTGGCCGACGCGTCATCTGTGCAATTCACGCGGCAGACCGAGGGACTTGCCAATGCCTTGAAAAAAATCGGCGGATTCGATGTCGGTTCGCACCTGCAGGCGACAGACCCGGAGGAAGTCAGTCACATGCTGTTCGGCACGGGATCGAAATTGAGTGGCATGTTCGCAACGCATCCGCCGCTGACTGAGCGAATTCAAGCCCTGGACCCCCACTTCAAACCCGGCGACTACCCGGTCGTGGATCCCGGCGCACGCCGCACGGCTACTGCCGAGCGCCCCGCTGTCGGGCTGTACGAGGGAGTGACCACCGCCATGGCGGCTGGCAGCGCGGCAGGCCTGTCCGAGTCTATTTCAGATATGGTGGGTGATCCGGAAACCGAGCATGTCGAATTTGCGACACGACTGCGTCGATCGGTGCCGGAGCTGCTCTACGATGCGGCACATTCGCACGAACTCGCCTACCTGCTGACAATCGCCTTGATCCTCGATAACAACGGCCGTGTGCTGGATCGACAACTGAGCTTGACCGAAGAGCGACTGGGCAAGGAACGTACACAGCTGATTCGACGCTACTACGACGAAATCTCGAATATTGGCGCGCAGTATCGGCTGCCCTTGATGGAAATCGCGTTTCCGGCCCTGAAGCGTCGACCAGCACCGCAACTCAGCTACCTCATAGACCTCGCGGCGCGACTCATCGACACGGACGGTGAAATCAACCTCTATGAGTACTGCTTTTATCGAATTCTCGTCAGCAGTCTCGGGCAGGCGACGAATCCATCAGGCCGGCTCGGAAATCGCCGCGCGGCACGCGAACCCGTGCGGCGGGCTGCCGTCGATCTTCTGCGTGTCGTGGCCAGACACGGTCACGTCAATGACGATGAACGCGAACGCGCGTTCGCGGCCGGTGCTGCGGTATTTGGCAAGTGGGGCAGCCAGTTCAGCTACGCAGCCGATCATGAATACTCCGTAGCCGTGCTCGACAAGAGCCTCGAGATCCTGCTCGCACTGAACGGTGACGGCAAGCAGATGCTGCTTGAAGCGCTGACCGCCGTCGTGATGTCTGACAAAGCACTCAGCGTCGCCGAGGCGGAGTTGATTCGGGCGATCTGTGCCAGCCTCGACTGTCCGTTGCCACCCATCCTGATCAACGCATGGCAACAGCGGTGAAGGCTGAGGTGCGGCTCGATTTGGCGTATCATTGAACTCTTGCTGCATATTCTCCTCTATGTACTCATGAGCGATAAAGTGAACGACACATCACGTAAAGTAATTCTGATCATGATTGGTCTTGTGCTGGCAGCCCCGGTGTTTGCTGCTACCCGCGAAGAACGCCGTGTGGCCGATGCGGCCGACGTTCTTGACCAGCTCGTCCGTATTCCCGAAAAGACGATCCCACCGGCATTGCTCGCACGCGCGTACGCCGTCGCCGTCATACCCAACGTCGTCAAGGTCGGGCTTGGTCTCGGCGCAAGGCGTGGCAAAGGCATCATCGTGGTTCGTCAGGACGACAACTCCTGGAGTAACCCGGCATTCATTGCATTGACCGGCGGAAGTGTTGGCTGGCAGGTCGGCGCGCAGTCGACCGATGTGATACTGGTTTTTCGGACGCGTAAGGGTGTCGAGAACATTGCGAACGGCAAACTGACGCTCGGTGCGGATGCGTCCATCGCGGCCGGCCCTGTTGGGCGTCACACCTCAATCGCGACCGATATCCAGTTTCAGGCCGAGGTGGTTTCATATTCACGCAGTCGCGGCTTGTTTGCGGGCGTGGCATTCGAAGGAGCTGGCGTCACGATGGACCGCAAGGCCAATGTGGCTTTTTATGGCTCCACCAGCATGACACCAGAGAAGATCTTCGTCAGCTCGCCCAACATTGCGCCGGATATAGCCAACGAGTTCATTCAGATACTGACGGCGCAGACATCGCGCTTGCCGACAAAGCCCGGCATGCAGGCAGGTACAACATCGGCACCAGGCAGAGCCGACGACGAACCGTCCAAAGTGCGTACCTTCGGCATGCCCGATGTTGACGAAGAAGATTACGACCCGAATTACTGATCCGCCTGTCTTTCGGCATTGGGTAACATCATCGAACGCGTGCAACAGTTTGCCGAATTGATCGGCCCGAATGTCTATCTCCAGGCCGTCGCAATTGCCGCAGCGTTTATCCTGATCGGCAAGATCGCCGACTGGATACTGTCCAGAGCAATTGGCAGGATCGCCATGCGCTCGAGAACCGATCTCGATGATCGATTCATCGATTTGCTGCACCGACCGATCTTTTTATCGTTCGTATTGTTGGGCCTCAGCCTGGCGACGCAGCGCATTCAGCTGCCGGATTCGCCCGAGTTCATCACGCTCGGCGCGCTCAAGACGATCGCCGTGGTTATCTGGTACAACATGCTCCGTCATTTGACGGATGTGCTGATACAGGCATCGCGCCGCAATCGTGAGAGCAAGCTCGTTCAGACCGGCATGCTTGCGCTGATTCAGAACGTCTTCAAAGTCGTCCTGTTTGCGCTGGCCATCTACTTCGTGTTCCTCGCCTGGGACATCAATGTGACAGCCTGGGTTGCCTCGGCCGGCATTGTCGGCCTGGCGCTGAGCTTCGCCGCACGTGACACCTTGTCTAACTTGTTTGCCGGCGTCTCGATCGTCATGGACGCGCCATACAAAACGGGAGATTTCATCATTCTCGATGGCGGTGAACGTGGTGTCGTTACGCACATCGGGTTGCGCAGCACCAGACTGCTGACGCGCGACGACGTAGAGATCACCATTCCGAACGGCATCATTGGCAACAGCAAGATCATCAACGAAGCCGGCGGCCCATCCGAGAAGCATCGTATCCGCATTGCCGTCGGTGCTGCCTATGGCTCAGACATTGACCACGTCTGTGAAACGCTTGAGCGAGTGGCCAGCGATAACGCGGAAATTTGCACCGATCCGGTGCCGCGCGTCCGATTCCGGCAGTTTGGAGAATCGAGCCTCGATTTCGAATTGCTTTGCTGGATCGACAGGCCGGTGGATCGTGGCCGGCTCAGGCATGAGCTCGGTTGCGCGGTGTACAAAGCGTTCGCTGCGGAAAAAATTGAAATTCCGTTCCCGCAACGTGACCTGCACGTAAAGACCATGCCGGACACCGCCTAGCGGCCAGTCGATCTAATTGGCCGATTCTTCGTTGCGTTTGCGCAATTCGTCACGAATTGCGCCGAGATCGCCGGGAGGCGGAGTTTCCATGGCCGGCGCATTGCCGCCGTCTGATGCGAGCGTTGCGTCGTCAAGCGGCGGTGGCGATTGGTTGGGTTCTTCGCTTCCCTCGGGAATGACGGCGAACGGTGCGTTCGCCGCCGGGTCACCCGCCGCCGCACCATCCTCTGTGGGCGGGAGTTCACCGAACTGAGCGAGATACTCGGCCTCCTTGCGCCGGCGTTCTGCCTCGGCCGCGCGTCGGCGTGCTTCGGCTGCAGCTTGCTGGGTGCGGCGCAGCGCTTCTCGCTTGCGATTTGATTGCGCGTCAAAGGCCTCACGTCTTGCACGCTCTTCCTTAGCCGCAATGATCGATGCAGCCTGACGTGCGTTAACGCACTCGGCATCGTAGCGGCTCTCGGCCCTGTTTTGCGAACAACGAACCATCGCCGCTTCGAGAACGATCGGATCGTCGAGAAATTCAGTCACCGTGCGGGGCCGCGGCTCCTCGGCACAACCAGCGCTCAGCGCCAGGCCACACAACAGCATTGCTACGCGATTCTTCATAATTGATTAAATGGTATATATTTCAGCATCCTGCAGCGCCACATAATAGCATCGCTGTCAATATGTGAAATGGGGCCAGTTCGCAGTTTTCGGCGCCAACCCTGTGCGATCCGGCTATAGTGGCGCAGCTTCTTCTAACAGGATAGCGATTGACGTGACAGATTCGAGCCAGTTTTCGCTACTCGGCCAACGCCGCTTCGCACCCTTTTTTGTCACCCAGTTTCTCGGCGCCCTAAACGACAATGTCTTTCGCAACGGCCTGGTAATACTGATCACCTTCCAGGGCGTTATAGTTCTCGGCATGAACCACAGTCAGCTGGCGAACACGGCCGGTGCGTTGTTCATACTGCCGTTTTTCCTGTTGTCGGCTACGGCGGGCCAGCTCGCCGACAAGTACGAGAAATCCATGTTGATGCGGCGCATCAAGCTGCTCGAGATAGGCTTGATGCTGATTGCCGCGTATGCATTCCTGACGAAAAGTTACCCACTGTTGCTGTTCGTACTGTTTCTCATGGGTTGTCAATCGACGCTGTTTGGCCCTGTCAAATACGCCTACCTACCACAGCAACTGGCGACGTCAGAACTTGTCGGCGGCAATGCGCTGGTTGAGGCCGGCACCTACGTAGCAATTATTCTCGGCCTGATCATTGGTGGACTGACCGTAGCAATCGATCCGCTCAATCAGTACCTGTTATCGGCGAGCCTGGTCGGCTTCGCGTGTTTTGGATATCTTGCAAGTCGTCAGATCCCCATTACCCGAGCCGTCGATCCGGATCTCAGGATCGACTGGAACCCCTGGGCGGAGACTCTGCGGATTGTGGGCTACGCGCGCGAGGAGCGCAGCGTATTTCTGTCTATCCTCGGTATTTCGTGGTTCTGGTTCTTCGGCTCGGCGATGACCTTGCAGGTACCCGCGTATACGCTGGATGTTCTCAATGGTAATGAGACCATAACGACAGCCCTGCTTGTCGCCTTTGCAGTAGGTGTCGGTATTGGATCTCTGCTTTGCGAACGCATGTCCGGACATCGCATTGAACTCGGACTGGTCCCGTTCGGGTCAATCGGTCTGAGCGTGTTCGCGGTTGATTTGTATTTCGCACAGCCCTTGCCGAGCATCCTGGCGGTGTCATCTGTCAGTGAGTTTCTAACCCGCCCGGGGAGCTGGCGAATTCTGATTGACCTTGGACTTCTCGGTGCGTTTGGTGGTTTTTACAGTGTCCCGCTCTACGCACTCATACAGCAACGATCAATGCGCCAGCATTTGTCCAGAATCATTGCCGCGAACAACATCATTAACTCAGTCTTTATGGTTGTCGCCTCGGTACTGTCTCTCGCTGTTCTCAATCTTGGTTTTTCGATTCCCGAATTGTTTTTGCTGCTGGCCGTTCTGAACGTTGTCGTCGCGGTCTATATTTACTCGTTGTTGCCGGAATTCCTGATGCGCTTTCTGGCCTGGATAGTGATCACTGTCCTGTATCGAATTCGCCCAACCGGACTCGAGAACATCCCGTCGCATGGGCCGGCAGTGGTCGTGTGCAATCACGTCAGTTACGTGGATCCAATTTTGTTGTCCGGAACGATAAGGCGCCCGATGCGGTTTGTCATGTATTACCGGATATTCCAGATTCCCTTGCTGCGTTTCTTCTTCGAGCACATGCGGGCAATCCCGATAGCCGGCGCCATGGAAAACGAGCAACTGATGAACGAGGCATTCGAAAGAGTCGATGAAGAACTCGAGGCCGGCAACGTCGTTTGCATATTTCCTGAAGGTGCAATAACGCGAGACGGCGAGATACAGCGCTTCCGGCCTGGTATTGAGAAGATTATCGAGCGAAGACAGGTGCCGGTCGTGCCGGTGGCGCTCGGAAGGCTATGGGGCAGCTGGTTTAGCCGCCGCAAGGGGGGTGGTGTGCGCAAAGTCCCGGGACGCCTGTTTGCGCGGGTGCCGATATCCATCGGCGAGCCGGTTGCCGCACGCGACGTAACGGCAGCCAGGCTTGAATTACTCGTCAGAACTCTGCGGGGGGACGATCGCTAGTTTGCTGCGCCATTCATCGAGTAATTGCTGCTTGTTGCCGAACAGACCGGTACCGTGACTGGCCGTGAAACTCAATTCGGCAAGCCGAACATTGCCATCACCGGCAACCGGCAGATACACCTTATTGCCGAGCGCCGCTGCACTGTCTACTGCCGGATTGCCGAACACCATGCGCGCATCCTTCAAGGCCCTGGGCGCAAGCATGGCGTCGATCCAGATCAGTCCAACCGCCGACGAACTGACCCGATGGATCCAGTTAGAAGTGCGAAACAGGACGCGCATACCACCCGGCGCGAAAGCAACCTCCTCAACGGCACCGGGAAGCTGCAGGGTTGCATCGCCGATTCGTCCCTCAATGAGGCTGAACTGCTGCGCCAGGTTATTTTGATCCACGAGCAACAGGTACCGCGCACCCGGCGATGCCTCGAGCCACCGAATACCTGCCTCGCCCTGCCATAAGGACTGCAGGCTCCAGCTGCCATCCGGGTCACGACTAATAACTCGCAAGCTGCCCGATTCGCTGCCGACGTACATGTGATCCGCATCAGCGAACGCAAGACTCTTGTGCAGTTCGCCGAGCTCAAAGCGTGCAAGCAGTTTTCCCGTCTCAGTATCAATGATCTCGGCATTGTTACCGTTCAGGATGCCAAGTTGTTTTGCATCCGGCGAAAACGCCAGCTTGTCGACGAGTCCCCTGGGGATATCACCAATAAACGGTTTCGGCAGACCATCCGCAGTACTCCAGACACGCAGGGAATTGTCGTCGCCGGCACTGGCAATCAAGGAACCATCGGGACTCACCGCGAGATGCCTGACCTCAACATTGTGGCCAAAAAAGCTGAGGTCCCGTCCCAGTCTAAGCAACTCGTCCCGGCTTGCATCGGCCGAAACGACATGTACGTCGCCGTGACGATCACCAATCGCGATCGAAGTCGCTCCCGGCGTCGCCACGGCCACCGCATCTCCCGATGGTGGCCAGATCATGGCCATCTCGTCTCCGATGTCCACATCGCCGCGGGCTATTGGCGTCGGCGTGCGCCAGAATCGGACCGCACTGCGTGCACCGCCGGTCACAGCTATTTGCTCATCCGCGCTAAAAGCCAGCAGGCCGCTGCGGTCGCGCGCGCCGCCCGAACCAAATGTCGGGCCCAGCACTTTACCGTCCAGACTGTCATACGCACGATAGCCGTACCCGGACCTGCCAATCAGCACTCTTGTGCCCGAGCGGGAGAACTCGAGTTGCCAGCGGCCCTCGCCCGATTCCTCGATCAGCGGTGTATTCGGCCGGTCCAGGCGCCACAAGGATGCCCCTGACTCACCGAACACCGCGCCGAGTACCTCGCCGCCTGCGGCGAGGCTGAGCTCACTCGGCTGCGCCGCCAGATCAAGCTGCACGACCAGCGCACCTGTGTGAAAGTCCCAGACGCGTATGGCACGATCATAGTCGGCGACGGCGATCCGATTGCCGCTGGAATCAAGCGAAACAAGTGCCGGCGTGCCCGCAATATCGAGCTGCGCATCGATGGCAGCATCCTCGAGTGACCACAACTCAAGTGTCGTATCGACGTCGCTGCGCCGCTGGACGAAGAGGTGCGCGCCATCCGCCGTCAATGCCGAGCTTGTGCTGGCTGACCCGACAGCCAAGGTCGCAACGCGGTGACCTGTCGACGTGTCCCAGAGGTTGACCTTTTCCTGCGTCGCGGTAACCAGCATTCGTGCGCCTGCACTCAAACCAATGACCTGCTCGAGTTCATTCACTGCTACGGCGCGCACCGGCTTGGCGAATGCGAGATCCCACACCCTCGCGCTATCGCTCTGCATCGATCGCGCAACGGCAAATCGGCCATCGACACTGAACCAGAGGTTTTCAGTCTCGCGCTCGATTGGATCGGGAACGTTGAGTCCACGCTGAAAATCCTCGACGAGGCCTTGAGAATTCAACTGCAGATTCCAGCCGACAAGCCGGCCTGCAACGCCAAGCTCTTCGTCACGAACACTCAGACTCCACGTACCTTCAAGTGGCTCGCCAACGAGTTCGCGCAATTGAGACGCGGGTATTCGCAGGTCCTCGTTCGATGCTGCGCGCTCCACACCAGGATCGACTTCAACCGCACGACCGGACGGCGCGATAATCTTGATCCGCAAGTCATTTGCTCGAGCATGGCTGAGGTTTATCGTCAGCCCGATTCGACTGACTGCGCCCTGGCGATCCACGATGACGCGCCTGACCAGCGGCGTCACCTCCAGCGCGGTTATCGTCCAGTTGTCGCGGCGCTGCAAGCCCTGTGGACCGAGCGACCATTGCGTTACCTCTGCCGCCCGA
>JAOTVR010000098.1 GCA_029863305.1 Gammaproteobacteria bacterium | reverse complement strand
GCCGTGCCGGACATTGGTCTGTTGCTACCGTGCAATGTGCTGGTTCGTGAAGACGATGCCGGCACGGTCTCGGTCAGTTTCATGGACCCCAGGAGTGTCATGTCACTTGTCGATGACCCGGATGTCGAGCCGCTCGCGGCAGAGGTAAAGACGCGCTTGCAGCGCGTGCTCGAAGCAGTCTGACACGCGCTTTTCGTAGCGGCTGTCAGGCAAAGGTATCGACGAAAGTTCCGGAAATGCCCAGGGCCTGGTTGACGTTCGTCAGCGCCTGCCGTGTTGCGTTCAGCAACCCTTGTACAAGTCCGCCGCTGCCATCGCGGGCGGCGAGCAGATCCTGCACCGCATCGCCGCGGAGTTGCAGGTTTTTGGACAAATCCTGACGATCGATGCTCGCAAAGTCACCGCGCAAGCGAGCCTCGGCCGAACCGTCGAATTCCATGCCAAAGAACTCGCCGGTCATGTCGCTGCCATAAATCGCGCGAATAGCTGATTCCAACGGGCTGCGGAATCGGCCGTTACCGGCAGCACTCCCACTAAACGAACCATCCCGAAATAATTCGTTGAGTTCCGCAAATGCGGCCGCTGCGGCGTCGGCGATAGCATAAGAACGACGGCGCGTAAGGCCACTTGCCACAGCTTCCGGATCGACGCGCCCTTCCGGGATTTTCACCGCTGCGAAGAATCCCGTGCCATTACTGTCGAGTTCAAGCACGCTCGCTGCCTCTTCAGCCTCGATCAGTACCTTTTGGGTCTGCGCATCAAAAGACGCTACCACGCCAGCGGACGAGGCATTTATCTTGGCGATGACGGTCGCAAGGCTGTCGTTCGCCGTGTCGATCGCTATCTGCTTGCCGTTAATAAGAATATCGCCGTTTTGCAATGAACCGAATGCCGCGACATCATCGAAAACCTTGTTGCTGTCAGCATCGATTCCGGCCGTGACAACAGCGCCGTCGAGCTTGGTCGCCTGCAGGAAATTCGAGGTGTCGCCCTGAAGGTCGATTGTCGGAACCGAGCCGAGCGAGTCCTGCAGAAACTCGATCCGCTCAGTGAGCGCATCGAATGTTGCCGTGACGCCTGCACTCGACAGGTTTATGCGATCCACGATGTCATTGATCGAGTCGCTGGTCGAAACGCTGATGTTCGCGCCGTTCACCTGAAACGAACCGTCGACGATTGCCGGCATGCCCAATTGCAGATTGGGGTTGCTATTGCGTATTCCGCCAAGCGGGTTGTCCGGATCAACGGCGGCGCCGACGTTGTCGAACACCTGGATCGTGGTCGAGTCCTGGTTGCTCGTGTCACCCGCACCCAGCGTCAGATACAAACCGTTGCCCAAATCGTACTGCTGGTCCAGAGGATCATTCCGTCCAATGCCGATGTTTCGAATGATATTGCCAAGCGAGTCTTCGACCCGAATCAGGAGATTGGCAACACCATGCGTACCGTTGCGCCGCGACTCCAGGGTCAGGGTATCGGTTCCGTTGCTGCCGTCGTACTCGCCGCCGATTGTGATGAGAGCGTCTGATGCACCCGTCCACTCAGGACCGAATGGGGTGAAAGACATCGGTGCGTTATTGATTTCGTCAGTCGATGCGAGCGCCGCGGCAGTTTCAGTCAGGTCGAGACCGAGCCCGCTGCTGGAGCGCGCATCCGGCAGATCGAGTTTGAAGCGCGTATCGACATCGGCAAGCGCTGCAAGCTCCTCCAGACTTCGGTACAAACTGAGGAGGTGCGTGCGTGCGCGCCGATAATCAGTGTTCGCCGTCTGCTCGACAGCGAGATATGGCTTGAGACCCGGTGTGGCCTGCTCCGGCGGCCGAATACGGCCGAAAAACGACAGATTTTGCAGGCTTTGTATGATCGACATCACTATCCCTGTTTGATGCGAACGAACTTCCCCTTAATTATCGGCCGCAGTGCATAGATCTTTAGCCCTTGTTATCACTGCGATTCATCCGCAAGGCTCGTGCTCCGTGTGATGGTCTCCCATTTATGTTCACTGCCGCTAAGCCAGCGAACGAGGCCCTGGAAACGCCAGATCGCCGTCAGCTGCCGAAAGCCGAAATTCTCGACAATCGCAATCAGGTACAGGAGCACGAGCTGCTTGAAACGCGGATACATATGAAAGGAAAGTTCCTCGAGCATGATCGCGCTCGTCGACAACATGACGCCAAGTCCGATAGCGAGGCCGAGGAAGATCAGCGCCTCGGGCCAGGCAAGCCAGCCCATGAATGCGGAGACAATGATGAAGACGTAGCCCGCTACTTCGACAATCGGGCCGAATAATTCGAAGATCATATAAAAAGGGATGGCGATCCAGGTGACCGCACCGCCTCTGGGGTTCGTGATCAGCGACTTGTTGAGCGCAAGGGCTTGTCCGAGCCCATGCTGCCAGCGCACCCGTTGGCTTTTCAGATCACGCAGGTTTTCAGGCGCATCAGTCCAGCACACCGGATCGGGGACGAAGGTGATGCGGTACGGTCTGCGTTTTTCCTTCATCAGGCGATGCAAACGCAGCACCAACTCCATGTCCTCGCCAACCGCTTGCGGGTTGTAGCCGCCTGCTTCGACAAGCGTCTCTTTGTGAAACAGACCGAACGCACCCGAAATAATCAGCAGGCCATTAATCGGTGACCAGCCCATGCGCCCGAACAGGAATGCGCGCAAGTACTCGACGACCTGCACCAATGCGAGGAAATTGCCGGGGAGTCCGACTTTCTCGAGGAATCCCTGTCGCACGGTACAGCCATTGGCGATTCTTACGGTGCCGCCGACTGCAACCGTCGTCGGGTCCTCGAGAAACGGCCTGACAACGCGCCGCAGACTGTCGGGCTGCATCACCGAATCGGCATCCACGACGCAGACCAGCGGGTAACGGCACATGTTGATGCCGGCGTTCGATGCGTCCGCTTTACTGCCACCATTTTCCTTATCGATAACTCGCAGATTGCTGATACGCGTGGACCGGTAAACGGTCTTTACGGGTTCACACTGGACGCGTGCCCGATAAGCCTCGGGAAACTCCTGCAGGTGGAACGCGTCGATGAGCTTTTCGAGTGTGTCGTCCGAGGAGCCGTCGTTGACGACGATGAGTTCGTACTGTGGATACTCGAGCTGCAACATCGCCTTGACCGAGGTGATGATGGATGCCGACTCGTTGTAGGCCGGCACGACCAGGCTGATCGGAATGTCGAGCGCCGAAAACACATTCTCCGCTTCGTACTGATCGGCTGTTTGCAGGTAGCGTCGTATGCCATGTGCCGCGATCACGTTCTGCAGCAGGTAGCCGGCATTGATGCCGACAAAATAGGCGAGGAATACCCATTGTCCGGCAAGAACGAACTCCTGAATGCTCATGCGAGCCCTACTTCGGCGAACGCCTGCTGCAATATGTCGCCGGCAAACGGATCGGACTGCCGCAGGCGAATCCTGCGCAGCTGATTCGGACCAAGAAACGGCAATGTCGTAATCGCCTGTGCGGCCCGGTAACGGACCCACCATTCGGGATCATCGAGCAAGGCTTCGAGCAGTGACAGATGTTCTTCCTGCCCCACGCGGCCCAGGACCTTGGCGGCCTGCATGCGCACAAACCAGGCATCATTTTGGGTCAGCGCTGCAATTCGCGGCACGCCGGCGAAGCCGCTGACGAGTTTCAGGGCTGCGTTGAGCACGCCCGGGTCGCGGCTTTCACGCAGCAGGTCGCCAACGAGCGCATCGAGGATCTCGGCCTCCATGAGCCGCGCGAACTGCAACAAGTAGGTCTTGCCGGAATCCCCCTCGGAACGGATGGCGCGATACATCGGCTCGCTGATGCGCTCACTGCCCGCCTGACGCAATAATATTGAGACGCGTGTTTTTGGCCAGTCTCTGCGACGGTTGATCATCGGTACGACCAGTGCGATGCCGCTGTCGGCGTCGATGTCCACGAGCGCGGCGGCGGCGGTGATCGAGAGCGCCGTGTTTTCGTCATTGACCAGTTCGCCCAGTTCGGCGCGAAACTCCGGCAACCGCAGATGGCCGACAGTCTGTACCGCCAGAATCCTCGAGCGCATTCGCCGGCTGCGGAACAGGCGACGCGCCAGATCCGGGATGCCGGATCGTGTTGCGAGGTCGATCAGGTTGTCGACGGCACTGCCGTAGACCATGCTGCGCGCACGATTCCATTCTTCGAGCAGGTCGATGCGATCGGCGCGACGAACGCGAGGCAGCGTCTGCTGCGCCGCGAACTCCCGGTCGAGCATGGACGTCGCGAATACATCACGCCAGCGAGCAAGGAAACTCCGACGTTGCTGATTGCTGGAAATCGTCGCAACACGCAAGCCAACCGTGTAAACGAACAGTATGACAGTCGTCGCGAGCACGGCCGCGATCGACCACAGCGCGATCGTCGTCAGCGTGTCAAAGTCGTATCGAAACAGCCATTCCAAGGAATTGCCTCCGGTAAATGTCGCCCTGATCATGCAGCCCCAGCCACCACTGAAGGTCGAAACGATCTGAAAGTTTTCGACGTCCGGACAGGGACACGCCGCGCACCTCTGTCTCGAGCACCTGGCCGGGCCCGACGGCCTCCGTTTCCTTGCCGGTATTCAGCGTGAGGCCAATGCTCGAACGGTCGCTGTAGTACCAATTCATGGCGAGACTGTGGTTCGGGGAGTCCGATGTGCCGTGCAGATGCGATAGTCCAAGGGCATAGGCGATGCGAAAGTCGCCAACGTATTTTTCAACCACACCTGTCGTCGAACTCACGGTTGCAGTCTCGTACTCGCGCCGTCGGTAGCGCAGATTGACGACCCAGCCTTCCTTCAGTGAGCGCCCGACATAGCCGCTGTAATTCAGCTCGGGTTGAAAATCCGGATCGCTGATCAGCGTGATGTCGGCTCCTGCCGACCAGTCCGGCGCGAGAAGATAGTCGCCGCTGAGCCGCACAGACAAGTCGGAGTTGCCGAAACGTTCGTCACGAGAAAGCCCGATCCGATATCGCCCTGTAGCATGCTGCTCGCGACTGACCTCGACGAACTGCCGATTCCAGGATGGGGCATCGTTACTGAGGTTCTCGTGGCCAGCGCCGACCAGGATCGTCCACTGAGGCGCCGAATCCGTTGCGGCCGGTCGCCACCATTCGGCGCGCGGAAAGCGAATTGCGACCTCCTGTAACAATTCCTGCAGTTCGAATTCGGCGGATTCGTCGAGCTGGCGTGTCAGGAGCGTGTAACGAAGCTGCCAGACCTCCTCGTAGTCGGGCGCGAGGGCCACTGCGCGACGCAGATCGTCAATGGCTTCACCATCGCGTCCCTGCCGGGTCAGCAACTGTGCCCGGGCAAATACGTGGTCCACATCCTGCGGATACTCCCGCTGCAGTTCGTTGAGGCTCTTCAATGCCGCATCGAATTCGCCGCGGTAACCGAGAACCCGGGCACGCCGCAGGCGCAACGCCGTGTCTTCACGATTCAGTGCAAGTTGCGTGTCGATTAATTCGAGAGCGTAGTCGTAATCACTCGTGGCGATCGCATTATCAATGGCGCGCAACGATGCGTCGGCGAGCGCCGCATTGCCCGAGACAAGCAGAATCACCGCGAGGAGCCAAACCTGCCCGGGCGCGCGCATTATCATCGTACTAACGCGCGGTGCTCGTTGTCAGCGACCACGCGACGCAGACGCGCAAGAAGTTCTTCCGGACGAAAGGGCTTGGTCACGTAGTCGTTTGCACCGAGGTCGAGCGCCTTGACGATGTCGTCCTCGAGGACTTTGCCGGAGAGCACGACGATCGGCACGTATTGCCAGTCATGATCGTCGCGGATTTCTCCGATGAGTTGATAGCCCGAGACGTACGGCAACATGAGGTCGAGCAAGACGACATCGACGGGCTCGATGTTGGTCACGGCTGCCTGTGCGTCGCGACCATTAGCGGCCAGGATCACGTCATAACCGGCACGCTCGAGCATGAATTCGAGCATATAGGCCACATGCTCATTGTCCTCGACCACGAGTGCTCGATGCGTGCTGAACTTCTGTGCTCGTGCTACGACCACCGCCGCGACCCCGTGCAGGTGTTTTACATAATATTCAGACAGCCGCCAGCGACGCTGGCGGGCGTTCCTCTCCTTGTTTATCGGCCGATTGGCCGGATTCTGAACGAATAGGCCGCGGTCTTAGCGGGACTCAGGGACTGTATTATGGCAAGCGCTGTACTAAACTTGCGGGGCTGACGCCAACTGCATGAGGTGAACCGTGATCGAATTCGAATTAAATGGTCAGGCCGTTACATCCGAGAGCCCGGCGGATACGCCGCTGCTGTGGGTAATTCGCGACGAACTCAAGCTGAAAGGCACCAAGTTCGGCTGCGGCATAGCGATGTGCGGCGCGTGTACCGTGCATCTCGATGGCAACGCGCTGCGGTCCTGCATCATACCGCTCAGCGCGGTCGAGAATCGCTCGGTAACGACGATCGAGGGCCTCGATACCGATGCGGGCAAGGCGCTGCAGTCGGCCTGGGTTGAGGAGCAGGTTCCGCAGTGCGGTTACTGCCAGTCCGGCCAGATCATGCAGGCGGCCGATTTGCTCAAAGACAAGCCGAATCCCAGCGACGCTGACATTGACGCAGCGATGAATGGCAATCTGTGTCGTTGTATGGCGTACACACGGATTCGCAAAGCCATCAAGAGCGCCGCGAATGGCGGGGAGGTGTAGTCATGGTCATACGAAAACAATCTGCGCCGATCAGCCGTCGCACCTTTATTGCCGGCACCGCGGGCACGACGCTGGTCATGAGTCTTGGTTCGGTACTGCCGGGCTGCAGCCGTGAGGATGCTGCAAGTGACCTCGCAGCCGGCGCAAGCAAGCAGTTCTCGCCGGCGGTCTGGTTCGTGGTCGACGGCACAGGCAGCGTGCTCGTCAATATCGCCAAGGCCGAGATGGGTCAACACGTCGGTACCGCGCTCGCGCGCATCGTCGCCGATGAACTCGGTGCCGACTGGAGCAAAGTATCGATTAAGCATGTCGACAGTGATCCGAAGTGGGGTTACATGGTGACCGGCGGTTCGTGGTCCGTGTTCACGTCATTTGCGATGCTGTCGCAGGCTGGCGCAGCCGGTCGCACGGTGCTGATCGAAGAAGGCGCCAGAATGCTGGGCGTCGACGTTGCGCAGTGCACAGCGCATGGCGGCAACGTGATTGCAGGAGACGAGCAGGTCTCGTTTGCCGACATCGTCGCCAAGAGCGACATTACACGCACATTCAGCGACGAAGAACTCGCAGCAATGCCTGTCAAACCGGCTGCAGACCGCCACCTCATCGGTAAGGAAACCAGCGCACTCGATGTGCCGGCGAAGTCGCGCGGAGAGGCCGTGTATGGGCTCGACAGCGAGTTGCCGGATATGGTGTACGCACATCCGCTCATTCCACCGACGCGTTACGGCAGCACCATCATGTCGATCGATGACACTGCAGCAAAGGACATTCCGGGTTACATGCAAACACTCGCGCTCAGCGACCCAAGCGAAACGCTGCAGGGGTGGGCAGTCGTAATCGCCGAGAATTTCCCGGCGGCGATGCGGGCCGTCGATGCAGTTGAAGTCGATTGGGCGCCCGGGCCCACAGCGGCGGTTACCGAGGAGCATATTCTCGCCGAGGGCGCGAAGCTCGTGGCGGACCCTTCCAGCGGCGTCAAAGTCGTTGACGATGGCGATGTCGCGGCGGCCCGCGCGGACGCGACGAGCACACATACGGCGACGTACCGCACGAGCACGGTACTGCACTTCACGTTGGAGCCGCAGAATGCGCTCGTCGAGTATGTTGACGGCGTATTCCATATTCACTCGGGAAATCAGTGGCAGTCGCTGATCCTGCCGGTCCTCGCGAAGGCGCTCGAAGTGGAGGAATCGAACATTGTCATCCACCAGTATTATCTCGGCGGCGGTTTTGGGCGGCGGCTGTTTGGCGATCAGATGATTCCGGCGGCACTGGCGGCGCGTGAACTCGGGCGGCCCGTCAAGCTGATCTTTCAGCGTGAAGACGACAGCCGCTTCGACTGTGTTCGCTCTCCATCGGTCGCGAAATTTGACGCGTCATTCGATGGCGATGGTGCTGTCACGGGCATCGAGCATGCCGCGGCGGCTGGCTGGCCAACGCTGGCAATGGCGCCGGGCTTCCTCGCAGACGGCGTCGACGGTAACGGCAAGTTTGATACATTTTCGATCAGCGGCGCTGATCACTGGTACACATTGCCAAACCACCGCGTGCGCGCGATCAATAACGACCTGGCGCAGCGAACATTTCTGCCGGGCTGGCTGCGCGCCGTCGGTCCTGGCTGGATCGGTTGGGGTGTCGAATCATTTATGGACGAAGTCGCTGCGCTCAGCGGCGAAGACCCGGTCGAGTTTCGACTCGCGCGACTGGATGCTGCCGGCAAGAATGCGGGCACGGCACCGAACTCGGTCGGTGGCGCGGCACGATTGGCCGCCGCGCTCAAGGACGTTGCCGAGCGGTCTGGCTGGGGCAGGGAACTGCCTGCAGGTGAGGGCATGGGTGTTGCAGTCAGTCATGGCCAGGAGCGCAATATGCCGACCTGGACTGCCTGCGTGGCCCATGTCGCTGTCGATGCGGAAACAAAGGCAGTCACGGTCAGGAAGATCTGGCAAACCATCGACTGCGGTACCGTTGTGCATCCGGACGGCGCCATGGCACAGGCGGAGGGTGCAACGCTTTGGGGAGTGAGTTTGGCGTTGCATGAAGGAACGACAATCGAAAACGGAGAGGTCAGGGATCAGAATCTGAACACCTACACGCCGCTGCGCATGGCGGATGTGCCGGAAGTCGACATCAGGTTTATGGAGAGTACGGAGTTTCCGACCGGTTTGGGCGAGCCCCCGCTGATTGCGGTACCACCGGCTATCGGCAACGCTGTTTATGCCGCGACCGGAACTCGGGTGAGGGATCTGCCGATACGCTTGTAAGCGCTCTGCGATTATTCGATCTGAAAGACGAGTCGCGCGCCCGCGCGCTGGCTGATTACCTGTCCACGATACTCGACGGGTTGAAACTCCCATTCCGAAACCGCATCGATTGCGGCGTTGTCGAATAGCGATTCCGGTTCGGCTCGAAAGACCTCGACGTTTGACGTTGCTCCGCTTGGCGTAATGGTGAAGACCACATCGACCCATCCGGACAAGTTGCTTCTTGACGCGCGCCGCGGGTAACGGGGAGCAACGGATTTGACCTGCACCAGTTCGGACATGGCGACCAGTTGGTTTGATCTTGCATCAATAAACGCTCTTTCAAGCGAGTCTCTGAGCTGGTTCAGCTCGTCCGCCCTGCCACCCAGCTCCACGGCGGCGCTCAACAGCGCGTCAGCATCATCCAGTCGTTGGGCATTGAGGTGTGATTTTGCAGCGTCAATCAGTGCAGCCAGTAATTCAGCGCGCAACTGGTTTCGCTCGGCCGACCAACTGTTTCGTTCAGCCAGCAAGTCACGCGCACTGGCGCCGGCGGGTTCGATCAGATTACCCTGCGCAATCGCAGTGCGGATGCGCGCGACCCACGCGGCTCTGGCTTTATTATCGGCGAGCCGTGCGCGCTCGTTTCTGTCACGATCCGCAGACTGGCGAACCGCCTGAATTTCAGCGATGGATTCGCGAATCGCGATGAAATAGTCGGGATTTCGACCCGGCAGACCCTCGGCAGCGGCAATAAGCTGCCCGGCCCGATCGTCATTGCCGTCGCGCACGTTTTGAATCGCCTGTTGAATCAGTTGCTCGGTGTGGTTGTCCAGCGTTTGCTGCGTTTCGATGACGAGTGAGTGCTCCGGTCTTTGCTTCGCGACGAGCGCGGCGATTTCGTGAGCCTCGACGAACGCCCTGTCCTCGAGATGTTGTGTGACCGTCTGCGCAACCCTGGCCAGAATGGTGTCGAGCTCGGCGTTCGCTATCGCGTGCCCGGGATCGGCATCCAGAATCCGTCCGTAATAGTGAAGCGCGCTCTGTGTGGCCGGCAACACAAGAATGTCGGCATCCGCGGCAAGCCTGGCCAGACGCAGGTCCGCGTCGGCGCCGGTCAGCTCCGTATCGTTTTGCTCGACGACTGGATCGACCTCGGGTTCGTTTTCGACAAGCGTCCGCGGGCTTTGCACAGGGGCATCGGCAGCATTGCTTATCGCGCTCGTCGGCGCCTCTGCAGCCCGGCCGCTTTGGGTCGTGGCGGGCTCCGATTCCTGCTGCTCGAGAAAAAACCATCCTCCGACTGCGACCAACAGTATCGCGCCGGTGATCGAAAACAGCAGCGGTAATGAACTGTTGTCTTTCACGTCTGTCATTGGTCAAAAACCCTGTGCATCAGGTAAGCGTATCGGCAGGATCCGTTCCCGACGGCGGCAGATTTTGAATGCTGCCGAGAAAACGGTTGACCGTGGTCGAAGCGCCGGTGGCCTCGATGGGCGTGTCGATCACCTGGTGGCGCTTGACGGATTCAGGGTTGTTCAGCAGATACAAATGGCGGATGACGGCGGCATTGATGTCGCTTCGCAGTTGTTCGGGCTCAACCGGCTTCATTACGTAGCGAAATACCTGGCCGAAGTTGATCAGATTGATCATGTCGGTCGTATCCCTGCCACTGCTGACGACGATTGTTACGAGGTGCGGCATACGCTGTTTGAGTGCCGCAACGATCTTCTTCAGGATCGAATTATTGGTCGTGAAGTCCGTGACAAGCACGCCGGCATTCTGCTGCTGGATGGCTTGGGCAACTTTGACGAGCGTGGTTGCCAGTATCGTATTTCTGTCGGCAGACGCTGCGCGTATTGCAGTAGCGGCAAATTCCGAATCGACGGTGAAAATGACAACGCCGACGTCGTTTGTGCTCAAGGTAGACGAAGTCAGCACCACATTTTCCTGCGTCGTTTCGACGGTATCTTCGGACATGACGACGTTCGTTACTGACTGCCAATGCGATGCTGCAGGCTCACTCATGGCTTGCATTGCGGACTCGTCGAGCGCGCGCATTGCCGGCTGTGTCTCGTCGTCATCGTGGATCGGGTCCAGCGACGGCAACTCGTGGACCGGTGGCTCAGACCGAGGAGCAACAACGGGCGCGGGGCGGGGTGCTGGTCGCGGAATCGCCTCAATGTCGTGTTGCGGCACAGAGTTGGCGGCCGGTTGTGCTGTGGACGGCGGTACGTTGGCTGTTTCCACAGGACTGGTACGCGACGCGGAAATGGCGAGGCTCAACGTTTCACGCAACATTTTCGGCGGACACGGCTTGCTCAAAAAGCGGAATACCTCTCCGATATTGATCGAGCCCTCTACCGCGCTCGGATCGGCGTAGCCTGTCAGGAGAACGCGAACGGTCCGCGGCGATTGTTCCTTGATTTTGGCCAGCACTTCGACACCGGTCATGCCGGGCATGCGCTGATCGGCAACAATGACATCGATATCGTTTTCTGTCGCAATCCGGACCGCCTCTGCGCCCTCAGTTGCCAGGAATAGCTCGTACTCCCGGCGAAACAGACCGCGCATCGAGTTCAGAACCCGCTTCTCGTCATCAACAAAAAGTATGCGCGCCTTATCGGTCATTTCATGCCTTCATTCAATGTCACGGATCACACCGTTGCCACTTCGGGAACGTCGTCCCGGCCGTCGTCGTTATCGATCATCTCCAGCGACGATTCAGCGTCACTGTCCGGGTCGTTCGCAGCCGCCTCCTCGCTTACTTTCTCAACCGCTTCTGCTTCGTCTGCCTCTGCAGCAGGCATGGCAGCGGCAACTGGCAGCACAATTGTCACGGTTGTTCCCTTATCCAACTCGGACTCGATCAAGAGCTCACCGCCATGCGACGTCACGATCTGGTCGACAATCGACAAGCCCAGTCCGGTGCCTTTGCCAACATCCTTCGTCGTAAAGAACGGATCTCGGATCTTCGACATCGCATCCGGCGATATGCCGCTGCCGGTATCGGCGAAGCTGATACGTACCTTGCCCTCTTCGGCAATCGTCCTGATTACGATGTCGCCGCTTTCTTCAATGGCATCGGCTGCGTTGGTCAGCAAGTTGAGAAATATCTGATTGATCTGTGACGGTGAACAATGAATCGTCGGCAGGTCGCCATAGTGTTTGTGCACAGACACCTTGTCTTTCAGCTTGTTCTTCGCGATCAGCAGCGTCTTATCAAGACCGTCGTTAACATTGAACTCGCCGTAGCGGGCACGGTCCAGCCGGCTGAAGTCCTTCAGGCTCTGCGCGAGTTCGGTCAGCTCCTCCAGACCCTCGATGCTGTCCTGAATCAGGTCTTTCGCTTCGTCGATGTCGTCTTTCATGCCATCTTTCAGCATGCGCTGCATGCCCATAAGACCGCGGCTGATAGCTTCTTTAACGCCGGTTTGAGACTTCACTCCTGCGATCATGTCTTCGGCGATGTCGCAGAATTCGCCGACTTGTTCCATGCGTTCCTGCAGGACTGTGGAGTTGCTGATGAGGTACCAGAGCGGTGTGTTGATTTCGTGACTGATGCCGGCAACAAGTTCCCCAAGCGACGACATCTTCTCGGCCTGCACGAGCTGGACCTGGGATTCCTTCAGGTCGTCATAAGCGGCGGACAGTTCCTGTGTCCGATCCGTCACCCGTTCCTCCAGAGAGTTGTTGATGCTTTCAAGTTCGCGATTGCTCCTGTTCAATTCGCGATAACTCGTTTGCAGTCGGAACATCGCGTAGCCGGCGCCAATCAGCAGAAGAACCGTACACACCGCCAGTAACAGGCCTGCCCGTTCGGCGCGGCTTACCGTGCGTCGGTTATCGTTCAGGATTTCATCGGACAGCGCCCATAGATGTTCAACGATACGGCTGCTGCTGATTTTCTGCAGCGCCAGGCCCGCAGCAGCTTTTTGCTCAATGACAGCATTTGCCGCGTTGATAAACGCGTCCAGGGTTCCCGGTGCCTGTGTTCTGGCCGCCGTGCTGCTGCCCAGTTGCTCGATACGCTGTTTCAGCTGCCGGCCATCCCCGCTGCCACCGCCGGTCGCGAATTCGATTACTTCAATGGCGAGTGAAAAAGCGTTCTGCGACTCGAGACGCAGGTTATCTCGACGCAGGTCTTTTACGACGTCAGGTGACTCTTCCTGCAATGTGCGCAATGCATCGGCGAAGGCGTTTTGACGCGCGGTAAAAGCCTGGCCATCGCGGACGAAGCCGCTGAGCTCAGTGTCGTAGGTCGACAAATGTGTGTCGACCGTGGTGTTGCCACGCAGACGTTCATCGGCGCGCTGTAACAATGCGTTATTTTCCGTCAGGCGCGAAAATGCGAGTTCCGTTGAGGCCGATACCGGACGACCGTCTTCGTAGGCACTTTGCGCAACTTGCATGATTGCCGTGAGATCGTTCTTGCTGGTCTCGATCGCGCGCATGCGATCGGCGTGTTCGGCGTAATAGTCTTCTCTAACCGCCCTCGATTCGACGATTAGCACAGACAATACGCCCACCAGCAAAATTGTGGCTAGGACGGCCAGCGAAGCTCTTAGCATACGAATACCCATCGACCCAAACGACGTAAGAGCATAATTCTGGACGGAGTTCACAGCGCCCGCTATGAACACCGTCAAAAAACCGAGTAAAACCAAGGCTGTCGTTGCTACGGGGCGTGTCTCGGAGCGTCGGTTTTCGGATTCAGCCGGGAAACACGCTGAAAGGCCCGTGCTGCCTTATGTTCAGCCGCCTGCCGCTGGTCGCGACATCTCAGATACATGGCCCAGATCGCATCACGACCCGGCTGACTTTGACATAATCCGGCAGAAACTGAGACCTGGTCCCGCGGGCACTCTCAACTTCTGTGAACGCCGGCTGAGGTCAGCTTGCGGCGAGTTCAGCGTCGTGCTTGAGGCGCATCACGCGTCCCCGGCCGACGTGCAGCAGGTCGCTGACTTTCAGTACAAGGGAGTCTTCGTATTTGTCGAGCCGACCGTCGGCATACGCAATCTGCCATAGCAACGCGATGATGCGGGCTTTTTCTTTCTCGTCGAGATGCTGGTGCAAAACCTGTGTGAACTCATGCACGGAGATAAGGTCTTCGGCCTTTTCGTTGGCGCTATTTACAAGTTCCGCCGCTTCTTCAGGGGCCAGGTTGAAATGTGTCTCAATAAGCTGCAACACACGATCGAATTCACTCTCATCGAACACGTCATCTGCACGCGCAACATCGATCATCAACACGGCAGTTGCGGTACGCAGGGCGGCCGCGCGATCGAAGCCGTTATCCGCGGCGCTGTTCGGTGCCGAGATTG
>JAOTVR010000097.1 GCA_029863305.1 Gammaproteobacteria bacterium | reverse complement strand
GCTTTCATCGTGTCCGGCATCGCCAGGGTTTCTTACGCGCTCTCTGATCGGACAGGTGGAATCGGGGCAAATTGCCTGGGGGCGTGGGTGCTACGCTGACGCGCCCGTCCACGCCACGCGCCTGAAGCGATGCGGCAAAGGACTGCGGTCGAGAATTCCTGAGATTGCACAGATTACCAGGCTCGAGCGTCGATCAGCTTTACACAGCGCGCCAGGCAAAAGAAGAATCTTGCCGATAAAAAGACAGTAAGTCGTTGATTGATAGGAGTTCAGATAAATGCGGCACGACACCTGCATTGTAGTATCCGAATCCATTTTCCACCGAGATTGTCGATATGAAAACAAGAATAATGAACGTGGCGCTGACAGGACTCGTAATAGGTCTCGCATCAGTAACCGCCCAGGCTGATCCCGTCAGCATCTACTCGATCAACATGGAGGTGCGCACAAGCACCTACGTGGTCAGCTCCACTGACACGGTCTTCGGCGATTTATTGCCGGAGTTTCACAATAACGGATCTCAAGTCTGTGATGTGTCGATTGGCGCGCTCGATAACGTTGGTAGTGTGCAAACTTGCGGTGGACCGAACCAGAACATCGCAACCCTGTTTACCATCGACTTTTCTCAAGATTCCAACACCTTATGGCAGTTTGGAGGAGACTGGGGAAATGGCGGAGGCGTCTATAGGGTTGGCCAGGCTACGGTCGCTGAGGACATCTGGTGGAATTACGACTGGACAAACGAGGACGTCATACAGTTTGGTACGGATGGTGGCGGAACGCTCGGACTGGTGGGTTTCGAGGGTTGCTGTGGCGGCGGTATGTCGCTCAGGTATTCATCGGATGGCGGCCAAACATGGACCATCGCCGCTGTTAACGCGGTCAAGGTCCCGGAACCCTCGACCCTGGCGCTGCTGGGCTTGGGCTTGTTTGGAATGGGCCTTGCGGGCCGCCGCAGAATCTAGTCAATCTGCCGCAAAGTGCATCGATAGCCCCCGCTTCGGCGGGGGTTTTTTGTGCGATCGCATTACTCAGATTTGTGCCTGGAGATAATTCTCCACGCCTATCTTCTCGATCAGCGCTAGCTGCGTTTCCAGGAAGTCCACGTGCTCTTCCTCGGATGTCAGAATCGCATCGAATAGTTCGCGACTCACGTAGTCCTTGTGGTTCTCGCAATACGCGATAGCGGCTTTCAGGTCGGGCAGGGCGTCCAGTTCGAGATCGAGATCGCATTGCAGCATCTCGGGCACGTTTTCGCCGATCCGCAACTTGCCCATGTTCTGCATGCTCGGCAGGCCCTCCAGGAACAATATGCGTTCGATCAGCGAGTCAGCGTGCTTCATCTCGTCCACAGACTCGCCAAACTCATAGTCGCCGAGCTTGTTCAGTCCCCAGTCCTTCAGCATGCGCGAGTGCAGGAAGTACTGGTTTATTGCTGTCAGTTCGTTCTTCAGAACACGGTTCAGGTGCTCGATGACAGTGGCATCACCCTTCATGGAAAGCTCCGTAATTTGTTTTCGGGATTTGACCGGCATGATACAGCAAAGCAGCCACCAGGCCGCTTTGTTGTTACGAAGGACGGGCTTAGGATGTTACGCCGGAGACGGCTCGTACATTTGCGGCTCGGCGAGTGAGCGATCCGGGCGATGCTCACGCAATATTTCGAGCGCCGTTTCCTTGCAGGAACCGCAATTGCTGGCGACGCCGAGCTCTTTTTGCAGCTGCCTCAGATCGCGCACGCCAGCCTTCGCCGCCTTGCGGATTTGCCTGTCTGTGACGGCGTTGCAGATGCAGATATACATGATTTCAACAACTTAAGAGCCTGGCGATTATTCAACTCCAAATGAGAATGATTGTCAATAGCATTAAGTACAATCCGCTACGCGCGTCACGAAAACCGAGGCGATGCGCGGGTTCTGCGGTACCATGCGAACGAACGCTCGCTGGGGCCGGGTCTGCAGAAAAGAGACGAATAAATGAAAGATTTGTTTGATATTTCGGGGAAGGTGGCACTGGTCACGGGCGGCTCGCGCGGCATCGGCGAGATGATCGCCGAAGGGTTCGTCACGCATGGCGTTAAGACGTACATCTCCGCCCGTAAAGCCGAGGCCTGTGATGCGACGGCCGCCCGCCTGTCGGAGATCGGTCAGTGCGTCTCGATTCCGGCGGATCTGTCGACGGCGGATGGAATCGGCTCGCTGGTCGAGGAGATCCAGCGTCGTGAGCAGAAGCTGGATATTCTGGTGAACAACGCGGGCGCAGTCTGGGGCGCGCCGGTCGACGAGTTTCCCGAGAGTGCCTGGGACAAGGTCATGACGATCAACGTCAAGTCGCCGTTCTTCCTGACCCAGGCGCTGTTGCCCTTGCTCGAGAAGGCCGCGAGCGCCGAAGACCCGGCCCGTATCATCATGGTGGGCTCGGTCGATGGTCTCAACGTGAACCGGCTGCCGACGTTTTCCTACGGCCCGAGCAAGGCTGCGGTGCACCATCTGGCACGTACCCTGGCGGCCCATCTCGCGGATCGGCACATCACCGCTAACGCGATCGCACCGGGCTTGTTCCCCAGCAAGATGACGGCGGCGACGATCGATAAACTTGGTGAGCAGATTCGACAAGACACTCCGCTGAAACGCCATGGTCGGCCCGAAGACATGGCCGGCGTGGCGATCTATCTGGCGTCGCCGGCCGCGAGCTTCGTGACCGGCGTCGTCATTCCTGTCGACGGCGGCATCACGGGCGCACGGCCCTCGCTGTAAGCGCATGACGGAAAAGCTCGACTGTGTCGTCGTGGGCGCAGGTGTCGTCGGCCTCGCCATCGGGCGATGTCTCGCCAGGGAAGGCCGTGACGTTGTGGTGCTCGAAGCGGAATCTCAGATCGGCATGCACACGAGCAGCCGCAACTCCGAGGTCATTCACGCGGGCCTGTATTACCCCGAGGACTCGCTCAAAGCGCGCTTGTGTGTTCAGGGTAAGGACATGCTGTACGCCTATTGCGAGGAGCATCACGTCGCCCACGAACGCATCGGCAAACTGATCGTCGCGCCAGGAAAAGACGACATCGGCAAGCTCGCGGCTATCAAAGACCAGGCTGCCAGGAACGGCGTCACCGACCTGAAGACTCTTGGCGTCGACGAAGCTCGTGAGCTCGAGCCGAATGTCACCTGTGCCGCGGCGATGTTGTCGCCGTCGACGGGCATCATCGATTCTCATGAGCTGATGACCGCCTTGCAGGCGGAGATCGAGATGCATGGCGGTGCCGTGGTGTTGAACAGCCAGGTATCGAAGGTGAGCATCAGAGATGGCCTGCAGTTCGAGAGCGGCGGGGCGGCCTTTTCATGCAAGACGCTGATCAATTCGGCCGGGTTGTGGGCGCAGGCCTTACTGGCTGATCTCGATGTCCCACAGGGCGGGCTTCTGCAGGGAAGCATTCCGACCAGGCATTTGGCGAAAGCACACTACTTCGCCTACCAGGGCAAGTCACCGTTCCGGCGCCTCGTTTATCCGGTTCCCGAGGATGGCGGGCTCGGTATCCATGCAACAAATGATCTCTCGGGAGCCGCACGCTTCGGTCCGGATGTCACGTGGATCGATTCTGTGGATTACAGTTTCGATGAGAGCCGCAAGCCCGACTTCGTCAAGGCCATCAGGCATTACTTTCCGGGATTGGATGAAGAAAGACTCACGCCCGCTTATACCGGCATTCGCCCCAAGCTATCCGGACCAGGCGCAGCGTTTGCTGATTTCCAGATCCACGGCGAAGCCGATCATGGGGTGCCGGGCCTCGTTAACCTGTTCGGCATCGAGTCGCCCGGGCTGACGGCGGCGCTTGCCATCGGGGAGTACGTCGTCAGGGTGCTGCGACTGTCTTGATGGCCATGTTCGAATACGCGCTTTCGATCCCGGAAGTGTTGAACGACGTGGCAACGACGTAGTAGGTATCGGGAAGCAGGTTCTCGACGACGTAGCTGGTGATACCCGGGTTGTCGACACGAATCGGTGATCCGTAGTTGCCCGGCGACTTGCCGAGGTAGAACTTGTAGCCGGCGAGATCGGTGAGCGCGGTCCCGTCTTCATTCTGCGTAGGCGGGGTCCAGCTCAATGTCATGGACCCGAGCGCAGCCTGCGTGACCTCGATAGAGAACCCGGGCAGGGAATTGGTGGTCTGTCCATCCGTAACGCTTATCCCGATGCCCGTGTAAACCCCTTCATCACCGAGCAGAGGTTGTCCGCTCAGGCGCCCGCTGCCCGTGTCAAACGAGGCCCATCGGGGCAGGTTACTGACAGCAAATGTCAAAGGGTCACCGTCGGGGTCATTGGCCGATGGCGTGAACGAATAATTATCGCCGACCATCACGGCCGTAGCCGGGTTGCCCTGGATAGAAGGCGCGGAATTGCCCTGGCCGGCCACGTTGCCATCGGGTTTGTTGCCGGATTCCGAATCGGATTTGCTCAGGCAGCCGCCGGCCAACAGGGCCAATGCGAATACCGCGAGAAGTCGTCGTTGCGTTGTCGTCGTAGAATATGTCATGCGGCACACCAAGCATAATTCGTGCCAATTTTTGCTGACCTTCTATAAAACAGAGAGTTAGAACTTCATCGCGCCAGGAAGTCTGTGCATGACCGACCGTGGCGAATGCACACGACGCCTTTTTGTCGCTGAATGCAGACGGTTTTCTCGACGTCCGTTCAGCAAGCGTGCGCAAGCGACTGTAAGGACGGTGGAAAAGACCTGTGCGTGTATTGCGACATAACGTATTTGCGTGCGTCACCTTGTGTCAGTGATCGAGGATGCCCGCTCGTCCGCAACGTGATTCCGGTTTTCAACATAATCCATAAGTCGCTAATTTGAGACACGTTTTTTTTCTCTTTATTAGTGTTATCGTCCTAATCGACAACTGAAACAGGGCAAACCAATCGAAAGGTTGGGACGCAAAGCCACCGGTCTAACGGCGCAAGCCTACGACAGCGGAGTTGCCAGTTTAAAAACTGCTGCCGGCACGATCGTGCTGCGTGCTTTGCTTCACCGATTCCCAGAATGGGTTGCCCGCCAAACGACAGGCAGGAGCACTACCCATGCAGGGCACAAATGGCACGACAGTCATCCGGATCGTCGCATTGCTGGCGACATTATCGTTGGTTCTGAGCGGTTGCTTATCGGACAAAGAAGCCGCTTCAGCGGCTGACGACAACTCGGGCACGCCTTCGGGCAATACACCGCCGCAGATTTCAGGCAATCCGGCCACCGCGGTCAAGGTCGGCGACGTCTATTCATTCTCGCCAATCGCTTCGGATCCCGATGGGGACTCGCTGACTTTTGAAATCGATAACATCCCCGAGTGGGCCACCTTCAATGCCGCAACAGGCAACCTTACGGGTCAGCCTACGATGGGGGATATTGGCGTTTACAGCGATATCTTGATCTCGGCCAATGACGGCACCGCGACCGCGTCACTGCCGCGGTTTTCGATCGATGTAAACCAGGTTGGGACGTTTTCGACGACCTTGTCCTGGACGCCGCCGACTCAAAACGAGGACGGCACGCCACTCACCGATCTCGCCGGCTACTGGATCTACTGGGGCACGACGCCGGGCAGCTACCCGAACTCGACCCGGATCGACAATCCGGGCATTTCGTCCTACGTGGTCGAAAACCTTGCGCCGGGCACTTACGAGTTCGTCGCGACGTCGTTTAATGCGGCGCAAGTTCAGAGTGCGTACTCGAACCCGGCGACGAAAACGCTTCCGTAGCGGGTAGAAAAACAGGCACCTGATTTCATCGAGATCAGGTGCCTGTAACTTAGTAGAGCGGGCTCCAAACCGTCGCGATTCCGGCGGCGCGCAGACCACTCAACATAACGTATAAGTCGCTAATTTGAGACAGGTTTCTTTCTTGTCTGTTAGTGCTATCGTCCACACAGAACACTGAAACAGGGCAAACCAATCGAAAGGTTGGGGCGCAAAGCCACCGGTCTACGGGCGCAAGCCTACGACAGCGGAGTTGCCAGTTGAAAAGCTGCTTCCGGCACGATCGTGCCGTGTGCTTTGCCTCACCGATTCCCCGACTGGGTTGCCCGCCATCACTAAAGGCAGGAGCGCCACTCATGCAGGGAGTAAGCGGAAAGACGGTCATCGGAAACGCCGCACTATTGGCGACGTTCTCGCTGGTTCTGAGCGGTTGTCTATCGGATGAAAAAGCTACGTCCGAGCAACAGGAAGTCGAGATTACGAATCACGTCACCGGCAGTGTCGGTGACGGTCCGGTCGTTGGCGCCGCGATGCGCGTGGTGCGAAACGATGGCGGCGTGTTGCAGGAGTTCGTGAGCGATACCTTCGCGGACTTCGACATCGCGGTGAAAACGAGAAGCGGTAACTATCCGCTGATCATCGAGGCGCGTGACGGCATCGATCTGGTCACCGGTCAGGCGCCCGATTTCACGTTGTTCGGCGCTATCCCTGTAGCCAGCGAAAACACGACGGCAAACGTCAACCCGTTCACGACATTCACCGTCGAGGTCGCCAAGGACCTGCCCGGTGGTTTGACGGCCGAGAACCTGGCGGCGGCCGAACGCATCGTCGTCAATTCGATGAACAGTGGCCTGACCGGTCTTGTCGCAACCGGGCCGTCAGACACGGCAATCGGCGCGAGTAACATTGCCGAAATCGTCAAGGCATCGGAGGCGCTGAGTGAGACCGTGCGCCGTACACGCAACCTCCTGCAAGCTTACGGCACAACGACGTCGGGTAACGACGTAATTCGTGAATTGTCCTCGGACCTGATTGACGACATCCGCGACGGCATCGGCGGTTCGCGAGTCGATGCACGCACTGCCGCAATTTCAACCGTGGTGTCGGTGCAGGTGCTGCTCGAAACCATGAGCAATGAATTGCATGTGAACGATGTCGATGCGACAGCTTCGATGAGCGCCGCGATCAACCAGGTAATCGATCCCGCGCCGACATCGGGTATTGACGATCAGACCGTCACGGCGCAGATGCTGGAAACCGTTCGTGTCGGTCTCGCCGCCGCCTTCGCGGTGAGCGGTAGCCCGAAGGTCGCGGAACTGCAGCAGGTGGTCAGCGGCATGCAGGCCGGCATGGATTTCATGCTGATCCGCACGCTGTTGCCCGATGATTACCGCGCGACACTTGATGGTGTACTGAACACCGTTGCCGGTGGTGACATTCTGCTCGTTAACACGATCAATGGTGTCGTCAGAAACGGCGGCGCGGAGCCGCCGCCCAATCGGGCGCCGACGATCAGCGGCACACCCGCGACGATGGCCGCCACCAACGCGATGTACTCGTTCACACCGACTGCGACCGATGCGGATGGCGACTTGCTGAGTTTCATCATCTCGGGCAGGCCGACGTGGGCCAGTTTCGACACATCGACAGGGCGCTTATACGGGACACCGGGGCCCGCTGATGCCGGCCCGCACAACAATATCGTGATCAGCGTATCCGACGGCGCCGCATCGGCAAGTCTGTCCGCGTTTTCGATCATCGTGAACGTGGACAACACGGCGCCGATGATCTCGGGTACGCCGCCATCGCAGTTGTCCGCCGGCGCACAGTACGACTTCACGCCGTCCGCAAGCGATCCGGACGGTGGCGTGCTGACATTCAGTATCACGAACCCTCCCGCCTGGGCGAGTTTCGATACCTCGACCGGTCGTCTGTCGGGATCGCCGGGGCCTGATGACGTGGGCGCGCACAACAACATCGTGATCAGCGTGTCCGATGGCGCCGCATCGGCGAGCCTGCCGGCGTTTTCGATCATCGTGAATGCGGTCAACTCGGTGCCGATTATTTCAGGCAATCCTTCGAGCCAGGTCACGGCCGGTGGCCAATACGATTTCGTGCCGGCGGCGAGCGATGCGGACGGCCAGACATTGACGTTCAACATCACCAATCCGCCGGTATGGGCAAACTTTGATTCGACGACGGGGCGTTTGTCGGGCACACCCACGGTTGCCGACGTTGGCCCGCACAACAACATCGTGATCAGCGTGACCGACGGTGCCGCATCGGCCGTGTTGCCGGCTTTCTCGATTATCGTGAACCTCGATAATTCGGCGCCATCGATTTCCGGTACACCCAACACGCAGGTGTCGGTGGGTGGCCTGTACGATTTCACGCCGAGCGCGAGTGACCCCGACGGGAATCCACTGACGTTCAGCATTACGAATCCACCGGTATGGGCGAGCTTTGATACAACGACGGGACGTTTGTCGGGGTCGCCGACCTCCGGTGACGTCGGTCCGCACAACAATATCGTGATCACCGTGACCGATGGCGCGGCCTCGGCGAGCCTCGCCGCGTTTGCGATCAACGTGACAACGACCAATGCGGCGCCGACCATTGCCGGTTCGCCGCCGGCGCAGGTCGTCGTTGGTAGCGCGTACGATTTCACACCGACGGCCAGCGACCCCGATGGCGATGTTCTGACATTCAGCGTCAGCAACCTGCCGTCATGGGCGACCTTCAACACGGCGACGGGCCGTTTGTCCGGCACGCCGGGCTCCGGCAACACCGGTGCGCACAACAACATCGTGATCAGCGTTTCCGACGGCGCGGCTTCGGCGAGCCTGGCGGCCTTCTCGATCATCGTCAACGCGGCCAATTCGGCGCCGACGATTTCGGGGAATCCTCCAACCCAGGTCACAGTCGGCAACCCGTACAACTTCACGCCGACAGCGAACGACGCCGATGGCGATGCGCTGACGTTCAGCGTCACCAATCGTCCCGCGTGGGCGAGCTTCGACGCTGCGAGCGGAAACCTGTCGGGTACACCGGGCGCCGGCGACGCGGGTAGTTTCGGCAATATCGTGATCAACGTATCGGACGGCCAGGCGTCCGCCAGCCTGCCGGCGTTCACGATCACGGTGGATGCTGCACCCAATTCCCCACCGACGATTTCGGGCGCGCCACCGAGCCAGGTGAACGCGAATACTGCCTACAGTTTCATACCGACGGCGAGCGACCCGGATGGCGATAGCCTGACGTTTTCTGTGACCGGCTTGCCGGGTTGGGCGAGTTTCAATACCTCGAACGGTGTTATCTCGGGGACACCGACCGATGCGAATGTTGGCGTCTACAGCAATATCAGCATCACGGTAACCGATGGCGCCGACAACGCGACGCTCGGCCCGTTCTCGATCACCGTCAACGCGGTTAGCCTTGGCTCGGTCACGTTGACCTGGACGCCGCCAACCCAGAACGAGGATGGTACGCCGCTGACCGATCTCGCCGGCTACTGGATCTACTGGGGCACGACGCCGGGCAGCTATCCCAACTCGGTCAGGATCGATAACCCGGGCATCTCGTCCTATGTGGTGGAAAACCTGGCACCGGGCACCTACGAGTTCGTCGCGACCTCCTTTAATTCGGCGGAAGTCCAGAGCGTCTATTCCAACCCGGCGACGAAGGTCGTGCCGTAACAATTAGAAGGACAGGCACCTTATTTCGACGAGTTAAGGTGCCTGTCCCTCGGATAAAGTGCCTGTCCCTCGGCCACGTCAAAGCGGTACACTTCAGTCTCTGACGAATCGAGCTCATTGACGGGCGGGAACATGTTCAGGACGGCCGAACTCGAACAAACGGTATCCAAGAAAGTTTTCAAGGCACGTGCGCAGGATATCCGGCAGCAGTTGCTCGAAGCGCAGATGCTCCTGAGCCGGACCGCCGACTTTAGTGTCATGGTCGATTTCGCCGGCGTCGACGGCGCGGGCAAGGGCTCGACGGTCAGCCAGCTGCATGCGTGGATGGACACACGGTTGATGCGCACGAACGCCTACGGGCCGCTGCCCGAAGCCGATCGCCAGCACCCCAAGTTCTGGCGCTTCTGGCGCGACTTGCCGCCCGTCGGCAGGATGTCGCTCAATCTCAGCGGCCGTTATTCGCGGCCGTTCCTCGATCGCGTCAACGATCGTATTTCGGAAAAAGAATATGTCGCGGAGTTGAAACGGACACAGGCGTTCGAACGCGCGCTTGCCGACGATGGCATGTTGATCCTGAAATTCTGGATGCATCTGAGCCGCGACGCACAGAAGCAACGCCTCGAGGCACTCGAGGCCGATCCGGAAACCGCCTGGCGGGTCGCCAGGAAAGATTGGGATCACTGGGAGATATACGACCGCTTCGTCGAAACCGCCGAACGAACGATCACCGAGACCAACACCGAGTATGGGCCGTGGCACATCGTCGAGGGCATGGACAGTAATTATCGGACGCTGACGGTGGCGCAGGTTTTGCTCGATGCACTGGTCGCGCGTCTCGAGAAATCAGACCACACACCAACCCACGAATTGCTGATCGACGCCGAGGCAATGGAGGCAGAAGATACTTTGCCACCTGAGCCTGAAGGACACGTCACCGTACTCAGCACGCTCGATATGTCGCCGACGCTCGACAAATCGAGCTACCAGCGCAAACTGGCCAAGCAGCAACGCCGCATCCATCTGCTGCAACGAGAAGCGCTGGCAAAGGATCGCTCGTCGGTGCTCGTGTTCGAAGGTCCCGACGCGGCTGGCAAGGGCGGCGTCATTCGCCGCATCATTCCTACCCTGGATGCGCGCAATTATCGTGTGCTGCAGTTTGGCGCGCCGACCGATGAGGAAAACGCGCGGCATTATTTGTGGCGGTTCTGGCGACGCCTGCAGCGCTCCGGGCGGCTGACAATCTTCGACCGCAGTTGGTACGGGCGCGTGCTGGTTGAACGCGTCGAGGGATTTGCGAATGATAAGGAGTGGCGGCGCGCGTACGCCGAGATCAACGACTTCGAGGACCAGCTGATCGAAGACGGCACGATCCTCGTCAAGTTCTGGCTGCATATCACACCGGAGGAACAACTGGCGCGTTTCGAGGATCGCAGGTTAAAGCCTTACAAGCGCTGGAAACTGACGACCGAAGACTGGCGAAATCGCGGCAAGTGGTACGAGTATGAAAACGCGGCTCATGACATGGTCAAGTACACGAGCACGCACGTGTCCCCGTGGGAACTGATACCGGCGGACAACAAGAACTACACCCGGATCAAGGTGCTGAAAACGTTCGGCGACTACCTGGAAAAGGCGCTGGAGGATTAGTGTTGATCCAGGCAGATGGCAACCGCGCCACTGAAAAGACCGATGTGAATATGCACGTCGGCGTGCGGCAAACAATGCCGCAGAATCGACTGCCCGATTTTTGTTCTACACTTTGACTGTTGTGGACAGTTTTCGTTATTCGAAATCCGGGGGGGTAGTGTGGCTTATTCAATGATCGACAACTACGGAACCCAATTCGCCGTCGACTGGGACATCGTGGCGCGTCTCAACAGGTCGTACCACACCTCGCAATGCCAATGGGACCTGGCGGAGACGAGGGACATGTCGCAGAGCAATTGGTACAACCCGTTTAGCTGGGATCTACCCACAACCCGCACCGTCGACGTCGACTGGTCAAGTGTTCGCGAGACTGCTCAGCGACACGCCGACGCAGATATGAATGACTACCGCGCTGAGGCGAAACACGATATGCAATACGTTGCCCGGGATCTGGAATACAAACTGGAGCGAACGGCTGAGAATCGACGAAAATTCACGAATCTCCTGAGAGAGGTCCAGCGCGAGAACCATGCCGAGATCGAAAATGCCGTCGACGAATACGACGGCATGATAAACGTCGCGAGGTTCGTACGCGATTCATCCGCAGACATTGTGGCAGTGGGCTCCACGATTGCGACCGGCGGGGCGGCTGCCGGTCTGTTGGGAGCGAGTTCTGCCCTGAAGGGTGTTTACAAATATCAGGACACGGGCAAGGCGGGTGCGGCGTTATTGCACGGTGGCGGCAGCCTGGTTCTGGGCATGTTCAAGGTGGGGGGTAATAAGCTGACTTCGGGCGCCGAATACACGCTCATCATGGCCAAAGGCATGCTGGAAGCAGGAACTTCGCTCGCCGCCGGTGACTCGCTGGGCAAAGCGGTTGAGCAAGGTGGTCTGAAGATCGCGAGCGACGGTGCAGCACAAATTCTGTTTAGTTCGGCCCTTGTCAAACAGGTTTTCCAGCGCATGCCGGTACCGTTCAATGTTTGGTCTGTCGTGCAACGTTCCGGTCAGGAGTTTCATGCGGTGGATGTCGCCAATGAGCTGGTCGCGGGAGGAGTAAAAAAAGTCGCAGCACGAACAGCGAAGGGTCAGGCCAAGTCGATGTTACGTGGCGGCGACAATCATCCGATCGCACGGACGAACGTAGCCGGATTCGCGAATGACGTGCCGGTCGAGAAAAAACTATTGTTGTATTTCGGCGTCGTCAATATGAGCAAGGGCATTGGCCACGGCTGGTAGACTCAAAGCCCGCCCGACACTGGCAAATACTTCGATCAATTCTGTCGTGGCACCGTCTTCTTTAGCTCTTTCAGCATTGCGCCTTGCCTGATTGCATGCCGCGTAGCGGAAGCGATATCCGTTGAACTGTGAAACACCATTTGTTTCATCCAGCCTGGATGGAGCACCGGCGCATACTGTCCGCGCACATTTTCGGTGATGAATTGCCGCAGGTCCTCAACGCTCTCGATGCCAAAGGCGCCGCTTGCGCCTGGTAGCACGGCAAAGACAGGCAAGTCGACGTCCTCGACGAACGGCCGCCCGCCTTCGTCACTGTGATGCACCATGTCGCCCCCGGTGTAGCCTTTGCGCTGTATCGCCAGGTTGAGTTTGTCTCTGACAGCTCGGATACGCGGCGTGATGTTACCCAGGTGGGGATCTTCGCCTGCAGGCGCGCCGCTCCGAATATTGGTCTCAAGTTGGGCGTGGGAGACCATGCGCCGATCACCCTTGTCGGGCGAATACTGGCTGGAGCGCGCAAAAATAAGAAACAGGTCGTAGTCGCCGGTCGTTGCCGATCGATAGTCTGAGATTCTGACCGTGCACAGGGGATCCCGCACCGCCAGTACCGATATCAGACCACTGTCGGATTCCGCCGAGTACGGCCCGACCTGCATGCCGCGGGCGCTTTCGGTTTCCGCCTGATGGTAGTAGACGCGCCACATATCCGCCGTTGCCGCTGGCGGCCGTTCGCGTAGCAGCGTGAATTTGAGTTGCAATCCCCACGGCGAAGTTGCCTGATAGTTACGTCGCTCCGGGCTCGCGGACATAACATGCATCTTTACGTTTCGCTCGAGCCAACGCAGCCTTTCGTCGGAGACATAGACAGGTACCGCAGCGGCTTTCTCGTGAAAGGCATGGTCGAGCGCTTTTGCTTGTCCTTGCTGTCCTTCGGCAGAGCCGCCAACCTTGGTGAAACGCGGGTCAGTGAGGACAAACCCCGCCATGGGCCCCCAGTTACAGGATTTTGCCTTGTTGTGGAATCCCTTCGAAGCGTAACTTTCTTCAATCAGACCGGTCGCATATTTTCCAACCGCGCGTGAAGCGATAACGAATTTGGTTGCATCGGCAACCTCCTGGAAAGCTTCAGCGTGTAGTTCGGGGAATCCGGTAAGCTGGCAAGCCGCTGCTCCATGTTTCATTGCATACTCTCGTGCAGCCCAAATTTAGTGATCATTGTTCTTCTCAGTGCCTGATGCATCAGTATATGCAGACTAACGTATTTCCCGGCTTTGGTTTGCCGTTAATTCGGGCATTGAACTGGATTGGCGGATCCCAAATGTCTATGATGATAAAAAATCCTGGCAGCAAGCGACAATAATAATGAGACAAGCAAATTCTAGAGGGGATTACCAGGCAGACCTCGCCGCCAAGGCGCTGGTTGGTCTGCATCGTCAGCAGGCATTCGACCGCGCGTTTGCGGGAACACATTTACGCAAGAGCGCTTCGGCAATCGCCAATGACGGCTCGGGACTTGCGGAGACCGGTATGGAGTTCGCAAGTAATGTTGCGGAAGCTTGTGGCTCAGGGCTGCCGGACGTGGTCGGTGCGGTCCCGATATTTGGTGCGATCAACTCGGTCCTGAAGATAATCGGGATTGAGGAAGGTGAGCGCGCGAACTTCGAACTGATCATGGCCGAAGAGTTGGCGGTTCTTACGACAAACGGCTTGCTTGGCATCGCGAGTATGTATACGCCGTATATCTCCACCGTAATGGCCGGCAAGGACATGGTGAAAGAATGGGTCAACACCGCCGTTGACGGCCACAAGGCGTATGTCCTCAAGAGATCGATACGCTGCGACGTGTTACCCGGGGACCCACAGGCAGCGGCAAAAGCTGTGCGGCAGCTCATCGCGAGAAACGCCAGTAATTCTGCCCGGCTTGCCACAATAAACACGGTCAAGTTCGCGGTGGACGTCACGGCAACGGCGGGCGGATTTGGTGGCGGCGGGGCCATTGCCGGTCCGGTCACCGGCGCCGCGGCCGCCGGGGCGAAGCTG